>JBKBUP010000125.1:0-8047 GCA_046289795.1 Dietzia sp. | reverse complement strand
CCGCCGGGCGAGTTGATGTACATGGCGATGTCGCGGGTGGGGTCCTCCGCCGCGAGCAGGAGGATCTGCGCGCAGAGACGGTTGGAGATGTCGTCATCCACCTGGGAACCCAGGAAGATGATCCGTTCCTGCAGAAGACGCTCGTACACCGAGTCGCCGAGGGTCAACCCGTGGGATCCGGGCGAGCTGAGGGCGGGCTGCGTCGAACCGGGCTGTGCCGCTGAACCGTTCTGGGCCACGGGGTACCTACCTTCGCTGATCGTCTCACCGCTCCCGCGGTGCCCGGCCGTCCGGCGGCCGGGTATCCGTTACGTCAAACAGTAACCAACGCCCACGACGGAACCGTCCCGACGGGGCGGGTGTTCGCTCTCAGCGTCGCCGCCCGCGGTCACGGTCGCCGCGAACGACGGAGCCGGGGACCACCGTGAGGCGGTCCCCGGCTCCGGGGGGTGGATCAGGCCGTGACGATCAGGCGTCGGTGTCCTTCTCGTCCGCGGTGTCGGCCTCGACCTCGGCCGAATCGGCGGCCTCGGCGGAGTCCGCGCCCTCGGTGCTCTGGTCCTCACGCGAGCCGAAGAACTCGGTGGTGTCGACCGTGTTGCCCTCGGTGTCCGTCACGGTCGCCTGGACGATCACGTCGGCCAGGGCCTTGGAGCGGCGCACATCGGAGAACAGCGACCCGAGCTGGCCGGCCTGCTGGATCTGCTGCACGAACTGGTTCGGGTCCATGCCGTAGCGCTGGGCCTGGAACATGATGTGCTGCGTGAGCTCCTCCTGCGAGACCTCGGTCGAGGCCTCCTCGGCCACGGCGTCCAGCAGGAGCTGGCTGCGGATGGCGCGGGCGGCGCCCTCGCGGGTCTCGGCCTCGAAGGTCTCGCGGTCGGTGCCCTCGGCAGCCAGCGCCTGGTCGAGGATCGCCGGGTCGCCACCGAACTGGTCGATGAGCTGGTGCATCTGCGCGTGCGCCTCGGACTCGACCAGGGACTCGGGGGTCGGGATGTCGGTGGCCTCGATCAGCGCGTCGAGGACCTTGTCGCGGATCTCACCCGCGAGGCCGGCCTTGGCCTGCTGCGCCACCTTCTCCGTGAGGTCGGCCTTGAGCTCGTCCAGGGTGTCGAACTCGCTGGCCATCTGCGCGAACTCGTCGTCGGCGTCGGGGAGCTCGCGCTCCTTGACGGACTGGACCGTCACCGTGATGACGGCCTCCTTGCCCGCGTGGTCACCCGCGACGAGGGAGGAGGTGAAATCCTTGGACTCGCCGGTCTTGAGGCCCTCGGCGGCGTCGTCGAGACCCTCGACGAGGGTGCCCGAGCCGAGCTCGTAGGACAGGCCCTCGGTCGAGGCCTCGTCGACGGGCTCGCCGTCGACGGTGGCGGCGAGGTCCACGGAGAGGAAGTCGCCCTTCTGGGCACCGCGCTCGACGCCCTTGAGGGTGCCGAAGCGGGCGCGGAGGTTGTCGAGCTCGGTCTCCACAGCCGCCTCGTCCGTCGCGGGCGCCTCGACGGTCACCGACAGGTCCGAGTAGGTCGGGAGGGTGATCTCCGGGCGCACGTCCACCTCGGCGGTGAACTCCACGAGCTCACCGTCCTCGAGCTTGGTGACCTCGATCTCCGGCTGCGCCAGGACCTTGAGGTCGTGCTCGTCCACGGCCTGGCCGTAGCGGGTCGGGATCATGTCGTTGACGACCTGCTCCAGCACGGCCGGGCGACCGATCCGCGACTCGAGGAGCTTGGCCGGGGCCTTGCCCGGGCGGAAGCCGGCGATGTTGACCTGGCCGGCGAGCGACTTGTACGCCTTGGCGAAGTCCGGCTCGAGCTCCGCGAACGGCACCTCCACCGTGACCTTGACCCGGGTCGGGTTCAGCTGCTCGACAGTGCTCTTCACGTTGATGTTCTCCTAGGAAAGTTGTCTGGGGTTCGTTTTTCGGGCTCCGCTGGTCGGGATGACAGGATTCGAACCTGCGACCCTCCGCTCCCAAAGCGGATGCGCTACCAAGCTGCGCCACATCCCGGTGAGTCGCGCGGCCGACCATCCCGCGCCGTACGCGGAAAACCTGCCGGGCCGCCAAACCAACTCGCCCAGTGTACGACAGCCCCGGTTCGGCACGGATTCCGAGTTCACGGGCCGGGAGTTGGGAGGGCCGGAGCGGTCCGGTAGTGTGGTCTCAGCGCGAGCAGGACGTGGGAGAAATCCCAGGTCAGCCGCCGATGCGGGCGTAGCTTAATGGTAAAGCCCCTGCCTTCCAAGCAGGCTACGCGGGTTCGATTCCCGTCGCCCGCTCCACAGATCCCGCAGGACTCGTCGTCATCTCGCCTGACACGTCGGGCACCAGAACAACGTCCTGGCATCCATGGTCCGCAGGCGGACCTCGTCGCCGCACACCCGGCACCTCCACCCGTCACGTTGATAGACGTAGTTGCGAGGCCGGTCGGCGCCGCGCCTCGGGACGTCGCCGTGGTCGTGCGGGGGCCGGATCGTGACGATCCCCCCGGTGTCCACCCCGACCCGCATCAGCGCCACCAGGTCGTCCCACAGCTCGCGGAACCGTTCGGCATCCATCTCGGTCCCCGGCCGGAACGGGTCGAGGCCGGCCCGGAAGAGCGCCTCGGCGCGGTACACGTTGCCCACCCCGGCCAGCACCTTCTGGTCCATGAGCAGGGCGCCGATCGGGCGCGCGCTGCGGGAGATCCGGGCCCAGGCACGCTCGGGCTCGGCGTCAGGGTCCAGGGGGTCGGGTCCCAGTCGTGCGCGCACCTCGGCCACCCCCTCCTCGCCGAGGACCTCGCACCGGGTGGGGCCGCGCAGGTCCACGTAGTGGGCCGGTCGGTCCTCCGCCCCCGCCCCGGGACGCACCGACCCGACTCGCGCCGCCCCGACGCGCATCCGCACCTGACCGACCGGCCCGGGGGGCTCCTGCCCCTCGGCCACAAGGTGGGTGTCGAAGAAACCGTAGAGCCCCAGGTGGACATGGACGGCGAGGCCGCCCTCGTAGTGGTGGAAGAGGTGCTTGCCGACGGCCGTGGCGTGGTCGAAATGCCGACCGTCGACGACGACGTGGTCGGCGAACCGCCCCTGTGGGCTGGATACGCGGACGGGCCCACCTGCGAAGAACTCGGTGTGCAGGCGGGCCAGTCGGTGGAGGGTGTGCCCCTCAGGCACGGTGTAGCTCAGGCTCCGGGGACGGGCGGGGCCTCGTGGGTGCGCTCGTACTCGGCGAGGATGTCGATGCGCCGCTGGTGGCGCTCCGCCTCGGACCAGCTCTGGTCGAGGAACGCGTCGACGATCGCCAGCGCCTCCTCCTGCGAGTGCATGCGCCCCCCGATGCCGATCAGCTGGGCGTTGTTGTGCTCGCGGGCCAGTCGGGCGGTCTCGACGCTCCACGCCAGCGCACATCGGGCGCCGGGGACCTTGTTTGCCGCGATCTGCTCGCCGTTGCCGGAGCCGCCCAGCACGATGCCGAGGCTGCCCGGGTCCGCCACGACCTTCCGGGCCGCGTCGATGCAGAAGGCCGGGTAGTCGTCCTCCGCGTCGTAGGTGTGGGCGCCGCAGTCGACCACCTCGTGGCCGGAGGTCGTGAGGTGCTCGGCGATGACGTTCTTGGTCTCGAAGCCGGCGTGGTCCGCTCCCAGGTAGATGCGCATGGCGGCGATTCTGCCACGTCGGACCCGCGCCGCCGAAGGCGGTGGAGTCACATCCGCAGCCGGATCACCATCGTCTCCGACGCCGTGCCCTCCACGTCGACGAAACCCAGGTCCCTGTACAGCCTCCGGGCCGGATTGCCGGCCTCGACGCTGAGACAGACCCGATCCAGATCCCTGTCCCGCGCCGCCGCGAGAGCCGCCTCGAGCAACAGGGTCCCGAGGCCTCTCCCGCGGTGACCGGGCCACACGCACACGCTGAGCTCGGGGACTCCGTCGGCCACGTACCCGTAGCCGGGATCCGCGGCGTCGAGGAACAGCAGCCACACCACGCCGACGGGCCGTCCGCCGACCTCCGCGACCAGTCCGAAGTCGCCGCGGTCGGGTCGAAGCACGGTGTAGTGCGCCAGCGCCGGATCGGAGGCGACCACTGCGGGCGTCACCCGCTCCTCCCCCGTCCAGTTGACGTTGAACAGGGTGGCCTCGGCTACGAGCGCGGCGTCGTCGACCCGCAGTGGACGGAGATCCACCACAGCTTCAGGGCCGCCGACGCCGGGCGCCGTTCCACGGGTCATCGCGATCGACTCAGTCGAACTGCGGGGCCTCGGTGCGGCTGCGCTTGAGCTCGAAGAAGTAGGGGTACTCGGCGAGCAGCGCGGCGCCGTCGAAGACCCGGCCCGCGTCCTCTCCCCGCGGGATGCGCGTGAGGACGGGTCCGAAGAAGGCCACGCCGTCCACGTGGACGACCGGGGTGCCGACCTCGTCGCCCACCGGGTCCATGCCGCGGTGGTGCGAGGCGCGCAGCTCGTCGTCGTACTCATCCGTCGCCGCGGCGGCGGCCAGACCCGCGTCCAGTCCGGCGGCCTCGAGCGCCTCCGTGATCACGGTGGGGTCCTCGATCCCCCGCCCCTGGTCGTGGATGCGGGTGCCGAGCTCGGTGTACAGCCGGCCCAGGACCTCCTGGCCGTGACGCTGTGCGGCGGCGATCGCCACACGGACCGGACCCCAGCCCCTCGTCATCATCTCCATGTACTCCTCGGGCAGGTCCCGGCCGTCGTTGAGGACGGACAGGCTCATCACGTTCCAGGTCAGCTCGATGTCGCGGACCTTCTCCACCTCGAGGATCCAGCGGCTGGTGACCCACGCGAAGGGGCACAGGGGGTCAAACCAGAAGTCGACGGAACGGGTGGCGGCGGAACCGGAAGATGTCATGACCCCATCCTCCCTGCCCTGACCCGACGCCGCCACTCCGTTCAGGGTGGTAGGACTGGGGCCATCACCCCCGCCCAGGAACCGAGGACCTCTCCGATGCGCTCGCTCAATCTCACCCGTTCCGACGCCGCCGCCAGGGCGGAGCTGCTCGACGTGGACACCTACGAGGTGGACCTGGACCTCACCGACGGCTCCGGCGGGCCGGGATCCGGGACGTTCCGGTCCCGCACGGTCGTCCGGTTCGCCTGCTCCCGACCCGGGGCCGAGACGTTCATCGACCTGAGGTCGGCGCGGATCCGTTCGGTGACGTTGAACGGGAAGGACCTGGAGACCGGGGACTATGACGACGAGGTGGGGCTGACGCTGCCCGATCTGCAGTCGACCAACGAGCTCGTCGTCGAGGCCGATCTGGCGTACACCTCCACCGGCGAGGGCCTGCACCGCATGGTCGACCCGGTGGACGGGGAGGTCTATCTCTACTCCCAGTTCCAGACCGCGGACGCCAAGCGGGTGTTCGCCTGCTTCGACCAGCCCGATCTCAAGGCCCGCTACACGCTGACCGTGACCGCCCCCGCCTCCTGGGTGGTGGTGGCCAACACCCCGGCCACCGAGTCCCCCGGGGAGTCGGGGTCGGTGGTGCACCACTTCGAGCCGACGGAGATCCTGTCGACGTACCTGGTGGCCCTGATCGCCGGCCCCTATCACGTGGCCGAGGACTCCTACACCGACGAGCACGGGACCATTCCACTACGACTGTTGTGCCGCGGGTCGCTCGCCGAGCACCTCGATGCCGAGCGACTGTTCGCCGAGACCAAGGAGGGCTTCGGTTTCTACCACCACGAGTTCGGCATGCCGTACGCGTTCGGCAAGTACGACCAGATCTTCGTGCCCGAGTTCAACGCGGGGGCCATGGAGAACGCGGGCGCCGTGACGTTCCTCGAGGACTACGTCTTCCGCTCCCGCGTCACCGGCTACCGCTACGAGCGGCGCAACGAGACGATCCTCCACGAGATGGCCCACATGTGGTTCGGCGACCTGGTGACCATGCGCTGGTGGGATGACCTGTGGCTCAACGAGTCGTTCGCGACCTTCGCCTCGGTCCTGGCCCAGGTGGACGCCACGCAGTACACCGACGCGTGGACCACCTTCGCCAACGTGGAGAAGGCGTGGGCGTACCGGCAGGACCAGTTGCCCTCCACCCACCCCGTCGCGGCCGACATGAAGGACCTGGAGACGGTCGAGGCCAATTTCGACGGGATCACCTACGCCAAGGGCGCGTCCGTGCTCAAGCAGCTCGTGGCATACGTGGGGCGTGAACCGTTCCTGGCCGGCCTACGTGCCTACTTCGCCGAGCACGCCTTCGGCAACGCCGAATTCGACGACCTCCTGCGCGCCCTCGAGGCCTCGTCCGGCCGCGACCTGTCCGACTGGGCCGATCAGTGGCTGCGGACCACCGGCATCAACCCGATCACGGTGGAGGTGAACACCGCAGACGACACACCGGGGACCATCTCCGAGCTGACCGTCGTGCAGGGGCCCGCCGCCCCCGGCGCCGGGGAGCTGCGCACCCACCGCCTCGGAGTCGGCCTCTACAGCCGTGACGACGCGGGCGCCCTGGTTCGCACCGCGTTCGCCGAACTGGACGTGGACGCTGCGCGCACGACCGTCCCGGACATGGCCGGCCTTGCCGTTCCCGACCTGGTCCTGCCCAACGACGCCGACCTGACGTACTGCTCGGTGCGGCTCGACGAGCGCTCGCTGGCCACGGTCCTGGACTCGATCGAGCACGTGACGGATTCGCTCGCCCGGACACTGTGCTGGTCCGCGCTGTGGGAGATGACCCGTGAGGCTCGACTCCCGGCTCGCCGGTTCGTCGAGGTGGTCACCCGCGCGGCCCCGCGGGAGGCCCACATCGGGGTGGTCCAACGCGTGCTCGCCCAGGCGCAGACCACACTCGCCAAGTACGCCGACCCGGATTGGGCGGCGGCCACCGGCTGGCCGGAGTTCTCCGCCGCGATGCTCGCAGCGGCCCGAGGCTCGGAGGCCGGGTCGGACCACCAGCTGGCGTTCCTCGCGGCGCTGTGCAGCTGCCCCGTGGGACCCGACCAGGCGCGCGTTCTGGCCACACTCCTCGATGCCGGGGCGGACGAGGCGGGGCTGCCCGGACTGACCCTCGACACCGACCTGCGGTGGACCGTGCTCACCGCGCTCGTGGCCGCGGGCGCCGAGAACTCCGACCGGATCGACGAGGAACTGGCGGCGGACGACACCGCCGGAGGCGCCCGGCGGGCGGCCACCGCCCGCGCCGCGCGGCCCACCGTCGGCGCCAAGGAGGAGGCCGAGGCACTGCTCACCGCCACCGGCGACGACGCCCCGAGCAACGCCGTGGTGCGCGCCACCCTGCTCGGGATCGACATGCCGGGACAGGAGCACCTGCTCACCGGCCTGAGCGAGCGCTACCTCGACGACGTGACCGCCCTGTGGAAAGCGCGGTCCGGCGACCTCGCCAAGACCGTCGCGGCAGGGCTCTTCCCGGCGTGGTCGGTGGACGCGGAGACCGTGGCCCGCTTCGAGGCCGTGATCGCGGATGACGCCCAGCCAGCCGCCCTGCGCCGGATCCTCGCCGAGCAGACCGCGGACCTGACCCGCGCGCTGGAGGCCCGGGCCGCGGATGCGGCGGCCGCAGGCTGAGCCGATGTGCGGCGCGGCGCCGCAGAGCGTGGACCCTGTTCGCGTGGACCCTGTTCGCCCGCGAGCATTCACCGCCCACCGACCCGTCATCCCGCGGTGTGGGCCGGGATCATCGAGAACTCGTTGCTTCGGTGAGGGTTGACTCCAACGCGGTCGTGGGTGATGATTCCGTCAATCCTGACGTTCAGGTCAAAGTTCTGCCGGCGTGGGCCTTCGGCGTCCTCGGACGCGGGAGGCAGGCCGGAAACGTTCGCGACCCGTGCACGCGCGGCATCCGTGACGCCGTGACGCGTGAGGCCACAGGGTCCGCACATGCCCGAGAGCACATCCGAGAAGTGAGGACGGCGAATGTTCCACAAGGTTCTGGTGGCCAATCGCGGTGAGATCGCGATTCGTGTTGCAAGAACCGCCGCGTCGCTGGGGATCAGGACGGTAGCCGTCTACTCCGCCGATGATGCCGACGCCGCCCATGTCGCGGCCGCCGACGTAGCTATTGCACTCTCCGC
>JBKBUP010000124.1:0-8055 GCA_046289795.1 Dietzia sp. | reverse complement strand
GGCCGACGGCATTCACCTGCAGGACGGCGACCTGCGTGGGCGGATCGCACGCTACCTGCTGACGCTGGCGGAAACCAGTCTCGGCTCTCGCCACGCGGACGGGCTGCGGTTTGTTCGCGTGACGCACGAACTGATCGCCGAGGGCACCGGGGCGTTGGTGCTCGACGTCAAGTGTGGATCCGGGGCCTTCCGGCCCGACCGCGCCGACGCCGAGGAGCTGGCCCGGGTGATGGTGGGGATCGGAACGGCGGCCGGTGTCCGGACCAGCGCGCTGGTGACCGCCAACCACACCCCGCTGGGTCGGGCGGTGGGAAACGCCCTCGAGGTGGCCGAGTGCATCGAGATCCTCGCCGGGGGAGGCCCGCCCGACATGGTCGACCTGACCTGCGCACTGGCGCGGGAGGCCCTGGACGCGGTGGGGATCGACGGTGACCCGCGTGAGCGCCTGGGCGACGGGCGGGCGATGGACTCCTTCCGCGCGATGGTCACCGCCCAGGGAGGCGATCCCGGCGCCGCGCTACCGCTGGCCGCGCACACGGAGGAGGTGCGGGCCCCGGAGTCGGGGGAGGTGAGGTGGGACGCCCTGGGCGTGGGCCGCGCATCGTGGCTGTCCGGTGCCGGGCGCACTCGACCGGGCGAGGCCGTGGACCCGGCCGCCGGCGTACTGCTGCATCGTGTCGAGGGTGACCCGGTCCGGGCCGGCGAGGTGGTCGCGACCGTTCACGCCGGGGACCCGGGGCGAGTGCCCGCGGCACTCACCGAACTCGCGTCCGCCCTGGAGATCGGTGGACCGGGTACGGCGCGGGGGCCGGCCGGGGTGGTGCTGGACCGACTGCGCGGCTGGTGAGGCCGGAGTGGGGGATCCGGCGTCTCAGGCGATGTCGGGAGTGGTCATCAGGCGTTCGACATCGTTGACCAGGTCGCGCCACTCGCCGGCCTCGTCGTCGAACGGCGCGCTGGGCTCGAGCAGCTTGGCGTCGCCCGGGTTGAGGACGAAGTGCAGGAACCGGCGCAGCGATGAACCGCGGCCGGTCACCGCGGCCTCGAGCTCGGAGTCGCCCACGTAGTTCGCGAGGTCGGTGACCAGTTCCACGGCCAGACCGAGTTGGTCGGAGTCGACCATGCCGGGGCCGACCTCGATGTCGCGGTCGAGGCCGGCGAAGACGTAGGTGTTGTCGTCGGTCACGTGGACGTCCAGGCTGCCGTCGGTCGCGGCGATCTTGACGCGCTCGTAGGTCGCCACATGGCTGAGCGTCTCGTCGTCGTTGTCCGCCAGGAACCGGGCCAGGCCCCGGGGGCTGGTGAACACGTACGCCTGGTCGCCGTCACCGAGGAACACCGGCCGATCGCCGAGATAGCAGCGCAGGCTCAGGTACTCCTGGTCGGCGAAGATGATCCTCACCGGGTCGATCCCGACCGTCTCCCAGATTGCGCCCTCCGGGTATCCGGTGGGGGCGGCCTCGGGCTCCGGTTCGGGCTCGGGGAGCGCGGCCTCGGCGGCCTTGAGGTCTGTACGGGCGCGCTCGACCTCGGCGGGCTTGACCTCGGGCGTGGTCATGACGTCCTGGATCGCGTCGAGCACGTCGTCCCAGCCCTTGGCGACGGTCTTGCGGATGGACTTCCACAGCTTCAACCCGTCCCGCCCGTAGAACTCGTCCATCCCGCGGGTGACGGCGGCCAGGATCGGGTTGCCGTTGAAGAACTTGGTGACGGTGTCCAGCTCGCACACCTCGCCGATCGAGCGGGCGATGGTGAAGGACTGGTCGATCTCGTCGACCGACGACTCGGTGGGGTTCTCGCCGAGGAGTTCGAGGACGCCGACGAGGTCGTAGCAGTTCTCGTCCGCGGCGCGGAACGCCAGGACGTCGGAGCCGGCGAACTCGTCCCAGGACGGGTGATCCTGCAGGTCGTGCCGCGCGCCGCTCCGGACCAGGGCCAGGAGTTCGGCGGTCGAGTCGAATGCGTAGAGGTCCTCGTCGAGTCCGAGGAACGCCTCCCAGTCGTCGTTGTCCTCCCGCCAACTGGGTGCCCAGAGGGTCGTGACGTCTCCCTCAGGGAGACCGAGCTCGATCGGGACTATGTCCTTGGCCATGCCGGTCAGCATATCCACGGCCCGTCAGCCGGTGCCACGGCCCGCCGACGGGGCACCGGCTGAGTCGCTTCCGGCAGCCTCGGCGGCCTGCTTTCGGCCGCTCACAGCCAGGGCGACGGACCCCGAGACCAATTCGGCACGTCGGGCATTGGCCTGTTCGACCGCGCTGGAGGTGGCCTCGAGGATGGCGGAGGCCACCGTCTCGCCGCCGTGCCTGCGCAGCCCGGCCGCCAACACGAGGTCGATCACCGCGCCACCGGAGTCAGCGGTGGCGGTGGCGATCCGGTCCGGGCTCGAGGCCACCACCCGGAGGGTCTCCAGCTGGTCGTGCGCGGACTCCCACTCGGTCGCGATCCCGCGCAGACGGTCCAGGAACGCCTCGACGTCCAGCCCGCCGCCGCTCACGAGGTACCTCCGATCCGGCCGTCATCGGTTCCGGCCCGGCTCCGTGCCGGGTCGTCCGACCCCGCGGCGTCCCGCTCCGGATCGTCCCGCTCCGGATCGTCCCGCCCCGCGTCGTCCCACTCCGCTCGGTCCCATTCCTGCCCGTCCCACTCCTGCTCGGCCAGCCGGTCGAGCAGGTCACGGGCCTCGCACGCGGCTGCGTTCAGGGTGCGCAGGACCGCCCGCGCGACGTCGGTGGGTGCGCGGTCGAGCAGTTCCTCCGGCAGGGCCAGGCCCACCGGCACGCCGTCGGTACCGACCTCGGCGACGACTCCGGTCATCGGGTCGGTATGACGGCACGTCTCGGACGTCATCCGCCTGTCGGGCGGTAGAAACCGTGGAAGGACATGCCGATATTGTCGGTGCGCAGGCCCGACACCGCTACGGGGTCCCCGGCCTCGACGAGCTGGCCGTTGCCGATGTACATGGCGACATGGCCGTCCCACACCGCCAGATCTCCCGGCATGAGGTCCGACCGCGACACCGGCGCGCCCACGCTCTGCTCCTGCGCCAGACGAGGGATCTCCACCCCGGCGTCCCGGTACGCCCACTGGGTCAGGCCACTACAGTCCAGTCCCTGGCCGGGCGTGGTCCCGCCCCACACGTAGGGCACGCCCTGCTGGCTGAGCGCGTTGCGGACGGCGCCGGCGGCCTGCTCGTTGGGTGCGGTGGCAACGGACCCGTCGGGAAGCACCACGTCGACGCCGCCACCGATGACCCCCGCTCCGGAACCTGCGTCCCCTCCCGCTCCGCTCGCGGACTCCCCGGCTCCGGTCGCCCCGACCGAGGTCGCGCCCGCGGCTCCGGTCGCCCCGACAGACCCCGGTCCGGAGCCGGTGTGGGCGACGGTCGAGGCGTTGACGGCGCCTCCCACGCTCGAATCCGTGATGACCCCCGGCATCCCGGGGGCGTCGGGGATGCCGGCGGCGATGGCGCGCAGCTCGGCGGTGGGCCCCTTGAGCTCGAGCTGGACCCGCTCCGCGACCTGGATGCCGCGGGCCAGGTGTTCGGTGGCCAGGCCGAGCAGTGCGACCTGGCCGGGCGGGGTCATCAGGGTGGGCCCCAGCGCCGCGGCGCGGGCGATGAACTGCTGCACGATGCCGATCACCTCGATCGTGCCGCGGACCACGATGTCGGCCGCCACAGCGGTGACGCGCGCGATCTCGACCGACGACTCGGTGAGTGCCCCCACCGTCCGACCGATCTCGGCCACGGAGTGGGCGGCGCCCAGTGAGGCCAGCGAGTCCCAGCTCTCGGAGAGCAGGCGCTCGAGCGGCGGGCCCAGCCGCTGGGCCACCTCCAGCCCGTCGCTGACCGGGCGCATGACGTCCCGGGCCGGTTCGGGGACGAACTCCTCGGTCGAGAGCAGGTCGAGGATCTGCCGGATGGGCCCCGCGTAGGCCAGCACGTCGGCGATCATCGGGCCGGCCCCCGCGTCTCGGTCACGCCGGTTCCGGCGGCGCCGATGGCGTCGGCACCCGCGGCGTCGGACTCGGCGTACAGCCGGCCGGTCTCCAGCACCAGCCGCCCGGCGGCATCGCTGACCCGGGCCACCCCGCCGAGCACCTCCCGGTGCCGTGCGGTGGCCGAGAGCAGCGCCGACATGAAGTCTGCGCCGACCGGGCCGAGCACCGGTGCGACCGCATCGATCGGTAGCGCGTCCACCGCCCCGAGCGCGCCCCCGAGGGCATCCGCCAGCGTGGTCAGCCCCGTACCCAGCTCCCGCAATCCGTCCACGTGGACGTCGATCGCTCCGTCCGCCATTGCCTCGCCCCTCGTCGCCTCTTGTCCCGTCACAGGGTTCGACGCGTCGGGGACACACCCCGGTTCCACCCGATACGCGAATTCTCCGCTGTGGAATCCTGTCGGGCATGGACATCATCGTCGTGGACCACCCGCTGGTCGGAGACCGGCTCCGTACGCTCCGGGACTCCGCCACAGACACCGCTGGATTCCGGGCCGCGATGGACGCTCTCGGCACCATGCTCTGCTACGAGGCCTTCCGCTCCATCCCCACCACCGAGGTGCCCGTGACGACCCCCGTGGCCGAGACGACGGGTGTGGCGGTGGACGGCGTCCCGCTCGTGGTGCCGGTCCTGCGGGCGGGACTGGGTCTGCTGGATCCGGCCACCCGGCTGCTCCCCGGCGCGCAGGTCGGGTTCGTGGGCCTGGCGCGCGACGAGGAGACCCACGAACCGGTCTCCTACCTGTGCTCCCTGCCCGACGACCTCTCCGGTCGGCACGTGGTGGTGTTGGACCCCATGCTCGCCACGGGCGGCTCGCTGGTCTCGACACTGGAGACCCTGGCCGAGCGCGGCGCGACCGGTGTCACCGTGGTCTGTGTCCTGTGCGCGCCGGAGGGGATCGAGACGGTGCGGTCGTCGGGGCTGGCGGCCAGGCTCATCACCGCGACGGTCGACGACAGGCTCGACGACGACGCCTTCATCGTCCCCGGGCTAGGCGACGCGGGCGACCGGCTGTTCGGCCCCCGCTGACCGTTACCCGGGTCGCGACCGGGCAGGACGGGACTGCTCAGAACGGGACTGCTCAGGACGGGAAAGCTCAGAACGCGACGGCGGCGGCGACGGAATCGGCCAGAGCGGCCAGCCGTCGCGCGGCGTCCTCCCGGTCGGGTGCTGACGGCCGTGCCCGGGTCCACACCTCGACGTAGGTCTTGAGCAGCGGCTCGGTGCCGGACGGGCGGATCACGGCACGGGCGCCCGGGATCGACACACGGAACCCGGCCGTGCCGTCCAACGGGGTCACCGCGCCGGCCGAGACGAGCTGATCGGCCGCCCGCCGCAGCTCCGCGGCGGGGTCGGAGCCGGGCTCGAGCGCCAGCGGGACGTTGCGCCGCAGGTGCGCCCCGAACTCCCCGGCGAGCGTGTCGAGCCTCGCCCCGACCGACGGGCCGCCGGAGCCGACCATCGCGCACCACACGCCCGCCGCCGAGATCCCGTCCTTGTCCGCCACCACCTCCGGCAGCACACAGTGCCCGATCGCCTCCTCGTAGGCGTACCGCAGGGGTTCCCCGGCCCGGACCAGCCACTTGAACCCGGTCAGCGTCTCCACGTGCCGGCCGCCCCGGGCGGGGACCAGGAGCGAGGGCAGTCGCGAGGACACGATCGTCGAGGCCACGACCGGGGCGTCGGGACCGTCCCCCGCTCTCCGAACCGAGCCGGGCAGCGGTGAGGTCAGCAGGTGGTCGGCGAGCAGCGCCCCGGAGTCGTCGCCGTCGAGCATCCGCCACCGGCCGTCGGGGCCGGCGGACCCCATGGCGCACCGGTCGGCGTCCGGGTCCAACGCGATCGCGACGTCGGCGCCGATCTCCTCGGCCAGCCCGAGCAGCCGCGCGGTGGTGCCGGGCCGCTCCGGGTTGGGGGAGTCGACGGTGGGGAAGTCCGGGTCCGGGCGGGCCTGCTCGGCCACCAGCGTGACGTCGTCGACCCCGATCCCGGCGAGGACGCGGCGGCAGATCTCGCCCCCCACCCCGTGCACGGGGGTCAGGGCCACGCGCGGGGGCCGCGCGGGAGTGGGCAGGCCGGCGACGACGGAGGCAACGTAGTCGTCGACGAGCGTGGGGTCCACCCGCACGCCGGGGGCCCCGGCGTCGGGGACGGCGACCCCCTCCCGCGCCGCGGCCCTCAGGTGCTGCTCGATCTCGGAGTCGGTGGGCGGCACGATCTGCGCCCCGCCGGGGCCGTAGACCTTGATCCCGTTGTCGGTGGCGGGGTTGTGCGAGGCCGTCACCATCAGGCCGGCGACCGCGCCCCGCGCCCGCACGGCCGCGGCGACGACGGGTGTGGGGACGGGCGAGCCGGGGACGACGACGAGGAGACCGTGCGCGGCCAGGACCGCGGCGGCCACGTCCACGAACCCCGCGGAACCGTGCCTGGCATCGCCACCGACGATCACGGTCGAGCCGGGGGGTTCAACCATCCGCACGTGGCGG
Source organism: Dietzia sp. (assembly GCA_046289795.1). Taxonomy (GTDB): domain Bacteria; phylum Actinomycetota; class Actinomycetes; order Mycobacteriales; family Mycobacteriaceae; genus Dietzia. The sequence goes on along the minus strand of JBKBUP010000124.1, from coordinate 1,567 downwards.
GCGACGGCGGTGGCGACCAGCGCGACGGTCCCGGCGTTCATCCGGTCGGGCCCGGGGCCGAGCGGGGCGCGGACGCCGGCCGTGCCGAAGCTCAGGGTCACGGTGCGCTCGCGGGCATGTCCTGCTCAGCCCCGCGCGACGGCGGGGACGAGTGCGCGCAGGGCGCCGGTGAGTCGCTCGGCTCCGGCGGCCCCCGCGGCCAGGACCTCGGCGTGGTCGAGGGGCTGACCGGTGACCCCGGCGGCGAGGTTGGTCACCAGCGACGCCGCCACCACGTGGAGGCCGAGACCCCTGGCCGCCACGGTCTCCGGGACCGTCGACATCCCCACCAGGTCCGCGCCGAGGGTGCGCAGCATCCGGATCTCGGCCGGGGTCTCGTACTGCGGTCCGGGCATGGCGGCGTAGACGCCCTCGGCGGGTCGGGTACCGGTGACGGCCTGCAGCGCGTCCGCGGCGGCGCTGCGGAGGCGGGACGAGTAGGCGTCCACGAGGTCCACGAAGGCGGGACCGGTCAGCGGGGACCGGCCCGTGAGGTTGAGGTGGTCCGAGATCAGGACCAGGTCACCGACCGTCAGGTCGTCGCGCAACCCGCCGGCGGCGTTGGTGAGCACCAGTACGCCGGAGCCGACCGCGGCCGCGACGTGTGCGGGGTGGACGACGGGGTCCGTGCCCAGACCCTCGTAGAGGTGACTGCGCCCGGCCACGGCGAGCAGCGGCACCCCGTCGACCAGACAGCTCGTGACCGTCCCGCGATGACCGGCTGCCGACGGGGGGACGAACCCGGGCAGATCGGACACCGGGATGGTGATCGCGGTTCCCGGGTCGGCCAGTCCCACGACGACCTCGGACCAGCCGGAGCCCAGGACCAGGGTCACCTCGTGGACGGACCGGCCGCTCGCGCGGGCGACGGCGTCGGCGGTCGCGCGGGCGTCGGGGGTGGGGGTCAGGAGCGGCGGCACGGTGGTGGGAGGAACGGCGGTGGGCGACACGGCGGTGGGCGACCCGGTGGCGGGGAGCACGGGGCTAGGCGCCCGGGCCCACGTTGCGGGACTCCCTGGTGCGCAGCTGCCGCACGTAGGGGTCGGGGGCGCCGGCGCACTCGGCGGCATCCGCCAGCAGGCCGAGATAGCGCGCCGACGGCAGACCGCCCTCGAAGGCGTCCATGACGTACAGCCAGACCAGCACCGTGCCCTCGGAGACGGTGGGGGAGGAGGCGACCGCGAACTCGGACTCCTGGGCGCCGACCGGGGGACCGGGGGGGACGGTGGGACGCCGCTCCACCCGGACCCGGATCTTCCGGGCCGGGATCAGGTCGGTGCCCTCCCATCGATCGAGGGCGCGGGCGTCGTCGTCGGGCACGTCGTAGAGCACCACGAACACCCTCGAATCGGGGTCCTCGACCACGGTGGCCACGGCGCCCTCCCACGTGGGGTCCTCGCCCGCGAAGGTCAGGCGCCAGCCCTCCAGCCAACCGGTTCCGGCGAACGGGGAGTGCGGCGCGCGGGCGTTCATCTGTTCGGGATGCATGTTGGTCCCGTACGCGGCGTAGAGAGGCACGGCGACCAGA
>JBKBUP010000123.1:4317-8074 GCA_046289795.1 Dietzia sp. | reverse complement strand
GACTCCGGCCGCGTCGTCGTGGACGGGGATCACCACGGCGACGGCCTCCAACGCGCGCGCGTCGGGTCCGCTGACGTCCGGGTGGGCCATCCCGCGGTCGGTGAGGGCACGCGCCAGCGCGGCACCGGCGGGGGTCTCGGTGGTGATCACCTCGCCGTCGAGCAGCGCCGCCACCCCCGGCGACGGCGTGACCAGGGTGACCGGGTCCCCACCCAGGACCCGGACCGCGCCCCCGCGGCGCAGCACCCGGGTGCGCCGGTCCAGCACGACCCGGCAGGCACCGCGCGGGGCGGTCACCGCAGCATCCCGTCGGACTCGCCCGGCGCCCAGCGGGCGAGCCGGCCGCGGATGTCGGCCACGAGCTCCTCCCACAGTCGGCGGCCCTCCGCGGCGGTGGCCGTGGTCGGGTCGCCGAGCACCCCGGAGGGGCTCACCGCGGCCACGCCGCCATCACGGAGGGCGGGCAGGATCTCCGGCAACGGCCGGGTGCATCCGGGGGCAGCGCGGTCCATGCGCACCAGGTCGGGGTGCAGGTGGAGCATGAGCGAGGTCTCGGCGTGGCCGGCGTGGGTGTCGGCCGGATCCACGGAGGTCCGGCACGGCAGCCACGCGGCGTCACGGCCCTCGTAACGCAGCATCGGAACCGCCCGTCGCAGCGCGTCGACGTTGCCGCCGTGGCCGTTGACCACCACGAACCTGGGCGTCCGTGTGGACACCGACCGACCGAGCTCGAGCAGCGTCTGCACCAGCGCCTCGGTGCCCATGGACACGGTGCCGGGGAACGACTGGTGCTCCCCGCTCGCGCCGTACGCGAGAGCGGGGAGCACGTGGACGTCGGCGGCCGCGAGGGCGTCAGCGGTGGCGGACGCCAACAGCGTGTCCGTCTGGGTGGGCAGGTGCGCGCCGTGTTGCTCGGTGGCGCCGAGCGGCAGCACCGCCAGGACGGGCTCGATGGTCAGACCTTGATCGCGCCCATGTCGACGGTGAAGGTCGACGCGGTGATGGTGCGGGAGGCGTCCGAGGCCAGGAACAGGACGGAGTCGGAGATGTCGTCCGTGGTCGCCATACCCATGCCCAGGATCGGCGTGAAGTGCGGGAGGAACTGCGGCATGTTGGTGAAGACGTCGTGGGCCGCCGGGTCGTCGGCACCCATCGGGGTCAGCACACCGTAGGGGTGGATCGTGTTGACGCGGATCCGGTGCTCACCGAGCTCCTTGGCCGCGGTCTGCGCGAGGCCCACCACGCCGTACTTGGACGCCGAGTAGGGCGACTGGACGGGCATGGCCTTGAGTCCCGCGACGGAGCTCACCAGGACGATCGATCCGCCGTTGTCCGCCGCCAGCATGTGCGGGATGGTGGCCTTGAGGGTCTTCCAGTACCCGGTGAGGTTGATGTCGATCGTGTCCTGCCACTGCTGCTCGTCGATCTCCCAGACCTTGCCCCAGTTGCAGATGCCGGCGTTGGCGATCACCACGTCCAGACGGCCCCCGAACTGCTCGACCCCGCGGGCGACCAGATCCTGCTGGAACGCCAGGTCGCGTACGTCACCGATCTCCGCGAGGATCTCCCCGCCCTCGGCCCGGACCTTCTCGACCGTCTGCGCGAGGTCCTCCTCGGTGGACGCCTTGTAACCCACGTACTCCGACGGCGAGGCGCACAGGTCCATGCCGATGACCTTGGCGCCCTCGCGGGCGAAGCGGATGGCGTGCTTACGGCCCTGGCCGCGGGCGATGCCGGTGATGTAGACGACCTTGCCGTCGAAGTCTCCCATGGACTGTGGTTCCTTTTCCTCTACGGATGTAAACGGGGCGGCCCGGACGGACCGCCCCGGGGAGTCACTCTCCCAGGCGGCGCATGAACCCGTCGGGGATCACGTAGTCGTCCCTGTTGAGCTCGGAGATCGAGGACTTGCTCAGCCCGATGAGGCTGGAGTCCAGGCCCGAGCGCAGGACGTCCAGGACGTTCTCCACGCCGGCCTGGCCGTTGGCGCCCAGGCCCCACAGGTAGGCACGGCCGATCATCACGGCGCGGGCGCCCAGGGCGAGCGCCTTGGCCACGTCCGAGCCGCGACGGATGCCGCCGTCCATGAGCACCTCGACCTGACCGTCGACGGCGTCGACGATCGGCGCGAGGCAGCGGATCGAGGCCGGGGTGCCGTCGAGGTTGTTGCCACCGTGGTTGGAGACCGAGATCGCGCTGACGCCGGCGTCGACCGCACGCCGGGCGTCGTCGATGCGGGTGATGCCCTTGAGCATGACCGGCCCGTCATAGTTCTCCACGACCCACGCGATGTCCTCCCACGTGGCCGGAGGGGTGCCCATCCACTCGCCGTAGGCGCCGAAGAAGGTCGGGCCCATCTCGCCCTGGTGCACCAGGTTCGGGGTGGTCAGGTCGGGGAAGCGCTTGTTGGTCACCACGTCGAGTGCCCACTCCGCGGCCCATCGCGGACGCACCGCGATCTCCGGGGCCAGGGTGAGCATTGCCTTGGCGTCGAGCTTCTCCGGGATGGTGGGGCTGCCCCAGTCCCGGCCCATGGAGAACGACCAGTCGGTGGTGAGGATGACGCCCGCGGCGCCGGCGGCCTTGGCCCGCTCGAGGCGCTCGAGGACCTTCTCCTTGCCGCCCAGCCAGTACACCTGGAAGAAGGTCTGCGGGTTGGCCGCGATCACCTCTTCGATGGGCTTGGACGCGAACGAGGACAGCCCCATCGCGGTGCCGCGCGCGGCGGCCGCGCGGGCCACGTCGACCTCCCCGTCCGGGGTCACGGCCTGGACGCCGGTCGGCGAGATCATCACCGGCAGGCTGATGGGCTGACCCATCACCGTGGTGGCCATCTCGCGCTCGGCCTTGGCGCCGATCACGTGCGGCTTGGGGCCGAGTTCGGCGAACGCGGCCGTGTTGTCGTCGATCGTCACGCCCTCCTCGCTACCGGCGACCAGCGCCATGTAGACGCTCCGGGGCAGCTTCTTCTTGGCGCGCCGCTGGGCCTCGGCGACCGACTCGAACCAGGGGTTGGGGCGCCAGGGGTTGGCCTCGGCGATCTTGGACAGACGGGACACAGCGGGTGCCTCCTTGTAGGGGGTGAGGTTCTGAGGGGGTTCGGGTGTGAGGGGGGTCGGGCTGGTCGTCTCAGACCGGGGACTCGTCGCACAGGCTGGTGGGCCTGCGCGGCGGGGTGGTGACGAGGGTGAGCGGGACCGGGCCGGTGGGCTGCTTGCGCGCCGCCAGCCCCTTGACGCGGGAGTGGTCCTGTGACGGCGAGGGGATGCTCCGCTCGGCGGCGAGCAGTCCCTCGCCGTACCCCTGGACGCACTCCGGGTCCGGCCCGTCCATGGGCAGGCCGGTGAAGAACTTGGCCGCCATGCACCCGCCGCGGCAGCTGTCGTAGAAGTCGCAGGAGGCACAGGCCCCGGCCGACTGGGGCTCGCGCAGCTCGCGGAAGAGCTCCGAGGTCTGCCAGACGCTCTCGAAGCCGCCGTCAGAGACGATGTTGCCGGCGAGGAACTCCTCGTGGATCGCGAACGGGCAGGCGTAGACGTCGCCGATCGGGTCGATCAGGCAGACCACGCGCCCCGCGCCACAGAGGTTGAGGCCGGGCAGTGAACCCTGCCCGTCACCGAAGGCCGAGAGGTGGAAGAAGCTGTCGCCGGTGAGGACGTTAGAACCGTGCTCGACCAGCCAGTCGTAGAGGTCCTTCTGCTGCTCGGGCAGCGGGTGGAGGTCGTCCCACACGTCCGCGCCCCGGCCCGAGGGGCGC
>JBKBUP010000123.1:0-4221 GCA_046289795.1 Dietzia sp. | reverse complement strand
AGCCAGTCGTAGAGGTCCTTCTGCTGCTCGGGCAGCGGGTGGAGGTCGTCCCACACGTCCGCGCCCCGGCCCGAGGGGCGCAGGCGGGTGATGCGCAGGGTCGCATCGTAGCGGTCCGCCAGGGCCTTGAACTCGTCCAGCTGGGTGACGTTCTCGCGCGTGACCACCACGGAGATCTTGGCGTCGGTGAAGCCGGCGTTCTGGAGGTTCTCCAGGGCACGGACCGCCATGTCGAAGGATCCCGGGCCGCGGACCGCGTCGTTGACCTCGGCCGTGGCACCGTCGATGGAGATCTGCACGTCGACGTAGTCGCTGGCGGCCAGGCGCTGCGCCACTTTCTCGTCGATACGCACGCCGTTGGTGGAGAACTTCACGCCCACCTGGTGGCTCGTCGCGTAGTCGACGAGCTCCCAGAAGTCCGGGCGCACGGTGGGCTCGCCGCCGCCGATGTTGACGTAGAAGACCTGCATCTTCTGCAGCTCGTCGATGATCGCCTTGCACTGCTCGGTGCTGAGCTCCCGGGGGTCGCGCTTGCCCGACGAGCTCAGGCAGTGCACGCAGGCCAGGTTGCAGGCGTAGGTGAGCTCCCAGGTCAGACAGATGGGGGCGTCGAGTCCGCGCTCGAACTGATCCACCAGCCGGCCGACGGGGGCGGGGGCGGCGCTCGGGCGGCTGAGCGTGCTGGTCATGAGGTCTCCTCGATCATGCGCGAGGCGGCGAGCTGGCCAAGCGCGTGCAGATACAGGCGGGCGGTCCCGGGGTCGTCGATCGGCACCCCGGCAGCGGCGCACGCGGCGCGGGCGGTGGGGTGGTCGGCGAGGGTGCGTACCACCTCGACGATGGTCGGCGACTTGAGAAAGCTGAGCTTGCGCGTGTGGAAGTGGTAGAGCAGGGCCCCGAACGGCTCGGGACGCAGTGCCACTCCGGGGTGCAGGCGCCAGCCGGCGTCGAGGTCGAAGGCCGCGGGCGCGGTGTCCTGCCCGGCGCCGGCCGGCGCTGCTGCGGGGGTCATCTCAGTAGACCCCGCACATGCCGTCGATCGAGACCTCTTCGATGAGGGCCTCTTCCAGCACTACCTCGGTGTTCTGCGTGTTCTCCACAGCGATTCCTCTCGTCAGCGCGGTTGGGTGTCCCACCTCTCAGGGTGAGACCTGCATCATATTGGCACTTAGTGCCAATGGCAATGGTCTTTGCTTTAAGCTTCTGTTTCATGGGAATGACGGAATCGGCCGAAAGTCGCGTCCCCGGACGCCGCCCGTCCACGACGCGGGCCTCGATCGTCACCGTGGCCCTGGACCTCTTCGCGCGTCAGGGCTACGACGCCACCAACGTCGACCAGATCGCCGAGGCCGCCCACATCTCCCGCCGCACCCTGTTCCGCTACTTCCCGGGCAAGGCCGCGATCGCGTGGGGAGAGTTCGACGTGCAGATGGACGGCATGCGGCGCCAGCTCGCGGAGATCCCGGCCACCACCCCGCTCCGGGACGCCCTCGCGGACTCCCTGGTCGCGTTCAACACCTTCCCCGATTCCGAGACGGAGGTGCACCGCCTGCGGATGGGCCTCCTGCTCGGGGTGGACGAACTGCAGGCCCACGCGACGCTGATGTACGAGGACTGGCGGCGCGCCGTCGCCGAGTTCGTGGCCGGCCGCCGCGGAGAAGCCGTCAACGACCTGATCCCCGCGGCCACGGCGCACGCCGCGCTCGGGATCGCACTGTCGGCGTATCGACGCTGGGTGACCGAACCCGAGGCGGACCAGGCCCGGCTACACGAGTTGTTGCGCGAGGGGACCCGCATCCTGGCCTGAGGCGGACGGCCGGGCGGTGGGCACCGTGGTGCATCCGGTGGTGCACGACACCCGGAACCTACCGGGGAGTAATATCTTCTGGATGACCGACACCACGCCCGTCCAGCCCGCCCCCACCAAGACGTTCCTCCTCTGGCAGAAGGCGACCCGGCTGCCCTTCGGCTCGCGCCTGTTCAGTGCGGCCGTGAGCCTCAAGGCCCCGTACTTCCGCACTGTTCTCCCGCACGTGGTGGACGTGCGCCCCGGCCGGTGCGTGGTCCGCGGCCCCGGCTGGTGGGGCAACCACAACCACATCGGCACCTTCCACGTGATCGCCGCCTTGAACCTGGCCGAGATGGCGATGGGCGTGCTCGCCGAGGCCACCGTGCCGGCCACCCACCGGTGGATCCCCGTGGGCATGAACGTGCGCTACCCGGCCATGTCGACCGGCGGCATGACCGTCACCGCCGAGTGGGCCGAACTGCCCGACTTCGCGGCCATCACCAGCGGGCAGGACGTCGACGTCCCGCTGCGTTTCGTCGACGACGCCGGCGTCGAACCGGTGGTCGGGAGCATCACGATCCGGGTCTCGCCCAAGAAGAAGGTGTGACGGACACCGGGTCCTGACTTCCCATTACGGAAGACTCCCTCGCTCCCCGGCCCGCCGGTGATTCGGGCCGCGACCGGACCTGGTTGTCCCTGACCGGCGACGGCCGACGGGCGTTCGCCGCGCACCTCGAGGCGCTGCACGAACTCACCGCCGCCACCGAGGGCGTGCCGGTCACTGGTGCGTCAGTCGCGGGTTCGGGCGTCGAAGGCCTTGACGGCGATCGGGGCGATCACCAGGGTCAGACCGACGATCCACAGCACTGACGCGAGTACCGGGTACTGCAACGGCAGAGCGGCGTCCGGGCCCACCGCGGGGGCGTTGCCCCAGAGCTCGCGCATCGCCTGCACGACCGAGGCCAGCGGGTTCCACTCGGCGACCGGCCGCAGCCACGGCGGCATCGACTCCGGCGGTGCGAATGTGTTGGCGAGGAACGTGATGGGGAAGATCGTAGTGAACATGACACCGTTGACCGCCTCGATGGTCTTGAGCCGGGAGCCCACGACGATGCCGATCCAGATCATGACGAACCCGAAGCCCAGCAGGATCAGATAACCGAGTACGGCGTCGACGAACCCGCTACGGATCCGCCACCCCACGACAAGGCCCGTCAGCGACATGACCACCACTCCGATCGAGGAGTGGATGAGGCTGGAGGCGCTGCGCGCGATAAGGATCGACGCACGCTGGATGGGCAGGGTCCGGAAGCGGTCGATGATCCCCTTGTTCAGGTCGTTGCACAGCCCCGCGGCCACGACGAACGAGGAGAACGCCATGGTCTGGGCCATGATCCCCGGGAGCAGCCACTCGCGGTAGTTGACTCCGCCGGCCACGGCGATCGCACCGCCGAATACGAAGGCGAACAGCAGCACGAACATCACCGGCTGGATGGTGACGTCCGCCAGGTTCTCCGGCTGGCGGCGGATGTGGAAGAGGTTGCGGCGCACCAGTGCGGAGATCTGGCGGCTCAGCGGCGGACCCTCGTGACGGGCCGGCATCGGGAAGCTCTCGTGGGTGGCGGAGGTGTGGGCGGGGTCGGCGACGGTGCTCATACCCGGTTCTCCTGTTCGATCGTGTCGGCGTCCCGGGAGTCCTCGGCCTTGTGTCCGGTGAGGGAGAGGAAGACGTCGTCCAGGCTGGGGCGCTGGAGGCCGATGTCGTCGAGTTCGATCCCGGCCTCGGTGAACGCGGCGGCGATCCCCGCCAGCGCCGAGACCCCCTCCGACGATGCGGTGAGACGACGGGCGTCCCGGTCCACGTGCAGTTCGCCGATCCGGCCGTCGAGGACGCGGACGGCCTCGGGCACGTCGTCCGCCCGCGAGACGGTGATGACCAGGCTCGCGGCACCGGAACGGTCCTTGAGCTGCAGCGGGGTGCCCTCGGCGATGACGCGACCGTGATCGATCACGATCACCCGGTCGGCCAGCTGATCGGCCTCGTCGAGGTACTGGGTGGTCAGCAGCAGCGTGGTGCCCTCCCGGACGAGGTCGCGGAGGACGTCCCACAGGTCGTTGCGCGACCTGGGGTCGAGCCCGGTGGTGGGCTCGTCCAGGAACAGCACGGGCGGGGCCGCGACGAGGCTGGCCGCCAGGTCGAGCCGTCGCCGCATTCCGCCGGAATAGCTCTTGGCCGTCTTGGTCGCGGCGTCGGTGAGCGAGAACTTCTCCAGCAGTTCGTCCGCGCGCGTCTTGACCATCTTCTTGGGCAGGCCGTACAGGTCCCCGATCAGGCGGAGGTTCTCGCGCCCGGTGAGCAGCTCGTCGACGGTCGCGGACTGGGCGGTCATGCCCATGGCCTTGCGGACCTTCGCGGGCTCCCGGACCACGTC
>JBKBUP010000122.1:0-8074 GCA_046289795.1 Dietzia sp. | reverse complement strand
AGCGGGCGGGCCGGCGTCACAGTGGCGCCGGCCGCGCCAGGCCCCCCGCGAGCCAGTCCACGAGGTCCGCCACGTACTCGCGGTGGGGCGGCCCGATATCCGGGGGATCGCAGGCCCGCACCGCGAGTTCGGCGGTGAGCATCACGATGAGCTGCCGGACCCGGTGTTCGGCGAACTCCCGGCCGCAGCGGGCGGTCACGGCCGAGACCAGCATCTCGAGCTGATCCTGTAGCGCGGTGTCCGCGACCGGTCCGGTGGTGACCGTCCGGCCGACCTCGGCCAGCGCCCCGACCTGTGCGATCACCCGGAGGGTCCAGCGGCCCTCGTCGTCGTCCAACAGATCCGCCACCGGTGACACCACCGCCCGCACGATCTCCGGGAGGTCGGGGGTCGACGACGCCCACCGCTGCAGATCGGCCCGCCGCTCGTCCTCCATGCGCAGGACCCCGCGGAGCAGCACGTCCTCGAGCAGCCCCATGCGGCCGCCGAAGTGGTAGTTGATCGCCGAGTCGTTGCCCTGCCCGGCGTCGCCGACGATGTCGCGGATCCGCGCCGTCCGCCAGCCGTCGGAGGCGAAGCGCCGCAGGCCGGCCAGGTACAGGGCCTCCCGGGTCGCGGTCGAGCGGGGTCTGCGTGAGCTGGCGGTGGAGCGGGGCACCCGCCCGAGTCTAGATCGCCCCTTCCCTTCTGTTAACAGCACGTGTTAAATGTGGCCATGACTCCCGCCGCACCGCCGTTCGACCCGTTCGACACCGCGCACCTGGTCGACCCCTACCCCGGGTACCGGATGCTGCGCGAGACGGACCCGGTCCATTTCCACCGCGGCGACGGCACCGCAGTGCATCCGGATTTCTGGGCGCTGTCCCGCTACGCCGACGTGGACGCCGCCGTCTGCGACACCGGGGCGTTCTCCTCCGCCAGCGGCCTGACCTTCTACCGCGACGAGATCGAGAAGCTGGGGCTGGCGCCGACCATCGTCATGATGGACCCGCCCGAGCACTCCGGGAAGCGGCGGCTGCTGGCCAAGGCGTTCTCGCCCAAGCGGGTCGCGGAGACCGAACCGCAGATCCGCGACTTCGTCCGTGGGCGGCTGGCGGAGATGGCCGAGAGGTACGACGACGACGAGGTGGTCGATCTGCACCGCGACTTCAGCTCGCAGATCCCGACGTTCGTGCTGGCCCAACTGTTCGACCTGCCCGCCGCGGACCGGGCTCGGTTCGGTCCGTGGGTCAGCGCGCTGACCACCCTGCAGGAGGAGGGGTTCCGCCCGGCGGGCCTCGAGGGTGGGGCGGTCGCGGCGGTGGCCGAGATGTTCGGGTACTTCGGTGAGCTGATCGCCGAGCGGCGCGCGAATCCGGGCGAGGACCTCGTCTCGGCGCTGGCCGAGGCGCAGATCGACGGCGAGCGACTCACGGACTGGGACATCCTCGGCTTCTGCTTTGTGATCGTGGCCGGCGGCAACGACACCACCGGCAACCTCATCTCGCACACCGTGGCGTTGCTCGACGCCCACCCACGGCAGCGCGAGCTGCTCGTGGCGGATCCGGGGCTGATCCCCGGCGCGCTGTCGGAGTGCCTGCGTTTCGAGTCGAGCGTGCAGGCGCTGGCCCGCACCACCACCCGGGAGGTCGTCGTGGGCGGGACCGCCATCCCGGCGGGGGAGAAGGTGATGATGCTCTACGCCTCGGCCAACCGCGACGAGCGCGAGTTCGGACCCACCGCCGAGGAGCTCGACATCACCCGGGAGATCACCGGACACCTGAGTTTCTCCCGCGGTCCGCACTTCTGCATCGGGTCGCATTTCGCGCGGCTGCAGGCGCGGATCGCCGTGGAGGAGCTGTACGCGGCGCACCCGGCCGTCGGGGTCGATCAGGCCGCCGCGGTCCGGGCGCTCTCACCGTTCACCCGGGGGTTCCACTCGCTGCCCGCGACGGGGTTCGCCGCGCCGCGGCCCTGACCCGCATCCCTTCCCTCGGCGCTGCTGCTCGGTGGGGGCGAGGTCGCCCGCGAGCGGTCGGCGCCGAACCGGGGCTGGCACCGGGGCTGCGCTCCGCCACGAGGGGCCGTCACACTGCTCGTATAAGAGTAAGGTCACCTTACGAAGGCGGATGCGCTGTTCCTGGTGGATCCGCACCCTTCTCGTCAAGGACTCATCATGGGATCTCCACAGGTAACCCCATCCGGACCATCCTCTACTTCTGTCCGAGAACCCTCTCGAACCAGCCCGTTGAACTGGGTCATGCTCGTCGCGGGAGTGCTCCTCACCGCATTCGGCCTCGGGTTGACCGCTACCGGAGCCGCCCTCATGGTGGCCGAGGCCTCCCAGCGCGACGGGCAGTACGCCTACACCGACACGGACCGGGTCCAAACCGTCGGCCACGCGATCACGACCGCGCCCCTCACGGTCCACGTCGACGAGGGTGCCACCGTCGGCACGTTCGGTCTCGATGACCTGATCCGCATCCAATTGCGCGCGACCCCGGTGGTTCCCGATCAGGACGTGTTCATCGGCATCGCCGAGGCGTCCGATGTGTCGGCGTATCTCAACGACGTCCCGCACGCGGTGTTCGGCGACGACCCGTGGGATACCGGATACACCGTCGACACCCCGATGACGTGGGGCTCGGGGTCCGACACCGACACCGTGCTCGACGAGGTGCCCGGCACCCGCGCCCCCGAGCCGCCGGCCGAGCAGGACTTCTGGGCCCAGTCCGCCACGGGTGCCGAGCAGCAGACGATCACGGTCGAACTGCAGTCCGGTGACTGGGTGGTCGTGGTGATGAACGCCGACGGCACCCGCCCGGTGTGGGTCGACGTGCAGGTGGGTGCCCACACCGAGCTGTTCGGGCTCGCCAATCCCGGTGCCCTGATCTCCGGGATCGTGGCACTGGTGCTGGGACTTCCGCTCCTCCTTCTCGGCGCCGCCGGTCTGGGGCGCGACATCGACCGCGGGCCCGGCGTGGGCGTCGACGCGGCCGGCGTGGGTCCCGACCCGCTTCGTCTGACCGGTCGCCTGGACCCGCAGGTCTCGCGCGCGATGTGGCTGATCAAGTGGCTGTTGGCGATCCCGCACTACATCGTGATGGCTCTGTTGTGGTTCGCGCTGGTGGTCACCACCATCGCCGCGGGCCTGACCGTCTTGTTCACCGGCCGCTATCCCCGGTCCTGGTTCATGTACAGCGTCGGGGTGCTGCGGTGGAACTGGCGCGTCGGGTTCTACGCCTACTCCGCGCTCGGCACGGACCGGTACCCGCCCTTCTCGCTGGCGCCGGCCGACTACCCGGCCGGGTTGGACGTGGCCTATCCCGAGCAGCTCTCGCGCGGTCTGGTGTTGGTCAAGTGGTGGCTGCTGGTGATCCCGCACCTGTTCATCGTGGGGATCCTCACCGGCGGCGGAGCGGCCCTGAGCAATTCGTCGGAGAACGGGGGCTCCAACTGGAGCTTCTCGCTGGTGGGCCTGCTCGTGCTGATCGCCGCGATCGGACTGCTGTTCACCGGTCGCTACCTGCCCGGGCTCTTCAACCTGATCGTGGGGCTGAACCGCTGGGTCTACCGGGTCGGCTCGTACGTCCTGCTCCTGCGCGACGAGTACCCGCCGTTCCGCCTGGACCAGGGCCCGGAGGAGCCGGTCGATCCCGGGACGGGCGGGCCGGGTGACGCCGGGTCGGTCACGGGGCCGGGCGAGGCCCCACCGGAACAGCCGACTGCTGGTGAACACCCTCGTAGCTGAGTCGGGAAGGTGACCGGAATGCTCACCGCACTCCGATGGATCGTCGTGGTGGTACTGGTCGCGCACGGTCTGCTCCACCTGCTGGGAGCCGCCAAGGGGTTCGGCTGGGCCGAGATAGCCCAGCTGAACCAGCCGATCGGCCCTGCCGGAGCCGCGCTCTGGCTACTCGCCGCGCTCCTCGTGCTCGCCACCGCGGCGACCCTGGCCGTCGGCGCGCCGACCTGGTGGTGGATCCTCGCCGCGGTGGCGGCGGTCGTCTCGCAGGCGGCGATCGTCACCTCGTGGAGTGATGCCAGGGCCGGCACCGCGGTGACCGTGCTGATGGTGATCCTGGCCGGTTGCGGGTTCCTCGCGGAGGGGCCGACCAGCTTCCACGCGCAGTGGCGCGACCAGGCCACCGGCGCGGTCCGCGGGCAGCAGGCGGACCCTCCGGTGCTCACGGAAGCGGACCTCGACGTACTGCCCGGCCCGCTGGCCGCCTACGTCCGACGCACCGGCGCGGTCGGGATGCCCCGGGTCGTCAACGTCCACGCCGAGCTCCGCGGCCGCATCCGCAGCGGCCCCGATTCCGAGTGGATGCCCTTCACTGGTGAGCAGCTCAACACCTTCGGCCCCCGGCCGCAGCGGGCGTTCCTCATCGACGCCACCAGGGCCGGTCTGCCCGTCACCGTCCTGCACTCCTATGCCGACACCACCGCGACGATGCGCGGCAGACTGCTGTCCCTCGTGACGGTCCTCGACTCCGCCGGCCCCGAGATGGACCGCGGGGAGACGGTCACCGTGTTCAACGACCTCGTGCTGCTGGCGCCCGGAGCCCTGGTCGACGCGCCGGTCGAGTGGACCGGGATCGACGGCAACCGGGTGCGCGGGGTCCTCACCACCGGCGACCAGAGCGTGACGGCCGACCTGATCTTCGACGACTCCGGCGATCTCGTCGACTTCCACTCCGAGGACCGCCTCCGAGCATCCGACGACGGCTCATCCTTCACCCGCCAGCCCTGGTCGACTCCCATAATCGAGCGCCGCGACTTCCACGGCGTCCGGCTGCCCTCGATCGGCGAGGCCCGCTGGCTCGACCCGGAGACAGGGGAGTGGCTCACCTACATCGAACTCGAGTTCACCGATGTCGCCTACAACGTGCAGGAGGCGGACCTCGGGTAGTGGGTCCGACCGCTCAGCGGTGTCCCGTCACCACGCGGGCGAGCAGATCGGCGAGGCGCTCGTCGATGTCCGCCCGCTGGTCGGCCGGGATGTCGAGGGCGTCGAGTAGCGCGCCCCGCAACACCGGCCAGGCGTAGACGGCGGTGAAGATCATGAGCAGCTCGACGTCCCCGGCCGGCGGAGGAGAGGTCATGCGCCTCAGGGCGGCGGCCGGGCGTTCTGAGGGGTCGACCATCGGCGGGAACGCCGCCTCGCTGTCCAGGGCCAACCACGCCAGGAGCCGGCTGATCTCCGGGTGCGCGGTGGAGCCGAGCAGCATTCCGCGCACGGCCTCGCCCGCGTCGTCCAGGTGCTCGAGCCGCGCGGCCCCGAGGCGTACCGCCTCCTGCATGACGGTGGTGAGCAGGGCATCCTTACGGCCGACGTGCCGGTGGATCAGGCCGAGATTGACGTCCGCGGCGTCCGCGATATCGCGCAGCGGAACGTGGGGACCCCGCTCGGACAGCAGTCGCCGGGCCTCGCGCAGGACGGCGGAGCGGACCTCGTCGCGGCCGGTCGGGCGGGTTCGCGGGGCGCCGGGCTCGCGGGTGGACGCGGAGTCGGGCGCGGGTGGTCCGGGGACGCCGTCCTCGTCGTCGTCGGATCGGTTCACGCTTTCCATTCCCAAACTGTACACAATTGACTACAGTCAGGTTGACGGGTGTGGATTCACGCGCCCGGCCCCTCGTGCGAAAGGCCCGATGATGACCACCAACGACCGCCGCGACGACATCGACGCGATCAAGTCCCTGAAGTACCGCTACCTGCGCTGCGTGGACCTGCGCCTGTGGGACGAGCTCGCCGCGACGCTCGCGCCCGAGGTCTCGGCCTCCTACGGCAAGCGGCTGTCCTACACCGGCCGCGACCAGGTGGTGGCCGGGCTCCGCGAGCAGATGACCGACGACGTGATCACCGAGCACCAGGCCCACCACCCGGAGATCGAGGTGGACGGCGACACGGCCACCGGCCGCTGGTACCTGCAGGACCGGGTGATCGTCCCCGCCTTCGACACGATGATCTTCGGCAGCGCCTTCTACGAGGACACCTACGCACGCCAGGACGGGCGCTGGGTCATCACGAGCACCGGCTACAAGCGCACCTACGAGGCGATGATCAACCTCAAGGACGTCCCGAGTTTCCAGCTCACCGACAATCACCTCGCCCCCGCCGGCGGGCAGTGACGGCGCGGGCGGACGGTGCGATCCCGACCCGGCGTGACGGTGACGGTGGCAGTGGCCGTGACGGTGACACGTGGAGCTGATCGTCCTGGCGGTCCTGTGCGTGGCGGCCGCCTCGGTGGTCGGCGGTGCCACCGGATTCGGCACCTCCCTCCTCGCCACCCCGTTGATGCTGATGGCGGGGATCGGCCTGGCCGAGACCGTGGTGGTGAATCTGGTGGTGGCCCTGGTCACCCGGGTGGGCGTCACCGTGCAGCTGCGCGACCACATCAACTGGCGGCGCGTGGCGGTGCTGGGACTGGCGAGTGTGCCGGGCGCCTGGTTGGGCGTGCAGACGGTCAACCTCCTGCCCGAGGAGCACCTCAAGCCGGCGGCCGGTGCGATCACCGTGCTGTGTGGGCTCGCGATGGCGCTGCCCGTGGCCAAGGCGCCCCGGCCGCCCTCGGCGTTCGCGGCCGCCGTCACCGGGGCGATCAGCGGGTACTTCTCCACCACCACCTCACTCAACGGTCCGCCGGTCGTCCTGCTGCTCAGCCGGGCCAGGCTGCCGCCGCTGAGCTTCATCGCCGACCTCGCCGGGTACTTCGTCATCACCAGCCTGGTCTCGCTGGCGCTGCTGTGGTCGGGCACGGAGATCGACTTCCATGCCCTACTGCCCATGATCGCCGCGTGCACGGTCACCGGAGTGGTGGCCAACCAGCTCGGACTCGCCATCGCCCTACGCCTACCCACTCACGTGTTCCGCTCCGCCGTGATCTCCCTCGTGGTGATCGCCGGCCTCGTCACCTTCGCCACGGCGTGATCGCCGCGGCGCCCCGATCCGACTTCCACAGATTCCCGAACCGACCCCGGAGGACCCCATGACCGACACCACCGCACAGAACACCGAGACCGCCGGCACCGCACGCGAGAACCGGCTGGCCGGAAAGGTCGCCATCGTCACCGGCGGCGGGCAGGGGGTCGGGGAGGGCATCGCGCTCGGCCTCGCCGAATCCGGCGCCGCGCTGTTGCTGGTCGGGCGCCGGATGCGCAAGCTCGAGCGGGTCGCCGAGATCATCCGAGCGAACGGTGGGACGGCCGAGTGCCTGGCCGTCGACATCATCACCGACGGCGCCCCCGAAGCGATCATCGCGGCGGCGGTGGAGAAGCTCGGTGGGGTCGACATCCTGGTCAACAACGCGAACATGGCGATGCCACTGCCGCTGTCGGACTACCCGGACGACGACTTCCGCAAGGCGTTCGAGGGCGGGCCCCGCGTGACCTTCAGCCTGATGAAGCTGGCCCGGCCCGAGATGGCCAAGCGCGGCGGGGGCACCGTGATCAACCTGGTGACCTCCGCGGCGGTGCGCTGGGACGCCGCCAACTACGGCATCTACGCCGCGGTCAAGGAGGCCATCCGCGCCCTGACCCGCGCCGCCGCCTACGAATGGGCCGCCGACGGCATCCGCGCGCTCAACGTGGCGCCGCACGCCCACAGCCCCGGGCTGGACTGGTGGATGGAGAACAACCCGGAGGAGGCCGCCGAGTTCGTCTCGAGCATCCCCGCCGGCCGCGTGGGAGATCCCCTCCCCGACATCGGCCGCCCCGTGGCCTGGCTGTGCTCGGCCGAGGCCTCCTACCTCAGCGGCGCGACCATCCCCCTCGACGGCGGCCAGTCCCGCTGGGGCTGACCTCTGACCCCGCTCGGGCTTTCCGCTCCGGGTGCACTGCTCCCGGCGCCCCGCCGCCACCGCCGTCCCGTCCCGAAAGGCCCCACCGTGAACGACACCCCGACCCCGCCCCGCCGCGACGCGCTCGCGCTGGCAGCGGACGTCCGCTCCGGCACCCTCGACCCGGCCGAGGTGCTGGAACAGGCGATCGGCCGGATCGAGACCGTGGACCCCCGGCTCAACGCCATGGTCTCGACGCGGTTCGACGAGGCCCGGTCCGAGGTGGCGGCCGGTCTGCCGGAGGGCCCGCTCCGCGG
>JBKBUP010000121.1:0-8166 GCA_046289795.1 Dietzia sp. | reverse complement strand
CGACGAGCATCTCGCGCTCGACGACCTTGATTCGTTCGTGGAGAGAGGCCTCGGTGTCCCCTGGGAGGACGTCGACGGCGCACTGGGCGATCACCGGGCCCGTGTCCACCCCGGCGTCGACCAGGTGGACGGTGCATCCCGTGACCGTCACGCCGTAGGCGAGCGCGTCCCGCACCGCGTGGGCTCCGGGGAAGGCCGGCAACAGGGCCGGGTGGGTGTTGACCACGCGCCCGGCGAACTCACCGAGGAACGCCTCCCCGAGGATGCGCATGAAGCCCGCGGAGACGACCCAGTCCGGTGAGAACCCGCGGACCGCGTCGGTCAGCGCGCGGTCCCAGGACGGGCGATCGGGGTGATCGGCGGGCCGGACCACCACGGTGGGGAGTCCGGCGCGCTCGGCGCGGGCCACGGCCTCGCAGTGACGATCGGAGACCAGCGCGACGATGCCGTACGGACAGTCCGGCCCGGCGGCCGAGTCCACCACGCTCTGCGCGAGGGTCCCGGCACCGGACGCGAGGAGCACGACCGGGCAGGGAGCTCCGGACTCGGCACTGACCACGTCCCCGCTCCTGACCGTCGATTCACCTGCCCACCGAATGCCCGGGCACGGGAGGCAGTCTAGTCGGAGGCCTTCGGGCCCTCGGCAGGGCGCTCGTCAGGGAGCTCGTCAGCGACCTCCTCTGGGCCTTCCTCCGGTCCCTGTGCGTCGGCCTCGGCGGAACCAGCGACGTCCTCTGTCGCTGCGTCCTCGCTCACGGCGTCGTGAGAATCGGGAAGGAGTGCGGGGAGCTCGTCGTCGTCGTCGGTCTCGTCGTCGTCGGGCACCTCACCCACAGGCACTTCACCCCCAGGCACGTCGCCGTCGGACACCTCGCCAGGTCCGACCGGCGCCTGCTCCGGCTCGGCTTCCGGTTCCATCTCCTCGTCTCCGGGCAACTCCTCCTCACCGGGCACAGCCCCCGCACGCCGGCGGCGACGCTCGAGCTCACTCTCCGCGCGCTCGCGGCGGCGGGTGAGGCCCGCGAGGGACAGTGCGATGGTGGCCGAGCCGATCACGCCGAAGAGCGCCAGCGCGGTCCCCGCGGCGATCAGCGATCCTGTTCCCACGGTGCCGAGAACGCCGAGTTCGCCGCCCGCGACGACCGGGCTGACAGCTACGACGAGTGCGACGATCGCGGCGGCCAACCACGCGGCCTTGACCGCATCGGCGGTGGTGCGGAACCAGTGCGCGACCGCGCGAGCGAGCCCGGCCGCCACGAGGACCGTCACCAGGAGTAGCCCCTGCACCGCCCAGTGCGGATCCGTCGTGGGCAGCGCGGCCGCGAGCGGGACCTCGGGCATCGGGCCCCGCGACACGGCGAACACGCTGAACGAGGCCTCCCCGAGGTGAGCCTCCCCACCGACCGCGAGGGTGGCTGCGGCCATGACGACATTGGGCAGGTAGGCGATGGAGATCGCCGCGAGCGCCGCGATGCCCGTGAAGTCCTTGCCTATCTCCAGGACGGAGCCGACGGGTCCCCACGCCGCCAGTAGGCCGATCAGCAGGAGGATCGCGGCGATGGCCCAGACGGCCGCCACGAACGCCGCCCCGAGGTGGATCCCCCCGCGCACCCACAGCGGCAGGACCTCACGGAGATCACGCCGGAAGTACAGCCACACCCCCAGTCCGGATCCGAACAGCGCCACGGCCACCGTCCACAGCAGCGCCGCCGTCAGGGATGCCTCTCGCACCGCGAAGTCCGAGGCGGCCGACCCGACCAGCAGCGAGGCCAACACGGTCAGCAGCATCCCGGCGAGCGTCACGCCCGCCACCGCGGCGCCGGCCTCCCGCGGACCGGGTTGTTCGACATCGGCCAGCACCGCGCGGGTCTGCCGGGCCAGCACCGTCACGTAGATCAGCGGCGGCAGCAGCGGGAGGAAGCCCAGGGAAACCGCGTCCACGGTGAGGGGAACCCTGTTGACCACCATCCACTCCACGGCGACCACCGCGAAGAGCGAGTCGAATCCGCGGGCGGAGAACACCAGGAAGCCGAGCGTGACCGCGACCAGCACCAGGACGGTGACGATGACCGGCAGCGCAGCAGCAGCCGCCGTCCACAGCAACGACCGGGCACCCGCGGGCGTCCGTCTCGCGGCGGGTCGGATGACACGGGGAGGACTCACCCTGCCACCGTAGATACCCGTCCGCGCCGGGCACCCCCGGCACGCCGCGACCCCCGCCATCCGAGGATGACGGGGGTCGGGCGAAACGCACCTGTGACCGGGTGGATCACATGGCGTCGAGGATCTCCTTGGCGAGCGCCGCGGTCGCGGACGGCGTCTTGCCGACCTTGACACCGGCTGCCTCGAGGGCATCCTGCTTGGCCTGCGCGGTGCCCGCGGAGCCCGACACGATGGCGCCGGCGTGGCCCATGGTCTTGCCCTCGGGAGCCGTGAAGCCGGCCACGTAGCCGACGACCGGCTTGGTGACGTTGTCCTTGATGTAGTCGGCTGCGCGCTCCTCGGCGTCGCCACCGATCTCACCGATCATCACGATGACCTTGGTCTCCGGGTCGTTCTCGAAGGCCTCGATGCAGTCGATGTGCGTGGTGCCGATGATCGGGTCGCCGCCGATGCCGATGGCGGTCGAGAAACCGTAGTCGGCGAGCTCGTACATCATCTGGTAGGTCAGCGTGCCCGACTTGGACACGAGTCCGATCGGGCCCTTGCCGGCGATGTTGGCCGGGGTGATGCCGACCAGCGACTCGCCCGGCGTGATGATGCCCGGGCAGTTGGGGCCGATGATGCGGGTCTTGTTGCCCTTGGCGAGGTTGTAGTTCCACGCCTCGGCGGTGTCCAGGACCGGGGCGCCCTCGGTGATGACCACGGCGAGCGGGATCTCCGCGTCCACGGCCTCGATGATGGCGTCCTTGGTGAACGGCGGCGGGACGAAGAGGATCGTCACGTCGGCACCGGTGGCCTCCATGGCCTCCTTCACCGAACCGAACACGGGGAGCTCGACGTCGTTGCCGTCGGCGTCCTTGTGGGCCACGGTGGTGCCGGCCTTACGGGCGTTGACGCCACCGACGACCTGGGTACCGGCCGCGAGCATGCGGGCGGTGTGCTTGGTGCCCTCGCCGCCGGTGATGCCCTGGACGATGACCTTGCTGTCCTTGTTGAGGAAGATCGACATATCTGGTTGTTCCTACTCTTCCTACTTGGAGGCCAGCTCGGCGGCCTTGTCGGCGCCGGAGTCCATGTTGTCGGCCAGGGTCACGAGCGGGTGGTTGGCGTCGGCGAGGATGCGACGACCCTCCTCGACGTTGTTTCCGTCGAGACGGACCACGAGCGGCTTGTTGGCCTCGTCGCCCAGCATCTCCAGGGCCTTGACGATGCCGTTGGCCACCGCGTCGCATGCGGTGATGCCCCCGAACACGTTGACGAAGACGCTCTTGACCTGCTCGTCACCCAGGATGACGTCCAGGCCCGCGGCCATGACCTCGGCCGAGGCGCCGCCACCGATGTCGAGGAAGTTGGCGGGCTTGACGCCGCCGTGGTCCTCGCCTGCGTAGGCGACGACGTCGAGGGTCGACATGACCAGCCCGGCGCCGTTGCCGATGATTCCGACCTGGCCGTCGAGCTTGACGTAGTTGAGGTCGTTCTCCGCGGCCTTCTGCTCGAGCGGATCAGTGGTGCCCGCGTCGGAGAAGTCGGCGAACATCTCCTTGTGACGGAACTCGGCGTTCTCGTCCAGGGTGACCTTGCCGTCCAGCGCGAGGATCTCGTCGTTCGGGGTACGAACGAGCGGGTTGACCTCGACGAGGGTGGCGTCCTCGTTGATGAACACCTCGTACAGCTTGGCGATCGTCACGGCGGCCGCGTCCAGCACCTCCTCGGGGAGGTGGCCGGCGGCCGCGATCTCGCGCGCCTTGGCCACGTCGACGCCGACCGTGGGGTCGATGTTGATCCGCGCGAGGCGATCCGGGGACTCCTCGGCGACCTGCTCGATCTCCACGCCGCCCTCTACCGAGCACATGGCCAGGTAGTTGCGGTTGGAACGATCGAGGACGAAGGAGATGTAGTACTCCTCCGCGATGTCGCTGGCCTCGGCCACGAGGAGCTTCTTGACGATGTGGCCCTTGATGTCCAGGCCCAGGATGTCCTCGGCCCGCGCACGCGCTTCGGTGGCGTCCTCCGCCAGCTTCACGCCGCCGGCCTTCCCGCGGCCTCCGACCTTGACCTGCGCCTTGACGACGACAGGCTTGCCGATCTCGGCCGCGACCTTCTCGGCCTCTTCCGCAGTATCCGCGACGCGCCCCGGGGTGGTGGGGACGTCATGCTTCGCGAAAAGAGCCTTTGCCTGGTATTCAAAGAGATCCATCAGCTCACCATCTTGACGTGGGTAGATTCGCCCGGCCCTGTTGAAAGCCGAGTCAACCCTCATCCTAAGCGGGCACTGTGTCGCCCGTCGCACCCTGGGGGTAGACGTGTGTGTTGGGTCACAGATACCTGGCGGTGAGCAGCCCCATCGGCCGCCACTCGAGACCCGATCATTAACATCAGACACGCCGACCACGGGAGTCACACAAGTGTGATCCACCCCTCGCTCCCCGACGGCCCGTTACCTTGCGGCACCGTTGCCAATCCGTTACCTTGGGGGACGTCTTGGTCACGGAAAGATCACAGCACGACCTCAGAGGGGAAACGCCACCGGTGAAGAACGAGTCGCAGCACGTACCACCAGCGACTCCTGTCGTCGTACCCGCCTCCGGAGCACACGGCGGGGGGCGTCACCGCCTCCCCGCTCCCCCGCACGCTCTGCGCGGCCGCGCGGCCGTCCTTGCCGTCGCCGCGGGCGCCGCGGTGTCGGCCGCCTCGGCCGGTTCCGTGATGGACTTCGCGGGCACCCACTCTGCCGAGGCCGGCGACATCGCGCTCCTCGCCAACGGTGAAGCGGCGCCGGCGACGGGTGCGCCCGACGCGCCGTCGACCTCCACCCCCGCCACTCCCTCCATGCCCGAGCCCGTTGTCGTGTCGGCCCTCGACGCGGAGTCGGAGAACGCACAGTCGGCCATGCTCTACGCCGGCACCGAGATCAACACCCAGCGGGAGATCGCCGAGGAGCAGGCCCGGCGCCCGAAGGTCGCCCTCCCCGCCGTGGGCACCTTCACCTCGGGTTTCGGGATGCGCTGGGGCGCGATGCACGCCGGCATCGACATCGCCAACGCCAACGGCACCCCGATCCTCGCGGCCACCGACGGCGTCGTGATCGACTCGGGGCCCGCCCAGGGCTACGGGAACTGGATCCGGATCATGTCCGACGACGGCACCATGACCGTCTACGGCCACATGGAGACGCTCGACGTCCGTGAAGGCGAGCGCGTCTACGCCGGCCAGAAGATCGCCGGCATGGGCAACATGGGCTTCTCGACGGGATCCCACCTGCACTTCGAGGTCCTGCTCAACGGCGGAACACAGCACATCGACCCCGTGATCTGGTTGGCCCAGCAGGGTATCCACCTCGCGGGCGCCGGCAGCGTGGAGGGCTCGACCTCCAGCCCCTTCGGCAGCTGACCCCGACCCGGGCAGTCGTCCACGGCCGAGCCGGTTGCTCGAGTCGTCTATTCAGCGGAGTACCGCGCGTAGCCGTTCCTCGAGGGTGACCCGGCACGTCTGCCACTCGTCCACCGTGATCGAGTAGACGGCGGTGTCCCGCCAGGTGCCGTCCTCCCTGAGCACATCCCGCCTGGTCACCCCCTCGAAGCGCGCACCGAGTCGGCTGATCGCTGCGCGTGAGCGCTCGTTCCTGACGTCGGCCTGGAGCTTCACGCGACCGAACCCCAGGTCCTCGAAGGCGTGGGACAACAACAGCAGCTTGGTCTCCACGTTGACCCCGGTCGCCCAGTAGCGACGACCGTAGAACGTCCACCCCAGCTGGAGCTTCTCGTTCCGGGTGTCGATCTCGGTGAACGAGCTGATCCCGGCGACCGTGCCCACCTCGTCCAGGCCCGGGGAGACCACGCGCACCGTGTAGGGATGCGCCCCGGGAGCCATCCGGTCCACGACGAACTCCCGGGTCCGCGCCGGGTCCGAGTGCGCGGTCTCGAACGGGTATCCCGACCCGAACGCCGCCGGATCCGACATGAGCGGGAACAGTCCTTCCGCGTCTCCGGGGACCATCGGATCCAGCCGTACCAGCCGCCCGACCAGTGGGGTGCCGACCGGCGATCGTGCGGGCACGTGTGCTCCTAGAGTTTCTGCATCGGGACGCCCCCGATGAGCATCAGGCGCACCTTGCCCGACGCTCCGAAGTCGATCGTCGCCGTGGCGCGCGGCCCGCTCCCGTCGCAGGTCAGGACCTTGCCGAGTCCGTACTTGTCGTGGGTGACGCGGTCTCCGGGCACCAACTCCAGGGCGGGTGCGGAGGACCTCGCCCGGGGGATGCCGGATGATCGGCCCCCGCTGGAACCGAACCCGCCGCCTGAGCCGAACCCGCCCCCACCGGCGCCACCGCCACCGCCGAAGCGACGCCGGGGAGCGTACGAGTCGTCGTCACCGAACCCGCCACCGCCGGCCGGTTCCTCGCGCTGCCACTCGATCGCCTCCGAGGGGATCTCCTCGAGGAACCGCGAGCCGGGGTTGGTCATGGGTTGGCCCCAGGACGAGCGCATCATGGCGCGGGTCAGGTAGAGCCGCTTACGCGCGCGGGTGATGCCCACGTAGGCCAGCCGTCGCTCCTCGGACAGCTCCGCCGGGTCCCCCAGCGCGCGCATGTGCGGGAACAGACCGTCCTCCATGCCGATGAGGAACACCACCGGGAACTCGAGCCCCTTGGCGGTGTGGAGGGTCATGAGCGTGACCTGACCCTGGTCCTCGGCGGGGATCTGGTCGGCGTCCGCGACCAGTGATACCCGCTCGAGGAAGGCCGCCAGGGAGCCGGGCTCGGCGATGCCCTCGTCGAGCTCGGCGTCCGCCTGTTCGGCAACCGCACCCGCGGCGTCACCCGCGGCGTCATCCCCGAAGCCCTGTTCGCGCGCCGAACGCTGCAACGCGGCCTCGGAGGAGAACTCCCGTCCCACGCCCACCAGCTCGTTGAGGTTGTCCAGTCGCGCCGCGTCCTGCGGGTCGTTGGAGGCCTCCAACTCGGCGCGGTACCCGGTCCGATCCAGAACGGCCTCCACCAGGGCACCGACGTCGGGGGCCGATTCCTCGCCACCGGCGTGATCGGAGCCGTGCAACCGCCCGCGGAGCTCGTCGAGCAGCGAGACGAACCCGGAGATCGCCTTGACCGAGCGGGTGGGCAGCAGCGAGACCTTCCCCTCGGCCGCGTCCCGCAGGGCCTCGCCGAAGCCGATGGCCCGCTGCTCGGCATGGACCACCACGCACGCCTCCGCGCGGTCCCCGATACCCCGGCGCGGGGTGTTGAGGATGCGGCGCAGCGCCACCGTGTCGTCCGGGTTGGAGAGCACCTTGAGGTAGGCGACGATGTCGCGCACCTCCTTGCGCTCGTAGAACCGTGTGCCCCCGACGACCTTGTACGGCAGGCCCAGGCGGACGAACACGTCCTCGATCACCCGGGAGGAGTTGTTGGTCCGGTAGAACACGGCCACATCGGAGTAGCCGGCGTCGCCGGAGTCCACCAGCCGGTCGATCTCGCCGGCGATGAACCGCGCCTCGTCGTGCTCGTTGTCCGCCACGTAGCCCACGAGCAGTTCGCCGGTTCCCTCGTCGGTCCAGAGGTTCTTCTCGCGGCGGCCCGGGTTCCGGGAGATCACCGCGTTGGCGGCGGAGAGGATCGTCTGCGTGGAGCGGTAGTTCTGCTCGAGCAGGATGGACCGGGCATCCGGGTAGTCGTGCTCGAAGTCCTCGATGTTGCGGATCGTGGCGCCCCGGAACGCGTAGATGGACTGGTCCGCATCGCCCACGACGCAGAGCTCCGCCGGCGCCACCCCGGCAGCGGCGTCGTCCCCGGACCCGGCCGCACCACCGACGAGCGTCCGGACCAGGATGTACTGGGCGTGGTTGGTGTCCTGGTACTCGTCCACCATGACGTGCCGGAACCTGCGCCGGTAGTACGCCGCCACCTCCGGGTGCGACCGCAGCAACCCCACGGTCTCCCCGATCAGGTCGTCGAAGTCGAAGGCGTTGGCCGCCTGCAGACGCGCCTGGTACTCGGTGAACACCGCC
>JBKBUP010000120.1:0-8172 GCA_046289795.1 Dietzia sp. | reverse complement strand
TCGGCGACTTCGGACAATCGATGGGGGTCACCGCCACGGGACTCATCCTCATGCGCGTGGTCGACCCGCAGGCCGAGAGCCCCGCGTTCGAGGCGTTCGGCTACAAGCAGCTGGTCTTCGAACCGTTCTTCGGTGGAGGACTCATCACCGCCATGGCGGTGCCGATCATCTTCCTCACCGGCGTGTGGCCCCTGTTCTTCGTGATGCTCGTGGTCTTCCTCATCGCCGTGCTCTCCGGTTTGTTCTACTTCCGCCCCAGGGAGATGCGGGATCGGGCGGAGTGGGAGAAGGAGAAGTCGGGGAAGGAGAAGTCCGGCGAGGACCAACCTGTGCGCGAGTGAGCTTCGTGCAGTCGCCCCCGTGAGCACAACCGGGTCATCCCCTCCGCGCCGACTACTAGAATTAAGGAAAATCCACTTCCGGATCTACACGATCCGGACCGGCCCCAGGAGGACCCGTGCAGAAGAAGTCGTGGAACGAACTGTCCGACACCCAGAAGACCGCGATCCTGACCCTGATGTCCGTGCAGGTGTCGCTGGCGGTCACGGCGTGGACCGATCTGGCATTCCGGCCCGCCGAGCAGGTGCGCGGCAGCAAGGGCAGGTGGGCCGCCATCATCGCGGTCAACTTCATCGGGCCCGCCCTGTACTTCTGGCGGGGACGGCAGAAATGAGTTCCCGGGGACGGGCCGGGGCTGCCGCCGGGATCCTCCTCGTCGTCGTCCTTACCCTCGGCGCGTGCGCCGCGGGGCCCAACGTCGACGTCTCCCCCGAGGGCCTCGGCTTCTGGTGGGGACTGTGGCACGGGCTCATCCTCCCGGTGACCTTCATCATCTCCCTGTTCACCGACACCGTGACCATCTACGAGGTGGGCAACAACGGCAACTGGTACAACTTCGGATTCGTCCTAGGAATCGCGTTGTTCTCCGGTCCGGTGATGGCGGGATCCCGCCGCCGTTGACCCCGAACCGCAGCGGGTTGACCGTTCCGGAAGCACGCTGTCATCCGGCCCGGTACCCACACCCGTGTCGCGGTCACCCGTGATCTGGGCCAGTCGAGCCTCGTCCAGGCCCGACCACTCGACGTAGTCCGCCCACGCGCCCGCGTTCACGAGGCCGAGAGGTCGAACAGTAGGACGGACAACCTGCCCACCAGGTCCACCACGACCGAACCTGTGGTGCCGACCTCGTCGATGATGATGCTCGGCGGAATACTGCACACTGTCTCTCCTTGGGCTAGCTGTCGTGTCCGAGGGCCCGGGTCCGCTGACTGATCCGCGGCGCGCAAGTTGTCGCCTCGCCTCCGGGCGGCGCGGCCGGTGTTCACAACTACGGCCACGATTGGCGTGAACAATAGTTCACAATCAACAAGGCCAGTCCACCGCGAAGGGGTTTTCACCCGGGTGAAATAGGGGATGAAAGGGCGGCCGGGAAGCGGCTCGCTTGAACCCAATCCGCCTTGGATCAACCTGAGGAAGAACTGAACATGCGGCCAGGTACGCGCTCAGAGCAGGCCGAGCCTCCGGGCCTCGTCGACCGCCGCACTCCGGGACCGGGCACCGAGCTTGCGATACACCGAGCGGAGTTGCGTCTTGACAGTGTTCACACTGACGTAATGCCGGTCGGCGATAGCGGTGATGGAGTCCCCGGTCTCAAGGCTACGAAGAATGGCGTGCTCGCGTTCGGTGACCTCGGTGGCCGCGTGTGGAGACGACGGAACCCCCGTGTCGGTCCCGTGGGCGGCCACCGGGAGCTCCGGGCCCAGTCGTGCCAGCCTCGCCATCGTCCCGCGGGGGAGCGTGGTGAAAGGCCGGACCAATCCGGTGAGCGTGGACTTGGTGACGGCGCGCTCCAGATACTGCACCGCCTCCTCCCGCGCGGAGATTCCGATCGAAGCGGCGGCGCCGACCAGGGACAATTCCACTGAATCCCGCTGCGTGCAGCGGAGATCCCCGTAATAGCGCCGGACGATCTCCAGCGCCCCCTGGTTGTCGCCGTCGAACAACCTGGTGCGGGCCCGGACCGTCGCGGTGAGTGGGTGGGAGGAGTCGCCGACCAACTCGGCGGACAGATCGGACCGGCCCAGCGCCAGGTGGAGATCGGCGCGGACCGCGTCGAGCAGAGGCCCCACCACCGCACCGTGGTCGCACAGCCCCGGGTATCTCTTCATATGGTGGTCGACGTATCGGAGCCCGTCGGCGGCGGTGCCGGTGGTCAGGGCGATCTGGCCGTACACGTAGAGAGCGAAGCCCCATAACTCCTCGCGGTCCGCCGGGGCTCCCAGGTCGGTGATCAAGCCGATGGCCGAATCGACGTCCAGTCGGTCCAGTCGGGCCAGGGCGGCCCCGATCATCCCGGCGGGCCTGACCACGAGCTCAGAGTCGGGCGGCAACTGTGGATGCCGGCGCTCCTCGTCCCACCAGGAATCGGCGTCCGCCAGGTGCCCCAGAACGGCGTGTGCCAATGTGAGCTTTCCGGCCGCATCCCGTTCGACGAAGGTGCCGGCCCCGAGCCGGTGGGCTCGACGGAGCATCTGGTTGGCGTCGTCGATTCGACCGACCAGGAGCAGGCTCAGGCCCAGGTGGAGGAACACGAACGCGGGCCCATCCCGTTCGGCCTGGGTCGACGATTCGGGGTCCGGGACCGGGATCCGGCTGAGCGGGCCGTACTCCGATGCGGCGGCCTCGAAACGGCCGTCCATGCGACGTGAGAGCATCCGCATCAGCCGCTCGGCATTATCCGGCTCGTCGGATGACGTCACGATGTCCGGCGCCGGCGCCGGGCTGTCCTTCGGTGCCG
Organism: Dietzia sp.; assembly: GCA_046289795.1. Classification (GTDB taxonomy): domain Bacteria; phylum Actinomycetota; class Actinomycetes; order Mycobacteriales; family Mycobacteriaceae; genus Dietzia. Next base: position 5,375 of record JBKBUP010000120.1, on the reverse strand, counting down.
AGAACTGGCTGTGCATCCTCCGCAGCGTGTCGAACAGTGGTTCGCCCTCGAGGACGTCGGCGGGAATTCGCCTGAGATCACCGTCCATTTGCAGGAAGTTCGTCGTGTAGAGGGTCCTCCAGTTGTCCCGCAGGATCTCGAGAACGCGGTCCCAGCTCTCGGCGTCGATCGCGTGGACGAACGCGGCGTGAGGTCGCCCCTGCCGGAGCCAGTAATCCGACAGCGCGAGCCGGGCGTCGCGCAGGACGTGCGGACTCTCGGTCGCCGCCAGGCGGAGGATCGACCCTCTGACCGGGTCCGGATATGACCAGGTGGGCTCCGATTTCTCGAGGTCCCGGACGGTGAGCCCGTGCCGTTCCACCGCGTCGAGCCGGTCGACGACCGTGGCCTCCCCCTCGCCGACTTCGTCGATCACGACCGTGGCCGCCGACGAGGTCAGTGGCGCGGCCGCCGCGGTCCGGAAGACGTCATCGCGATAGCTGACCAACTCCGGGTCACCGGTCAGAACCCGGACGACGACACGGTCTATCTCGGTGCGGATCCGGCCGGTCGGGTCACCGCGCGACGAGGAGGCCGTGGCGAGGGCGTTCACTCCGACGCCCACGAGACCGGCGACCCGGCCGGTCTCGGCGGCGATCAAACCCAGAGGGACCCGATTCAGCGTGGTGACGCCCGCGAGCTCGACCACGGCGGAGAGTTCGGAATCCGTGAGGAGGAGGTCCGCCGGGGTCACGAGCACACTGTCCGCGGGCACCCCGGACGATCGGTGCCACCGCATCGCGATTCGCGTGGTTGCGAGGACACGAAACCCCGCAGGTGGCGCCTGCTGGAGCAGGTCGCGGACGTGGGTCTCCGGATCCCCCACGAGGTGGAGATCGTCGAGTATCAGGGTGAGGGGACCGGGCCACGTTCGGATCAGGTCCCTCACCTCGCGATAATGGTCACCGAAGGAGTCGGAGGGACCGGGCACCGACTCGATTCTCTGGACCGCGCGGTCGCCGGGGCCCTGCTTCGAACGCAGCGAGTTCACGACCACCTGCCAGTAGCGGTCACCGGTGAGGCCGGGGTCGGGCTCGATCGTTCCGGCCGTGGTTCCGGCAGACGAGGAGTCCGCGGACAGCCACTGCCTCAGCACTGTGGTCTTGCCGGACCACCGGGGGCCGTGGACGACTACCAGCCGCTCGGGGCCGGAGAGTCGGGACAGCAGTCGGGTACGCGGGGGGATCACCGGTCCCGGGTGCGCTCGCTGCGCATGGTCGGACACGGTCGGCGATCCACGGTGGCCATCGTCGGAACTTGGGTGACCCTGGCGAGGCCCGGCGCAACCGGGGCCGGGGGCCGCGCTGTGCAAGGCCATACTCGCAACAGCCTCCTCACGTCCGGTCTCTGAACCAGCACTACCGTGGATCGCCCGAAACACTTGCTGGTGTTACGAAATTCGTCAAGACACCCCAGGCGGGATCCGGGTCGGCGCGGAACTGATGTGTGGCACCGCCCGCACGGAGCCCCGGAGCCGACCGGTCCCACTGTCCCGCCCCCCTCACCTGCGGTCGCGCAGCCCGGATCGCTAACATAAAATTGCCTTCCGAGCAAGCTGATATGAGGAAGGACACACTCATGACACATCCGGACGACCGACCCGGTAAAGACAGAGTCCCAGCGAAAGACGAGCCCCGCTCCGACACCGGGGACGGCCCGGGCGCCCGCGCCCCCGCCCGCACGTCCACCCGGGACATCGCGGCCCCGGTCGGGAGCAGAGGGGACGACCGCGCCGCGCGGGAATCGGTCGTCGTCACCGACCACGTCGACCGCGGCAACAACGCGTCCTGGGGTGCGATCTTCGCGGGGGCGGTGACGTTCTTCGCCGTCATGTTGGTCTTCGCACTGATCAGCGCCGCCCTGGGACTGTCCGACGCCAACGGCACGGCTGTGGGCATCTGGAGCGTCGTCGCCGTTCTGCTGGCGCTGTCGGCGGCCGGGTACATCGCCGGAGCCCTGGCCGTCCGCGGCGGGTTCCTCCACGGTCTGGTGACCTGGGCCACCTCGCTGGTCGGGATAGTGCTGCTGGTCGGTTGGCTGGGCTCCGGAGTCGTGTCGGCCATCGGTGGTGCGGCCGGCACGGTCGCCGAGACGGTGGCGGAGGCCACCGACACCTCGGTCACCGAGGCCGCGGAGGAGACCGGAGTCGATCAACAGGACGTGGACCAGGCGCAGCAGGAGGCTGAAGCAACCGCACAGGACGCACAGGACACCCTCGCCGAGAACCAGGACGAGATCGCCGAGGGCACCTGGTGGACCGTGGGTGGCCTGCTCGTGGGCGCACTGGTCGCCGGGCTCGCCGGCGCCGCCGGAGCACGTAGCGCCCAGGCGTCGCATGCCGAGCACACCGGTTCGAGGCGCCAGCGCGTGAGGTGACAACGGCAGGCCCGTCCACGAAAGTCGATCTCGCCACGGGGGACCGAGCGCATACTTGACCCGTTCGCCACCGGCGTCGCCTCTCCGGCTCCGGCGGTTCCATCACGCGCGCCGCCCCCGGGAGCACAATGAGCACCGATCAGATCCCCGAGAAGACCGACGAACCCGGGGAACCGTCCCCGCTCGCCACCGCGGCCGGGACGGTCGCGCTCGCCGCCCGCCGCCTCCCGGTCACCGCGATCGTCCTGGCCGCGTTGCTCGTGACGGGGGTGGTATTCGAGACGCTGTGGCGGTCCGCGCACTCCGCCCCGTGGTTCGAGGGCGTGGCCTACGGCGTCCCCGCGCTGGAGGGCGGCCGGTGGTGGACCGTGTTCGCGGGTCCGTGGTTCGGGATCACCCCCCTCCAGCACGTGTCGCTACTCGTGCTGGTCGCGGCGGGGATCGGGGTGGGTGAGTGGCGGCTGGGGTCCGGACAAACGGCACTGGTCGCGATCGGCGGCCAACTGATCGGCGTGCTCGGGGCGTTCGTCGTGCTCGTCCCCGGCGACGCGGTGGGCTGGGAGTGGGCCTCCGAGCTGTCCGTGGTGCTCGACGTGGGGTGCTCGACCGCCGTGATCGCCGTCCTCGCCGCCACCACCGCCACACTGGTGTCACCGTGGCGGTTGCGCGCACGGGCCGCCCTCTACGGCTACGTGATCGTCTCGTTCCTGTTCCTCGGGCGCCTGGCCGACCTCACTCACCTCATCGCCTTCGCGGTGTTCCTGGTCGTCGGCGAACGGTTCTTCTCCCTCACCGAGCGAGGGCTGCGACCCCGCACGCGGCGCGAGACCAGGCTGGTCGTCTCGGCCGGGATGTGGTTCCTCGCCGCCGTGCACGTGGTGGTCTACTTCGTCCCCGCGGAAGGCCCCCTCGGCCCGACCGAGGCCGACGACGTGAGCCTGGCCGGCATGCTCCTGTCCGTCCTCATCGCCGCGGTGACCGCCGAGTTGCTCCGCCGCGGCTACCGTGCGGCGTGGCTCGTCGCCCTCGTCTACGCGCTCCTCACCGCGGTGGTCACCCTCGTCGTCACGGTGCTGGTCGTCACCGCGAACTTCGAGAGCCTCGGCGCCGTCACCGCGGGCACCGGCCTGTTGTGGGCGGGTGAGGCCGTCCTGCTGGTGGCCGGCCGCAACGCGTTCGGAGTCCGGATCCGGCGACGGATCACCGGCTCGTCGGTCCACTCCGACGACGTGATCGACCGCGTCCGCGACCTGATCCGCCGTCACGGCGGCAGCACCATGTCGTGGATGATCACGTGGCAACCGATGAACTACTTCTTCGGGCCGGCCGCGACCGACGACGCACCCGGCTCGGAGACGGGCAGCGCCCCCGGCGTGGTGGGCTACCGCCTGCACTTCGGCACCGTCATCGCGCTGGCCGATCCGGTCGCCGCGCCACAGGACCGCAGCCGGCTCCTGACCGAGTTCGTGGAGTTCGCCGAGACACAGGCCGCGGTGCCGTGCCTGTTCTCGGTGTCCGCCGAGACCGCCGAGACCATGCGGGCGCACGGCTGGCGGACGCTCCAGATCGCCGAGGACACCCTGATGGACCTGCCCGACCTGGCGTTCGCCGGGAAGAAGTGGCAGAAGATCCGCACCGCCATGAACAAGGCCGAGAAGAGCGGCACCAGCTATGTCTCGGGGCTGCTGCGGGAGCAGCCGTCCGCGATCCTCGGGCAGGTGCGCCAGATCTCCGAACAGTGGGTCGGGGACAAGGAGCTGCCCGAGATGGGCTTCACCCTGGGCACGGTCGAGGAGGCGCTCGACGACGACGTGCGCATCGCCCTGGCCGTCGACTCCGAGGGGACCGTCCAGGCCGCGCTCTCCTGGCTGCCCGTCTACCGCGGCGGGCCCACCGGCGGCGTGCGCGGCTGGACCCTGGACGTGATGCGCAAGCGCAACGGGCCCGGTGCGAACAACATGATCGAGTTCCTCATCGCCCGCTCCGCGCTGGAGTTCAAGGACGAGGGGGCCGATTTCGTCTCGTTGTCCGGAGCCCCGTTGGCGAGGAGTGGCGACGACGACGAGGTGGCCGTCCTCGACCGCGGTCTGGATCTGCTCGGCCAGGCACTCGAGCCGTACTACGGGTTCCGGTCACTCCACCAGTTCAAGAGCAAGTTCAACCCGCGGATCGAGCCCGTGTTCCTGTGCTTCCGCGACGAGGCCGACCTGCCGCGGATCGGGGTGGCGATCGGCCGGGCGTACCTGCCGGGTGCGACGACCCGCCAGCTCGCGGCACTGGCCAGGTCGGGCGGGGACGACGACGGCGCGTAGATCATCCGCCCCCGGGCATGTACTCGCGCGTGTACCGAACGGAAGTTGTCAACCTGTCTAAGACAGGTTGATGCCAGTGGTGGTGGGTAGTGCTGGTGCTTTCGGCGGTGCCGAGTATCTGAGGGGGTGCAAGGCCGCTGCCTGGTCCAGGGTTTGCTGTCGAGCGGCCCTGACTTGGGCGGCGGTGCCGGTGAAGACCTGCTCGGGGGTGTAGTACCCCAGCGCACTGTGGTGGTGTTCGGTGGCGTAGCGGTGCAGGAAGTCGCTGGTCCACTGTCGTGCGTGGTCGAGCGAGTCGAACCGGGCCGGGTGGTCTAGGTCGTACTTGATGGTCTTGAACAACGACTCGGAGAACGGATTGTCGTTGCTGACCCGTGGGCGGGAGAACGACCGGCCGATCTGGCTGGCCTCAAGGGCTGCGGCGAGCTCGTGTGAGCGCATCGCGGCCCCGTTGTCGGCGTGCAACAGTGCCGGGGCGCCGTGTCGGGCGAAGGCGTCCAGGAACATCTCGGTGGCCTTGGTGGCGGTCTCATCAGATTCGATGCGCCAGGCCACCGGGTAGCGCGAGTAGACGTCGATTGCCAGGTAGAGCCGGTAGTAGCAGCGGCCAGGCCCGTGCAAGAGGGTGATGTCCCAGGTCCACAGATC
>JBKBUP010000119.1:0-8301 GCA_046289795.1 Dietzia sp. | reverse complement strand
CCATGATGTTGACACCATGGGCACCCAGAGCCGGACCGACCGGCGGTGCCGGGTTGGCGGCGCCGGCATTGATCTGGAGCTTGATGAGCCCTGAGACCTTCTTCTTCTTCTTCGGAGGCATCGTCTTCCTGATTCTTCGACTGGATCTCGGCACCACGCTGTACACGTGGGAGGCCGACTGTCGTGTGCGCCGCTCTCCGCCGGCCGACCCGTCGGGCAGGGCATGCGGTAGCGCAGGCGCAACCTTGTAGATTCTACGTTCAACAGGGCTTCAACGACTAATCGGTAGTCGACCCCCGTTGAAAAACGACGAGACCCGCCGCGCGCGGGATGCGCGGGGCGGGTCGTCGGGGTTCTCGCGTGCGTCAGTCGATCTTCTCGACCTGGGAGAATCCGAGTTCCACCGGGGTCTCGCGACCGAAGATGGAGACGAGCACCTTGAGCTTCTGCGAGGCCGGATCGACCTCGGAGATGCTGGCGGGCAGGGTGGCGAACGGGCCGTCCATGACGGTGACCGACTCGCCGACCGTGAACTCCACCTCGACGGCCTGCGGGACCAGTCCGCCGTCGCCCTCGCCACCGGGGGTGGTGGCCTTCTTCTCCGGCTTGGGGGCCAGGAACTTGGCCACGTCGCTCAGCGAGAGCGGAGTGGGCGCCCCGGCCGCACCGCCGGTCGCGCTGACGAACCCGGTGACACCCGGGGTGTTGCGGACGACGCCCCACGACTCGTCGTCGAGGTCCATGCGGACCAGGACGTAACCGGGCAGGACCTTGCGGTTGGCGACCTTCTTCTGGCCGTTCTTGACCTCGGTGTACTCCTCGATCGGGACCTCGACCTGGTAGATCTTGTCCTCCGCGCCGAGGGTGACCGCACGGGTCTCCAGGTTGGCCTTGACCTTGTTCTCGTAACCGGCGTACGAGTGGACGACGAACCAGTCGCCCGGGAGCTTGCGCAGCTGACGCTTGAAGGCGATGACCGGGTCGATCGCGGGCGCGGCCTCCTCTGAGGGGGCCTCCGCCGCATCGGACTCGTCGGTCTCCACCGCGCCGTCGGTCTCATCGCGCACGTCGGCGTCAGCCTCGTCGTCAGCCTCGTCGGTGCCCGCGACCGCGTCGATGGCGTCCGCGACGGCCTCGGCGGTCGGCGGGACCGCGGCGTCGGAGGGGTCCGCAGACGTGTCACCGAGCACCGCATCGGCCTCGGTCTCGGCCTGCTCGGCGGCAGCCGGGCTCTGCTCGACGCCCTCGGACTCGGGGCTCTGCTCGATGTCGCTCACTGAAATTGCGGTCCTCTCGGAGTTCGGCGGTCCGGATCTCGCCCCGGACCCGAGCGGCAGGTGTCAGCGGTCGAAGACGAGCTCGACGAGCTTGCCCGCGCCGAAGTCGACGCCGGAGACCAGCGCGGTCATGAAGATCAGGAACAGGAACACCACGATGGTGTAGGTGACCATCTGGTTGCGCGTCGGCCAGATGACCTTGCGCAACTCCTCGATGACCTGCCCGATGTACTGGAACGGATTGGCACGGTTGGCCCGCGAGTCCTCCGCGGTGTCCGCATCCGTGCGGACGCGCTTGGCGACGGTGGTGTCGCCCCGGCCGGCCTTGCCGGTGGGAACGGCGGCGCCGTCGGAATCGCGCGCGCCGCTGCTGTCGACGTCGTCGTCGCGATCCTGACTCACGCGTTACCTCCGGGTCGTCTTTGGCTGGCGGGAAGGGCAGGGGCGACAGGACTTGAACCTGCAACCTGCGGTTTTGGAGACCGCTGCTCTGCCAATTGAGCTACGCCCCTTCGGCCGGTCACCCGGCCACCCGTGCCGTCTCACTAATCGCGGACCGCACGAACGCCTCGACTCTACAGTGTCGGCGGCTGCCTCAGGCAGCGTGGGCCGCGACCGCGGGCGGTCGGGCGTCGCAAGTGTACGACAGCCCCGGCAGTGGCCCTAAATCGCGACTCAGCAGTCACTCCCCGGACGCCTCGGCAGCCATTACCCGGACGCTGCCGCTACCCGGAACCCGTCGAGAGAGACGGTCACGATCGCCTTGCCGAACACCTTCGCCCCTCCGCAGGTCACCGCGAGCGCCACGTCTGCCGTGGAGCCGCCGTCGGCGACCTTCTTGACCGTGCCGGCCACCTCAAGCTGAGCTGGGGTGTCGGCGGGGACCACCACGGGTCCGGCGAACCGGATCGACGTGGCCACCACCCGGTCCGCTCCCCCGGCCCACTCGGCCACGACCCCGATCGCCAGGGCCGAGGTCAGCATCCCGTGCGCGACCACACCGGGCAGACCGAGCGCGCGGGCGGCCTCGTCCTCCAGGTGGATGGGGTTGTGGTCTCCGGAGGCCTCGGCGTAGCGGCGCAGGTCCTCGCGCGTGATCGGCAGGCTGCGGGCCCGGATCGGCTCGCCGGGCTCAGGTCGCCTCGTCGTCGGATGGTCCATCGTCGGATCATCCATCGTCGTCGGTTCGTCCGTCGTCATTCCTCTACCTCCGCGGTGAGAAGCGCGCTGGACAGCGACTGGACCGCTGCGCCGGTCGGATCGCACAGCACCGTGTCGAAGCCGATCATCCGACCACCACGGGCGGACCGGACGCCGGTGACGGTCGCGGTGGCGGTGAGGACGTCACCCACCGCGATGGGCCGGTGATGCTCGGAGGACTGGGCGGTGTGGAGGGTGCGGGAGAGGTCGATCCGGAGGTCGGGGTGCTCCATCACCGCGCGCTGGACCGGCGCGGTGAGGGCGGCGGCCAGCGTGGCGGGGACCTGACCGGAGGGCGCGCCGACGGCCTCGGCGAAGCGCGCCACCACCTCGGCGGTGACGGTGACGGGGTCGCCGGTGACGACGACGACGACCGGTTCCTCTGCGTTGTCTGTGCTCACGCCCGCCGACGCTACCCGAGCCGTTCCGCCCGGAACCGCTGATGCACGTGGCCCGCGACTCCTACGGTGGGGGCAGTCGACCAGGGAGAGCGCACGTGAGCCAGAACGATCCGTCAGGACAGAACCGAGACGATCAGAGGTCGGGTGAACACGGGTCCGGGGCGCTCGAGACCGGGTCACGCAGCCCGGTGGCGGGCCACGGCGGGTCCCACGCCACCGCCGTCGCCGCCGCCCACGGGGTGCGGACCATGTTCACCCTCTCCGGCGCGCACGTCTTCCCGATGTACGACGCGGCGGAGAAGGAGGACCACGGGGTCTCCCTGCTGGACGTGCGGCACGAGCAGACCGCCGCGTTCGCCGCCGAGGCCACGGGCAAGCTCACCCGCTCCCCCGGTCTGGCCGTTCTCACGGCCGGGCCCGGCGTGACCAACGGGATCAGCGCCATCTCCCAGGCGTCGTTCTCCGGCGCTCCCATGGTGGTGCTGGGTGGCCGCGCCCCCGCGGGCCGGTGGGGCACCGGCAGCCTGCAGGAGTTCGACCACGTCCCGCTGGTGGAGTCGGTGACGGTGTCCGCCGAGACGGCCCGCGACACAGCCGACATCGCCGACGCCACACACCGCGCCTTCACCGCCGCTCGCTCCGCCCACCGGGGTCCGGCGTTCCTGGACGTGCACATGGACCACTTCTTCGACCACTGCGAGTCCGTGCGCCCGGGGCCGGGTTCCGAGCCCGGCCCGGACCGCTCCCCCGACACCGACGCGGTCGACCGGATCGCCGACCTGCTGGTGGGCGCGCAGCGGCCCGTCCTGGTGTTGGGCTCGGACGTCTGGGCCGACGGGGCCGAGGTCGCCGCCCTGCGCTGCGTGGACACCCTCGGCCTGCCCGCGATCCCCAACGGAATGGGCCGAGGGGTCGTCCCCTCAGGTCACGCGCTTCTGGTGTCCAAGGCGCGCGGCATGGCGTTCGGGAGCGCCGACCTCGTGGTGGTGGTGGGTACCCCGCTGGACTTCCGACTGGGGTACGGCGTGTTCGGTGGCAAAGACGGCGCGGAGCCGGCGAGAGTGGTGCACGTCGCCGACTCCGAGGGCCAGCTCAGCCGGCACGCGGACCCCGTCGTCGCCACCGCCGGCGACCTGGGCCGGGTGCTCGACGCACTCACCGAGGCGGTGCAGCGACGGTCGACCAAGCCGGACTGGAGCGGGTGGGCGCGGTCGTTGCGGGAGAAGGCCGACGCCACGCACGCCGCCGACCTCGAGCTGTTCAGCGCGACCGCCGATCCCATCCATCCGGCACGGATCTACGGTGAGCTGCTGCCGCGGCTGGCCGAGGACGCGGTGGTGATCGGCGACGGCGGCGACTTCGTGTCCTTCGCCGGCAAGTTCATCGAGCCCGCCCGGCCCGGGAACTGGCTGGACCCCGGCCCGTTCGGATGCCTCGGCGCGGGACTGGGCGCGGCCATCGCCGCCCGGATCGCCCGGCCGTCGAGCCAGGTGGTGCTGCTGCTCGGCGACGGCGCGGCCGGGTTCTCGCTGATCGACGTGGACACCCTCGTGCGGCACAACCTGCCCGTGGTGATGGTGATGGGCAACAACGGGGCCTGGGGACTGGAGAAGGGCCCCATGCAGATGCTGTACGGCTACGACGTGATCGCCGACCTCACGCCGCGTACCCGTTACGACGAGGTGGTCAGGGCGCTCGGCGGGGCCGGCGAGATGGTCACCGATCCCGCGCAGATCGGTCCCGCCCTGGACCGTGCGTTCGCGAGCGGGGTGCCTTACCTGGTCAACGTCGTGACAGACGTAGAGGCCGGCTATCCCCGGTCGACGTTCGGGGTGTAGGGGCCGCGACAGGATTCGACACGACGAAGGCCGTCCACGACACGTGGACGGCCTTCGCGAACCTGATCGGTACCGGTGGGGGGACTCGATCCCCCGACCTCACGATTATGAGTCGTGCGCTCTAACCAGCTGAGCTACACCGGCATGCCCTGCCAGTCGGGCTATCGAACCGCCCCGCACAGTGCGAGCCCCCTGTCGGAATCGAACCGACGACCTTTTCCTTACCATGGAAACGCTCTACCGACTGAGCTAAGGGGGCGGGCCACCCTGGGTTGCGAAGCTATCCGCAGCTCGGGGTGAAAGCCTCTAGCAGATTACACACACGCTCGAACGGGGCACAAATCGCCCGGTTGGGCGCGTTCGGGAGCCCGCTGGCAGGATGAGGAGCATGCGCATCTCGGTGGTCGTCCCCGTCCTCGACGACGCTCCCGAACTCGCCGGGTGCCTGTCCGCTCTCCGCTCCCAGACGCGACTGCCCGACGAGATCGTGGTGGTGGACAACGGCTGCGCCGACACCAGTGCCGAGGTGGCCCGTGAGGCCGGTGCCCGCGTGGTCGCCGAAGCCGTGCGCGGCATCCCCTCGGCCGCCGCCACCGGTTACGACTCTGCCACCGGCGACGTGATCGCCCGCCTGGACGCGGACTCCCGCCCCGGCCCCGACTGGTTGCAGCGGATCGAGAGCGCCTTCACCGAGGATCCGGAACTCGTCGCGATCTCCGGCCCCGGCGAGTTCATCGGACTGAGCGGTTGGCGGGCCCGCGCCGCGCAGCTGCTCTACATGGACGCGTACTTCTTCTCCGTGGGCGCGGCGATGGCGCACCCGGTGCTGTTCGGGTCGAACCTGGCGATGCGTCGCGAGGCGTGGGATCGCGTCCGCGACGGGGTCAACCGATCGGACCCGGAGTTGCACGACGACATCGACCTGTCGTTCCAGTTCGGTGCCGGCGACCGGCTCCGGGTGGACCCCACCTTCACCGTGGGCATCTCCGCGCGCCCGTTCGACGATCCTGCCGCGATGCGCAGGCGCTTCACGAGGGCGTTCCGGACGATCGCCCGCAACTGGCGCACCAGCCCGCCCTCACAGCGCTGGATGGAGCGGGTCCAGCGCTGAGCGCCAGCCGACTCCTCGGCTTGCGCGCCCGGAATGCTCGCCTCCCGAGGCGCGTCAGGACCAGACGAGCACCGACCACAGAACGATCTGGGTCACGCAGAAGCCGGCCAGCATGTTGAGCACCAGGAAGCGCTTCCAGCCCTCGTTGGTGCGCTCGGCATCGGCGTCGGTGACCCTGAGATAGGCCGCCACGGTGGCCAGGTACGGCAGGATCGCGAAGGCGGCCCCGGAGGCCGGCCAGGGCGCCGCCACCAGCAGGACGAGCACCGCGGCGGCGTAGCAGGCCAGCGCGAACCACACCGCGGACCGCGCCCCGAGCACGGTGGCGACGGACTTCAGGCCCGCCTCGCGGTCGAAGCGCACGTCCTGCACGGCCCCGAAGGCCTGAGAGGCGGCGCCCCACAGCATGAAGGCGATCAGGCACGCCCACACTCCCCCGGTCAGCTCAGCACCGGCGATGGTCCAGCCGACGATCGCCGGGGAGACGAAGTGGAACGCGGAGGTGACCGAGTCCAGGAACGGGATCTCCTTGAACCGCAGGCCCTTGGCGCTGTAGGCGATCACGGCGAACGCGCTCGCGGCGAGCCACAGGGACGACTCCCACGAACCCACCAGCACCAGGTACACGAGGAACGGCACGGTGGTCACGGCGGAGGCCACGAGCGTGGCGGTGTGACGGGACCGCTCGAGTACGGACCCCTCGACCCCGCCCTTGCGCGGGTTGCGCAGGTCCGACTCGTAGTCGAAGACGTCGTTGATGCCGTACATCGCGAGGTTGTACGGCACCAGGAAGAAGATCGTGCCGATCACGCCGAGGAGATCGAAACCGCCGGTGGCCAGGAAGTACGCCAGCGCGAACGGAGCGGCGGTGTTGACCCAGGAGACCGGCCGGGACGACCAGAACAGCGTGGTCAGCAGACCGGGCGTCGCGGGCCGCTCGGGGGTGCGGACCTCGTCGTCGTCACCGTGTTCCGAGGCGCGTGCCAGCGAGGCGTCACCCCGGCCCGACACCGTGGGACTCCCCACCTCGGCCCCGACGCGCGGGGCGGCGGTGAGCAGCGCCCACACCGACGGCACGAACACGGCCGCGGCCACGGCGTACGCGAAGTCCTCGATGGGCGCGACGCCCAGGCGGATGCCGCTGGTCAACTCGTCGTCGTAGGCCACGAGCCCGGCCGAGATCATGATGTTGTCGAAGACCGCGGTGAGGATCATCAGGATCACCAACGCGCCGCCGACCCCGATCAGCCACCGGCGTTTCTCGGCCCCCCGCAGGCGCCAGGCCGCGAGGAGGGCGACGGCCACCACGGGGATGGACATGGTGAGGTTGAGGGTCGTGTACAGGCTCGTCACCGGCGCTCCCCCGCCATCCGGGAGGCCCGGGACGCCCGCGACGCGGCCGTGTGTTCGGCGGCACGCGAGACGCCCGCCGCGCACACCAGCGCGAGGTGGGACAGGAACGCCAGGAACACGACCTCCTCGAACGGGATCTCCGGCGCCACTGTCAGCCCGGTCATGAAGTCGGTCTGACCGCGAAAGAACACCCCGCTGCGCACACCGAGGACGTCCCAGGTGAGCAGCAGCGCCACGGAGGCGGTGACGGCGAGCGCCGCGGCGGCGGGCGCACGGAACGCCGCGAGCTTCCAGCGGTGGTCTATCACCAGGATGCCGGCGAACGAGACCACTTGGACCAGGAGGTAGGCCAGCCCGATCACCTGTCGAACACCGATTTGTCGTTCACCGGTCTATCGAACACCGTGCCCCCGCCGGGCTCGGCCACGGGGGCCGTTCCCGTGTCGCCGCGGACGTGTTTGAGCACCAGCTCGGCGCTGATGAGGCACATCGGCAACCCGATCCCGGGGATGGTGGACGCCCCCGCGTAGTAGAGACCGTCGACATGCTTGGAGACGTTGCGGGTCCGGAAGAACGCGCTCTGGGCCAGCGTGTGGGCGGGGCCGAGGGCCGTGCCGCGCCACGCGCCGAGGTCGTCCTCGAGGTCGGCCGGCGCGATGGTGCGGCGGACCACCACCCGCTCGGCCAGATCCGGGATGCCGGTCCAGTCGGCGATCTGGGCGATCGCCTGGTCGGCCGCCGCCTCGATGGTCGCGTCACCGGCGCCGTCCACGCCGCCGTGGCCGAGGCCCGGATCGGCGGGGATGGGGACCAGGACGAAGAGGTTCTCGTGCCCGGCGGGGGCGATGCCGGCGCCCTCGTCATCGGTCGCGCTGGGCCGGCAGACGTACAGCGAGGCCGGGTCGGGGATGTGGGTCTGCTCGCCGAAGATGGCGTCGAAGCCCTCCTCCCACCGGTCGGTGAACAGCAGCGTGTGGTGCGCCAGCTGCGGCAGTTCGCCCCTGACGCCGAGCAGCATCAGCAGGGCGCCGGGTCCGGGCATCTTCGAGTCCCAGTAGGACTGCGGGTAGGTGCGGAGTCGCTCCGGTAGCCACCGGGTCTCGAGGTGGTGCAGGTCGGCG
>JBKBUP010000011.1:6174-27758 GCA_046289795.1 Dietzia sp. | reverse complement strand
GGAGACCTGGTGCCGGGTGCGGTCGCGGCCCAGCGCCTCGGTGAGTCGGCGCAGAACGAGGTCGCGGTTGGCCTCGAGGACCATGTCGATGAAGGCGATGATCACCATTCCGCCCACGTCGCGCAGGCGCAGCTGGCGGACGATCTCCTCGGCCGCCTCGAGGTTGTTCTTGGTGACGGTCTCCTCGAGGTTGCCGCCCGAACCGGTGTACTTGCCCGTGTTGACGTCGATGACCGTCATGGCCTCGGTGCGGTCGATCACCAGCGAGCCGCCTGAGGGCAGCCACACCTTGCGGTCGAGCGCCTTGGCCAGTTGCTCGTCCACGCGGTAGGTGGCGAACACGTCGACGTCGGGGTTGTCGTACCGCTCCACCCGCTCGCTCATCTCCGGTGCGACCCTCGAGACGTAGTCGTGAACGGTGTCCCAGGAGGTGTCGCCCTGGATCACCAGCGAGGAGAAGTCCTCGTTGAACAGGTCGCGCACCACCTTGACCAGCAGGTCAGGCTCCTCGTACAGGGCCACCGGCGTGCCGGCACCGGCGGAGGTCCGCTTGGCGGAGGCCTCGGCGATCTCGGTCCACTGGGCCGCCAGCCGCTCGACGTCCCGGCCGATCTCCTCCTCGCTGACCCCCTCGGCCGCGGTCCGGATGATCACGCCCGAGCCCTCGGGGACGACGTCCTTGAGGATCGCCTTGAGCCGCCGCCGCTCGGTGTCGGGGAGCTTGCGGGAGATGCCGGTGGAGTTGCCGTCGGGCACGTACACCAGGAACCGGCCGGCCAGCGAGATCTGCGTGGTCAGGCGGGCACCCTTCTGACCGATGGGGTCCTTGGTGACCTGCACCAGGACCATGTCGCCGGGCCTGAGCGCCTGTTCGATCCGCCGGGCCTTGCCACCGAGCCCGGCAGCCTCCCAGTTGACCTCGCCGGCGTACAGGACGCCGTTGCGACCGCGGCCGATGTCGACGAACGCGGCCTCCATGCTCGGCAGCACGTTCTGGACGCGGCCGAGGTAGACGTTGCCCACCATCGAGCGCGCGGACTCGGTGGTGACGAAGTGCTCCACCAGGACCTTGTCCTCGAGCACGCCGACCTGGGTCATTATCCCCTTGCCGTCGCCGCGCTGCTTCTCCCGGACCACCATCACGCGGTCGACGGACTCGCGGCGTGCGAGGAACTCCGACTCGGACAGGATGGGCTGACGGCGGCGGCCGGCGTCGCGCCCGTCGCGGCGACGCTGACGCTTGGCCTCGAGCCGGGTCGAGCCGGTGATGCCCTGGACCTCGTCATTGGACGAGCCGGAACCGGCGGCCTGTCCGCCGCGCGCGGGGCGACGGCGCGGCTCGCGCTGCTCCTGGGCGTCGGTGTCGGGCGAGTCGTCGCCGGAGGCCTGGGTGTCGTCGTTGCCCGAACCCCCACCACGACGACGACGACGACGGCGCCGACGCGACCCGGACGGTGACCCGTCGGACTCGTCGGAGTCGTCCTCGGTGGAGTCGTCCCCCGACTCGGACCGGCCGTCGGCCGTGTCCGCCGAGCCGGAGTCGTCACGCTGGTCGGAGTCGCCGGTCCCGCCGGAACCCTGTTCCCGGTGGTCGGTAGAGGTGTCGTCGCCGGCGTCCCCGGAGTCGTCCGTGGACGCGTCGTTCTCGTCGTCCTCACCGTTCTGCTCGTCGAAGTTCTCGCCCCGGCCACGCCCGCGGCCGCGACGGCCACGACGACGGCGGCGGTTGCCACCCTCACCGGTGTCGTTCTGGTCGTCACTGGCGTCAGTGGTGTCGGTGGCGTCGGTGGTGTCGGTGGACTCCAGCGTGTCGGTCGTGTCAGCGGTGTCGGACTCGCCGCGGCTTCCCGTCTCGTCACCGGTCCCGGCGTTCGCCTGGTCCGGTCGGGCGTTGCCGGTCCGGGCCTTCTCGGACGCGCCGGACCTCGTGCGCGGGGGGCGCTCCTGCTCGGCCTTGGCGGCGGCCTCGTCGGGCGAGAGGAACAGTGGGGAGAACGAGGGGGTCGCGGTGGACCGGCGACGGCGGTTGCCCGGGTCTGCCGCGCCCACCTCACCGGTCACGATCGACATCTCCGGCAGGGGTCGACGGACCGGTGCCTGCGAGGTGGACTTCTTCCCGGTCGTGGGCTCCGCGGTGGGGCCGTCCGCGGCGGCAGCGGGTGCCGCCTTCTCCGCCGCGGCCTTGCGCGCCTTCTTGGCGGGCGCCTTCTTCGCGGGGGCATCCTCGGCCGAGGCCTCGCGGGAGGGCTTCTCGGTCGCCGCCTTCTTCGCGGGGGCCTTCTCGGCCGCTGCCTTCCTGGCGGGGGCCTTCTCGGCCGATGCCGTGCGGGTGGGCTTCTCCACCGGGGCGTCCTCCACGGCGGGAGCCGCCTCCGACGCCGGGGCGCCACCGTCCCCACGGCTGGCGAACCAGGTGAGCAGCACCTCGCGCGTCACCCCGGACTGGGCGCTCCTGACCTCCACGCCGATGCCGGCCATGGCGGCCAGGAACTCCTTGCTGGTCATCCCCACGGCCTTGGCGGCCGCATGCGCGCGCATCTTCTCCGGAAGCGCGTTGAGATCGTCGATGGTCAGGTTCGAATCCGACACGTGTCTCCTCTGGCCGGACTCCGGGCGCGATCACGTCACCGGAAGGACTCCGGTGACCCACGCCGCCGCACGGGGTCGGCATTTCTATCTGGGCCCCACCTCGGGTGGGGCTATGTCTTGTGGTCCGCGATTCCGGTGTGATCCGGCCCGCGGATGGCGGGCGCCCGATCCGGGGCGAACTGGAGGTCCGCTCGCCAAGAATGTGGGCTCCGGCCATTGTCCCACATGCGCCCACGATCCGTCGCCGCGCGGGCGCCGTGAGATGGAAACGCGCCCGTCGATCCGGGGACCGACGGGCGCGTGCAGCGCGATCGTTGCTGATTGCCTCAGATCAGAGTCCGGGGAACCAGAGGTTGATCTCACGTGCCGCGGACTCCTCGGAATCCGACCCGTGCACCAGGTTGAACTGGGTCTCGAGGCCGAAGTCGCCTCGGATCGAGCCGGGGGCTGCCTTCTCCACCGGATCGGTCCCGCCGGCGAGCTGACGCCACGCGGCGATCGCGCGCGGCCCCTCGACGACACCGGCCACGACCGGACCGGAGGTGATGAACTCGAGCAGGTCGCCGTAGAACGGACGCTCGGCGTGTTCGGCGTAGTGCTCGGCGGCGGTCTCCCGCGGCACCATGCGCATGTCCATGGCCACGAGGGTGAGGCCCTTGGCCTCGATACGCGCCAGAATGGTCCCGGTCAGGCCTCGCTGGACGCCGTCGGGCTTGATGAGGAAGAAGGTTCTCTCGGTCACGGCCGCAATGCTACAAGTACCCGGCACCGGTCAGTCGTGCTGGCTGGGCAGGTACCCGCCGGCCATCCGCCTGGACAGGTCCCGCCGCAGATAGAGGATGTACGCCCACACCGCCGCGAACATCAGACCGCAGACGCCCATCGACCAGTGCACGGCCCACCCCGCCACCGCCAACCCGGCGAGGGTGAGGTTCAGCGGGATCGCCCAGGGGCGTCGCTGCAGACCGCTGGCCACGACCATCGCCACGGCCAGCAGGCTGACGAACCACACCTTCCAGGGCTGGAAGTGCTCCCCGTCGTCGACCCGGGCGATCACCGTGAGGACAAGCCCGATGACGATGGCCTCCAGGATTAGCGTGCCGGCCATGATCCCCCGCAGGCCCTTCCACGGATCCACCGAGGGTTCGTGTGCGGCTGCCCGGGGGTCGGCGGATCGGGTGTCAGCGGATCCCGTGTCGGCGGATCCGGTGTCTGCTGAGCCGGTGTCTGCTGAGCCGGGGTCGGTCACTGTGCGTCCTTTCCGAACAGGCTGCGGGCCGCCCCGGCGGTCACCACGGATCCCGTGACGAGCACACCGACGCCGGACACGTCGTCCTCGGCGGTCGGGTCGGGGACCCCCACCAGGTCGAGCGCCGCGCTGATCGCGTCGGGGAGGGTGTCCACCACGTGGACCCGCTGGGCGGTGAACCGGTCCTCCGCGATGCGGGCGAGTTCGTCGAGCGCCATCGCGCGCGGCGACCCGGCCCTGGTGATGACGACCTCGTCGACCACCGGCTCGATGGCCGCGAGGAAGGCATCGGCGTCCTTGCCGTCGAGCATGGCCACCACGGCGACGAGCCGCTTGAAGTCGAACTCGGAGGTGACCGCCTCGGCGAGTGCGCGACCCCCGTGGCCGTTGTGCGCGGCGTCCACCAGCACCGTCGGGCTCGAGCTGAGGCGCTCGAGCCGGCCGGGGTTGTCGACGGCGGCGAATCCGGCGCGGATGAGTTCGGGGTCCAGCGACCGGTCGGGACCCGCACCGAAGAACGCCTCGACGGCGGCCAGCGCGGTGGCCGCGTTCTCGGCCTGGTGTTCACCGAACAGTGGCAGGAACACCTCCGGGTACTCGCCCCCGAGACCGCGGAGGGTGAGCTGCTGGCCGCCCACCGCGAGGCGACGCTCGACCACGTCGAACTCCGAGCCGAGACGGGCCACCACGGCGCCCACCTCGACCGCGCGACGCAGCAGTACCTCCATCGCCTCGGGCTCCTGGCGGCCGATCACGGCGATCGGGTCCCGCGGCAGCAGTTCGTCCTCGGCTCCCGGCTGGATGATCCCCGCCTTCTCCCCCGCGATCGTCGCCAGGTCGTCACCGAGGTACTCGGTGTGGTCCAGGCCGACAGGGGTGACGACGGCGACGGCCGGCCGCACCACGTTGGTGGCGTCCCAGGTACCGCCCATGCCGGTCTCCACCACGGCCACGTCCACGGGGGCGTCGGCGAAGGCCGTGAAGGCCATCGCGGTGAGCACCTCGAAGTAGCTCATGCGCGGTCCGCCACCGGACTCCGAGCGCTGGTCGACCAGTTCCAGGTACGGCTTCAGCTCGCGGTAGGTGTCCACGAACAGACGCGCCGTGACCGGTTCGCCGTCCAGGGCGATGCGTTCGGTCACGGTCTGGAGGTGCGGACTCGTGTTGCGCCCGGTGCGCTGGTGCAGCGCCCGCAGGAGCGCGTCGATCATCCGGGTGACCGAGGTCTTGCCGTTGGTCCCCGCCACGTGGACGACCGGGTAGGCGTGCTGCGGATCCCCGAGGACGGAGGTGAGCTCCGCGATCCGGTCCAGGCTCGGTTCGAGGCGGGTCTCCGGCCAGCGGGTGGCCAGTTCCTCCTCGACGGCCGCGAGCTCTGCGGTGTCGGCCTGCCACTCGGGGCTGCCGACCTCCGGGATCGGGCGCGGCTCCTGGTGGTCGTCGCCGTCCTCGTCCCCGGGCAGCGGCCCGCCGAGGGAGACCCCGGAGACCAGGCCCTCCTCACCGAGCATCTCGGCGACGTCCTCCTCCGTGGGGGTGTCCCAGCCCTCATCCGGGTCGTGGGGCTCGAGCCACCGATGGCCCGCCATCAGGCGTTGCTCCCGGCCGGCAGGCCCTCGAGTCGCGCGGAGATCCTGGCGACCTCGGTCTCGGCCAGGTCCCGGCGCGCGCGGATCTTGTCCACCACGTGGTCGGGGGCCTTGCCCAGGAACGCCTCGTTCCCGAGTTTGGCGCCGGTGGTCTCCAGTTCCTTGCGGGCGGCCGCGAGGTCCTTCTCCAGACGGCGCCGCTCGGCGGCCAGGTCGATGGTCCCGGAGGTGTCGATCTCGACCCCCACCGTGGACAGCCCGAGCCGGACCTCCAGCGAGGCCGTGGCGGTGAAGTCGTCCTCGGCCGGGGTGAACCGCGCGAGCGAGGCCACCTGGTCGAGCAGGTCCGCGGGCAGGTCCGCCTGGTCGACCCCGGTGACGCGGGCGGGCACCCGCTGGCCGGGCTTGAGGCCCTGGTCGGACCGGAAGCGGCGGATCTCGGTGACGAGGGTCTGGGCGTCGGCCACCCGGCGCACGGACTCCGTGGCACCCTCTGCCGGGACCACGTCGGAGGGCCAGTCGGCGATCACGACTGAGCCGCGTCCGGTGAGTGCCGTCCACAGCACCTCGGTGACGAACGGGATGACGGGATGCAGCATCCGCAGCACCACGTCGAGGACGTGTCCCAGCACGAGCCTGGTGTGCTCGGCCCGCTCGGAGCTGCGCGCCTCGTCGTCGTTCCCGAACTGGACCTTGGCCAGCTCCAGGTACCAGTCACACACCTCGTCCCACGCGAAGTGGTAGAGGGCCTCGCACGCCTTGGAGAACTCGTAGCGGTCCAGGGCGTCGTCGACCGACACGCGCACCTCGCCGAGCCTGTGGAGGATCCAGCGGTCGGCGTCGGTGAGCGCGGACGCCTCGGGGAGCCCGCCCACCGTCGCGCCGTTCATCAGCGCGAAGCGCGTGGCGTTGAAGAGCTTGGTGGCGAAGTTGCGCGAGGCCTGGGCGGCGTCGTCGCCCACGGACAGGTCGCCGCCCGGGTTGGCGCCCCGGGCCAGGGTGAAACGCAGGGCGTCGGCGCCGAAGCGGTCCACCCAGTCGAGCGGGTCGATGCCGTTGCCCTTGGACTTGGACATCTTCTGTCCGTGCTCGTCGCGGACGAGCCCGTGGAGGAACACGTCGGTGAACGGGACCTTGCCCGGGGTGGCCTTGTCGCCGGTGAGGGTGCGGCCTACGAAGGTGCCGAACATCATCATCCGGGCCACCCAGAAGAACAGGATGTCGTAGCCGGTGACCAGGACGGAGGTGGGGTAGAACCGCTCGATGTCGGCGGTCCGGTCGGGCCAACCCAGGGTCGAGAACGGCCACAACCCGGAGGAGAACCACGTGTCGAGCACGTCCGTGTCCTGCGTGTACCCGGCGGGCGGCTGCTCGTCCACGCCCACGCAGACGACCTCGCCGTCGGGCCCGTACCAGATGGGGATGCGGTGGCCCCACCACAGCTGGCGGGAGATGCACCAGTCGTGCATGTCGTCGACCCAGTCGAACCAGCGCGGTTCCTGGCTCTTCGGGTGGATCACCGTGTCGCCGTCGCGCACGGCGTCGCCGGCCATCCGGGCCAGCTCCTCGACCCTGACCCACCACTGCAGGGACAGTCGGGGCTCGATCGGCTCGCCGGAACGCTCCGAGTGGCCGACGGAGTGCAGGTACGGGCGCACCTCCTTGACGATCCGGCCCTGGGCGGCGAGGTCCTCGCGGATCACCGTGCGAGCCTCGAACCGGTCCATCCCGTCGTAGCGGGTCCCCGTGTCGGCGATGCGGCCGGACGCGTCCATGATCGTGGGCATCTCGAGCCCGTGGCGCTGGCCGATCGCGAAGTCGTTGGGGTCGTGCGCGGGCGTGACCTTGACGGCGCCGGTGCCGAACTCGGGGTCCACGTGGTCGTCCGCCACGACGCGCATGGTCCAGCCCTCGCGGAACGGGTGCTCGATCTCGGTGCCCACCAGATGCGCGTAGCGCTCGTCCTCGGGATGCACCGCGATCGCCGTGTCGCCCAGCATCGTCTCGAGCCGGGTCGTGGCCACCACCAGGTGCGGTTGCGAGTCGTCCATCGAGCCGTAGCGGAAGCTGACCAGTTCGCCCTCGACGTCCGCGTACTTGACCTCGATGTCCGAGATCGCGGTCTGCAGGGTCGGCGACCAGTTGACCAGCCGCTCGGCCCGGTAGATCAGCCCCTGGTCATAGAGTTCGGCGAAGATGGTCTGCACGGCGCGGGACAGGCCCTCGTCGAGGGTGAACCGCTCGCGTGACCAGTCCACGCCGTCGCCGAGCCGGCGCATCTGCTCGCCGATCGTCCCGCCGGACTCGCGCTTCCACTCCCAGACCTTCTCGATGAAGGCCTCGCGGCCGATCTCGTGCCGGTCGATCCCCTCGGCGACGAGTTTGCGGTCCACCAGCGTCTGGGTGGCGATCCCCGCGTGGTCCATACCCGGCAGCCACAGCACCTCGAAGCCCTGCATGCGCTTGCGGCGCGTGAGCACGTCCATGAGCGTGTGGTCGAGCGCGTGCCCCATGTGGAGGTTGCCGGTGACGTTGGGCGGCGGCAGGACCACCGAGTACGCCGGCTTGTCGCTGGAGGGGTCCGCCTCGAAGTAGCCGGCGTCGACCCAGCGTTGATACAGCTCGGACTCGACCTCACCCGGGTTCCAGGAGGCGGGGAGGGAGTCCGCGCGGTCGGTCTCGGGGCCGGGGGTCGCTGCAGTCGTCACCCGGCCATCCTAAGCCGTCGGAGCCTGGACCCCACACACGCCGCCCGGGCCCCGCCCCCGGGGTCAGTCGGTCAGGCCGAGGTCGTGCACCGCGTCGCGTTCGGAGATCAACTCGGCCACCGAGGCGTCGATGCGGGCGCGCTGGAAGTCGTCGATCCCCAGACCCTCGACAACCTCCCATTCCCCGCCGCGGCTACGGCAGGGCAGACCGGTGACCACGCCCGGAACGGTTCCGTACTGCCCCGCCGAAGGCAGCGCGACCGTGGTCCAGCTCTCGCCGGGGGTCCCGTGGACCCAGTCGCGCATCTGGTCGACCGCGGCGCCGGCGGCCGAGGCAGCAGAGGACGAACCACGGACGGAGATGATCTCGGCTCCCCGGTTCGCGACCCGGGGGATGAAGGTCTCGGCCAGCCAGTCCTGCTCGAGGCCGGCGGTCACGGGCTCACCGGCGCGGGTGAGATAGGAGACGTCCGGGAACTGGGTGGCCGAGTGGTTGCCCCAGACCACCACCCCGTCGAGTTCGGCGACGGGAGCGCCCAGGCGGGTGGCGAGCTGGCTCAGCGCCCGGTTGTGGTCGAGCCGCATGAGGGCGGTGAACCGACCGGCCGGTACGTCCGGGGCGTGCTTGTGCGCGATGTAGGCGTTGGTGTTGGCGGGGTTACCCACCACCACCACGCGGATGTCGTCCGCGGCGCCGGCGTTGATCGAGCGTCCCTGGTCGCGGAAGATGGCCCCGTTGGCGCTCAACAGGTCGGACCGCTCCATGCCCTTGCCCCGCGGCATGGCCCCGACGAGGAAGGCGGCGTTGGTGCCGTCGAAGGCCGCAGTCGCGTCGTCGGTGATGTCGATCGAGTCGACCAGGGGCAACGCGCAGTCCTCGATCTCCATCGCCACGCCCTCGGCGGCGGTGACCGCAGACGGGATGTCGAGCAGTCGCAGGCGGACCGGGGTGTCGGGGCCGTAGACCAGGCCGGACGCCAGCCGGAAGAGCAACGAGTAGGCGATCTTTCCGGCGGCACCGGTGACGGTGACGGTGACCGGGGAGGTAATACTCATGCGTGGGGGCCTTCCTTCGGGTGCGACCGGGACGGAATCTCCGGTCGCACCCCACCCTAGTGACGACCCGATGCCGGGACGAGGGACCGGAACACCGTTCTCCCCCGGTTCACCAGGCGGGGGTGCCTCGCCGACGCCCCCGTAGGTGCGCGAGTCGTGGCGGTCAGGTGGTCCTGTTGAGAACGCGCAGTCGGCTGATCCAGATCACCAGCGATCCGAACGCGGTGATGGCCGCGGCAATCGCGAGGACGTACAGGGTGACCGAGGTGTACCCGTTGACGGGGTCCAGGAAGGGGTACGGGACCCACCCGTCGGTGGCGCCCCGTATCAGGACGACAGCGCACCACACCAGCGGGTAGACCAGGATAAGTCCCAGTGTGGTCCAGGAAAGACGGTCGCGATCGGTGGTAAGAGTCCAGTCAAGGAGGGCATAGACGGGGAAGGCGACGTGGAGCACCCAGTTCGCCCACTCGAGATCCACGCCTCCCGGCAAGCCGGAGAGAAGAACGTTGTAGACCACCCCAACGACGACCATGTAGGTCGTAGCAGCTGCCCTGACCGGCACGAGCCAGCTGGGCTTCGGGCGTCGTCCCAGTTCGAGAAGTGCCGCTACGAGCAACACCGTGGCCATCACGATATTGCTCTGCATGGTGAAGAAGCCGAAGAAGTTGAGAGGGTTGATCGTGGTGCGTGACGCCGTGTCCAAGTAGGTCGCGATTACGGCACCAGCGACCACCAGCGTCACCACGAGCCGTATGACTGGACGCACCAGAGTGTGCGGGTGTTGTCCGAGGCCAGTAGTAGCTTTCCCTCGTTGCATCGCCATAGGTGGGCTCCGTCGCGGGCCGAAGGGACTGCTGCACCATCAGGTGACGGGGTGGGTTACCCGGCTCGAGTGGCCCCGCGGGTCCTGACGGTCTCGTACTCTACGGGGGTTGATCGGCCTCTACGGGGGTTTGTCGAGGTGTGCTGTGGGCGGCGGCGGACTGGTGCGGGCGCGTCACCGAGGTTCAGTTAGCCATCCCGCCACTGCCCCTGGCTGCCGGGCTCGGCGAACGACCTACCGGGTGTGAACCTCGGCGCCCGTCTTGGCACGGATCTCCTCGATCGTGACGTCCGGGGCCGGTTCGACGAGCCGGAACCCCTCGGGACCGATGTCGAGGACGCACAGGTCGGTGACGACCCGCTGGACGCATCCGCGCCCGGTGTACGGCAGGGTGTTCTCCGCAAGCAGTTTGGTGTCGCCGTTGCGGGTGACGTGGTCCATCATGACGATCACCCGACCGGCGCCGTGGACCAGGTCCATGGCGCCGCCCATGCCCTTGACCATGGCGCCGGGGATCATCCAGTTGGACAGGTCCCCGGTCTGTGAGACCTGCATGGCGCCGAGCACGGCCACGTCGACCGTTCCGCCCCGGATCATGGCGAAGGACTCCGACGACGAGAAGTACGCCGCCCCCGCCGCCGCGGTGATGGTCTCCTTGCCGGCGTTGATCATCTCCGGGTCGAGTTGCTCGGGCGTCGGGTACGGGCCCACGCCGAGGATTCCGTTCTCCGAGTGCAGGGTCACCTCGACACCGCCGGGGACGACGTCGGGGATGAGGGTCGGCATCCCGATCCCCAGGTTGACGTACTGCCCGTCGGCGAAGTCCGCAGCGATCCGGGCCGCCATCTGTTCGTGGGTCCAGCTCATGACCGGTCCTCTCCGTTCCTGCCGCTACTCAACTTCTCGATCTCGACTCCGGTCTCCTGACGCCCCACCTCGACGAGGCGCTGGACGAAGATCCCGGGGAGGTGGACGTCGGCCGGGTCGATCCGGCCCGCCGGGACGATCTCCTCGGCCTGGACGATCGTGATGCGGCCGGCCATCGCGACGTCCGGGTTGAAGTTCCGGGCGGTACCGCGGAACTGGAGGTTGCCCGCGGTGTCCGCACGGTGGGCGTGGACGAGCGCGAAGTCGGTGACGATCGACCGCTCGAGGACGTACTGCACTCCGTCGAACTCGCGCACCTCCTTGGGGTCGGAGGCCACGGCCACTCCCCCGTCACCGTCGTAGCGCAGTGGGAGTCCGCCGTCGGCGACCATCGTCCCGACGCCGGCGGGTGTGTAGAAGGCGGGGATGCCCGCTCCACCGGAGCGCATCCGCTCGGCGAGTGTGCCCTGCGGCGTCAGCTCCACCTCGAGCTCGCCGTTCAGGTACTGCCTGGCGAACTCCCTGTTGGCGCCCACATACGAGGCCGTGGTGCGGGTGATGCGACGGGCCTCCAGCAACTTGCCGAGGCCGAAGCCGTCTGTACCGCAGTTGTTGCTCACGGTGCTCAGGTCGGTGGCCCCCTGATCGAGGAGCGCATCGATCAGGACGGCGGGGATGCCGACCAGACCGAACCCCCCGACGGCGAGGGAGGCACCGTCCGGGATGTCCGCGACCGCTGTGGCGGCCGACGAGAAGATCTTGTTGGTCATGTCACACACTGTAGACTCTGTTCGCCTGTTGCACAACTGTTCGTTATGCGTACACTCGAGGCGTATCGTGGTGCACGTCACCCGGGCCCGACCGGACCCGGCCGCCTCCCCCAGGAAAGGAACCGCCCCATGCCCGCCACCCTGTCTCACCAGGTCAGCGGTCCGCAGTCAGCGGATGCCCCTGCCGTCGTACTCCTCGGATCACTCGGATCGAACCGGTCGATGTGGGACGCCCAGGTGCGCGACCTGGCCAGGGACCACACGGTCCTCGCCGTCGACCACCGTGGACACGGGGACTCCGACGTGGTTCCGGGGCCGTGCACGATCGCCGATCTCGGCGGCGACGTCCTCGCCCTGCTCGACGCCCTCGGCGTGGACCGCTTCCACGTGGTCGGGCTCTCCCTCGGAGGCGCGGTGGCCCAGTGGCTGGCCGTCCACGAACCCGCCCGGGTCCGGTCCACTGCCCTGCTGTGCACGGCCGCGAAGTTCGGCGAGTCCTCGGGATGGGTCGAACGCGCGGCCGCGGTCCGCGAAGGCGGAACCGGGGCCGTCGCCGATGCGGTGGTGGCGAGGTGGATCACC
Organism: Dietzia sp.; assembly: GCA_046289795.1. GTDB lineage: Bacteria > Actinomycetota > Actinomycetes > Mycobacteriales > Mycobacteriaceae > Dietzia. The sequence continues at coordinate 15,522 of JBKBUP010000011.1, read as the reverse complement.
CCCGGCCGTGCCGAGGAGGACCCCGCCCTGGTGGCCGGTCTGCGCGAGATGATCGTGGCGACCAGCGCCGAGGGGTACGCCGCGGCCTGCGACGCCCTGTCGGGCTGGGACGGGCGCGCCAACCTCGGCCGGATCACCTGCCCCACCCTCGTGGTGGCCGGGGACGAGGATCCCTCCACACCGCCCGACGTGGTCCGCGAGCTCGCCGACGGCATCCCGGGGGCCGAGTTCCTGACCCTGTCCCCCGCCGCCCACGTTCCCACCGTGGAAATGCCCGAACGCGTCTCCGAAGTCCTGCGCGCGCACCTGACCCCGGCCGGTTCCGCGTGACCGCGAACGACCGCGAGCACGCCGCCGCCGAGTCCGGGCCGGGGCCCGCCGCCGGGTCCGAGACCGAGTCCGGGTCGGGGTCCACACCCGAGCGATCGGCGTCCCCCGACTTCGTCCAGTCGCTCGCGCGCGGCCTCGCCGTCATCACCGCGTTCGACGCCGACCACCCCCGACAGACCCTCAGCGAGGTCGCCCGGACCACCGGACTCACCCGCGCGACCGCGCGTCGGTTCCTCCACACGCTGGTCGAGCTCGGCTACGTGGACACCGCCGGGTCGGCCTTCTGGCTCACCCCCCGGGTGCTCGACCTCGGCTACAGCTACCTGTCGGCCCTGCCGCTGACGGACCTGGCCCAACCGCACCTCGAACGGCTCAGCGCCCAACTCGACGAGTCGTCATCGATCGCTGTTCTCGACGGTCACGACATCGTCTACGTCGGACGCGTCCAGGTGCGCCGGATCATGAACATCGGGATCACCATCGGCACCCGCTTCCCCGCCTTCGCCACCTCGATGGGCCGGGTCCTGCTCGCGGCCCTGCCCCCGGAGGAGCTGGACGCCCACCTCGCGGCAACCGATCTGCGCGTACTCACACCGCACGGGATCGGCGAGCAGGCCGGGCTACGCGCCGAACTCGCGGCGGTCGCCGACCGTGGGTGGGCGCTCGTGGACCAGGAACTCGAACCGGGACTGAGGTCCCTGGCCGCCCCGGTCCGCGACCGCCACGGGCGGGTCGTGGCCGCGCTCAACGTCTCCACACACGCCGCCCGGTATTCGATCGATCAGCTCCGGGACGAGCTCGTGCCCGTGGTCGTGGACGCGGCCCGGGCGCTGTCCGCGGACCTGGCGACCGTCAACCGATGACCCGTTCCGCCCGAGAACCCTCGCCTCCCCACGCTCCCTACACCCAGCCACCAGCCATCTGCCACCACCAGGAGAACCCATGCGCGACGTCGTCATCTGCCAGCCCCTGCGTACCCCGGTCGGCCGCTTCGGCGGCGTGTTCCGCGATCTGGACGCGAACACCCTGGCCACGTCCCTTCTGACCGCGCTCGTCGAGCGCACCGGCCTGACCGGGGCGGACGTCGACGACGTGATCCTGGGCCAGGGCTCGCCCGGCGGCGAGGGTCCCGCCATCGGCCGGATCGCGGCCCTCGACTCCCCGCTCGGCATCGACGTGCCCGGGATGCAGCTGGACCGGCGCTGCGGCTCCGGACTCCAGGCGGTGATCACCGGCGCGCTGCAGGTGGCCTCCGGCGGAGTGGACCTCGTGGTCGCCGGAGGAGTCGAATCGATGAGCCAGGTGGAGTTCTACGCCACGCCCTCGCCCCGCTGGGGCATCAAGGGCGACGGTGTCTCGCTGATCGACCGCCTCGGCCGCGCCCGCACCACGGTCGGTGGCCGCTCCCACGTCATCGACGGCGGGATGATCGAGACCGCCGAGAATCTCCGCCGCGAGTACGGCATCACCCGCGAGGAGCAGGATCGGCTGGCCGTGCAGTCCCACCAGCGCGCGGTGGCCGCCCAGGAATCCGGCGTGTTCGCCGAGGAGATCGTCCCCGTCACCGTTCCGCAGCGCAGGGGCGAGGACCTCGTCATCGACACCGACGAGCATCCCCGCGCCGACACCACTGTCGAGGCACTCTCGGGCCTCCGGGCGATCATGGGCCGGACCGACCCCGAGGCCACCGTCACCGCCGGCAACGCCTCGGGCCAGAACGACGGCGCCGCGATGTGCGTGGTCACCACGGCGGACAGGGCCGCATCGCTCGGACTGACCCCGCTCGTGCGCCTGGCGTCCTGGGCCGTGGCCGGTGTCGCGCCGGAGACGATGGGCATCGGCCCGGTCCCCGCCACCGCCAGGGCGCTCGACCGTCTCGGGATGACGCTGGCGGACATCGACGTGATCGAGCTCAACGAGGCCTTCGCCGCCCAGGCGCTGTCCGTCATGCGGGAGTGGGACCTCGACCCCGCCTCCGATCGCCTCAACCCGCACGGCTCCGGAATCTCGCTGGGCCACCCCGTCGGCGCGACCGGCGCCAGGATGCTCGCCACGCTCTCCCACGAGATGACCCGCCGCGACGCCCAATGGGGTCTGGAGACGATGTGCATCGGCGGCGGACAGGGCCTGGCCGCCGTGTTCGAGCGCGTCTGACCGACCGCGAGCTCCCCGTCGGCACGGGCGTTCCGGGCGCATCTTCCGAGGTGGCGCCCGGAAAGCTCTTGTCGTAGAGGGGTCCGCCCTGTGCCCGAACGGCCGTCGGGGCCCCGACTGCCGCCGGATGCGCTGTGGCTATGCTCGTCGCTCACATGAATGCCGCCGCCACCCGGGAGATCAGTCGACGCGCGACGGGTGCCTCGTCAGCGCCATCACCTCGATGTCCATGTACGGGAACAGCGGCAGGCCCGAGAGCAGCTCGTGTAGCTCGTCACCGGACTCGACGTCGAAGATGCTGATGTTGGAGTACTGGCCGACGATGCGCCAGAGCTCTCGCCACGTCCCGGAACGCTGCAGCTCCTGGCTGTAGGCCTTCTCGCGGGCGACGGTGTCCTCGCGCACCTGCGGATCCAGGTCTCGGGGGATGTGGACGTCCATGCGGACGTGGAACAGTGCCATCTCGGTAGTCTCCTCTACTTCTCAGTGGTCTCGATCGTGGTCAGCAGTCAGTGGTCAGCGGTCAGCGGCGGGTGAACTTCTCCACGGCGTCGTGGTCGATCTCCACGCCCAGGCCCGGACCATCCGGGAGGTGGACCCGACCGGCCTCGTACCTGATCGGCGTGGTCACGTAGGTCTCGGCCAGCAGGAGCGGGCCGAACAGCTCGGAGCCGTAGTTGAAGCCCGGCTCGGCGCACGCCAGGTGCAGCGATGCCATGGTTCCGATGGGCCCCTCCAACGAGGTGGCGGCATGGCAGGCGACGCCTGCCGCGCGCGCGATGGCCACGACCTCCTTGCTACGAGTGAGTCCGCCGAGCTTGGTGGTCTTGACGGCGATCACCCCGGCGGCGTCGCGGCGCACCACCTCGAGGGCGTCGTGCGGTGACTGCACCGATTCGTCGGCCATGAACTGGACGGGCAGCGTGCGGTTCAGCTCGGCGAGCACCTCGATCTGCTCTGTCGGGGTCGGTTGCTCGATCAGCTCGATCCCGGCCTCGACCAGCGCCGGGAGGTGGACGTTGGCGGTGAACCGGTCCCACCGGGCGTTGATGTCCACCCGCAGGCCGGCGCGGCCACCCAGGCGTTCGGCGAGCGCGGTGATGCGCGCGACGTCCTCGGCCGGGTCCAGTGCCCCCATCTTGAGCTTGAAGGAGCGGTGCCTGTCGGCGACGAGGAGTTCGTTGATCTCCTCGACCATCTCCTCGAGCGGCATGGCGCCCAGGGCCCACGTGCACTCGATGGAATCGCGGACGGCGCCACCGAGAAGTGACCGCACCGGCACCCCCAGAGTGCGCGCCCACGCGTCGAACATCGCGATCTCGAGTGCGGCCTTGGCGAATCGCCCCCGGGCCACCACTCCCTCCATCGCCTCGAGGACCGCCGGGACCTCGTCCACGCGCCGACCCACGGCCACGGGGGCGAGGTACTTCTCCACGAGGACCTGCATGGTCTCGGCCGACTCGCCGCCCCACCAGGGGCCGCCCGGGGTCACGCCCTCGCCGTAGCCGACGACCCCGTCGGCCGTGGTCACCGACACCAGGAGGATGGACTGCTCCGTCGCGGTGGTGGTGGCGAACTTGTGGGGGCGGATGAGCGGCACGTCGAGGATGCGGGTCTCGACGGATCGGATGGTCATGTCGGTCATGTTCGGTCCTCGACTTGCTGTGAGCTGGGTGGGGTCACCGGCGCCCCGGCCGCTCGTGGCGGCCGGGGCTGGGGCTGGGGCTCGGGCTGGGGACTCCGGTGATCGGAGGTGATCAGGCGACGTAACGGGCCTCGGAGACCGGGTCGAGCACGAAGTCGTAGACGACCTCGTCGACGCCGTCCGCGCCCGGCTTGGGGTCCAGGATGAGCTCGGGCTTGACCGCTCCGGCCACGTCGTCCTCGACCCACTGGCCACCCTGGAAGTACAGCTGGGTGGTGATGAGGCGCTTACCCGGGGCCGTCACCTTGAGGTGGAGGTGCGCCGGACGCCACGGGTGGCCGTCGTAGCTGGCGATGAACTCGCCGGTCGGGCCGTCGTGCGGGATCTGGTACGGCGCGGGCTGGATCGTGGTGATCTCGAAGCCACCCTCGGCGTCGGTCGAGAAGGTGCCGCGCAGGTTCCACTCCGGGATACCCAGGCCGTCGTCGAACTGCGAGTAGTAGCCGTCGGAGTCGGCGTGCCAGAGCTCGATGGTCGCGCCCTCGATGCCGGCGCCGTCCAGGTCGCGGACCTGGCCCTTGAACACCAGGAGCGTGCCCTTCTCGTCCTCCCGCATCGGCATGGTGCCCTTGGCCCCGAGGTTCGGGGCGTCCGGCACGTAGTACGGGCCCTCGATGGAGCCCTTGGTGCCGTTGAAGATCCGGCTGTTGGAGTCCTCGATGAAGTGCTCGAGGAAGACGTCGAGCCACAGCGGCCACTCGCCACCCTCGCCGACGCTGATGAGCCACTGCTTGAGGACGCGGTACTCGTCGTAGGTCACCTCGTGCTGGTAGATGACCTCGGACAGCTTGGCCAGCACGTCCTTGTAGATGGCGGCGGCGCGCTCGGGCGAGGTGTCGGAGCTGACCCGGTGGCCCTTGAACTTGTCGGTGGCGGCGCTGCCGGAACCGGAGGCGGTGGGGACTGCGGTGGTGGGGACTGCGGTGGTGCTCATGACGCTCCCTGGGTGAGTGGGGGGACTGGATCGGGCCGGTGGACGATGCCCCGATTCGGGATCTCCGTCGACCGATGCCCTCACTGTGCCCCCGGCGAAGGTGTGTCGTCAATCACCTACCTATACACGTGTAGTGACTTTTTTGTGCGCATCGCGGACCCCGAGGACCTGTTCTCGCAGATAGGCGTACGGATGCGAACAAACTGTTCGCAGTGCGAACAGTGGGCACCTAGGCACGACTAGGCAAGCCCCTAGTGTGACTCGCCCCACACTCGGGCACCGTTGGGGTCATCACGGCAACAGGTCGCTCTCGAGGTGGCCCGCCCCGACCCCGCAAGGAGAACTCGATGTCCGATCGACTCGACCACCTGCAGCACACTCTCGACACCGCTCTCGAGGACCGTCCCGCCGAGGGAATCATCCGCGCCAACCGTCGCATCTTCACCGACGAGGAGCTGTTCGAACTCGAGATGACGCACATCTTCGAGGGCAACTGGGTCTACCTGGCGCACGAGAGCCAGATCCCGAACATCGGCGACTACTTCACCACCGACATCGGCCGCCAGCCCATCATGATCACCCGCGGCCGGGACGGAGAACTGAACTGCCTGATCAACGCCTGCTCGCATCGCGGGGCGATGCTGTGCCGCCGCAAGACGGACAACCGAACCACGCTGACCTGCCCCTTCCACGGTTGGACGTTCTCCAACTCCGGTGAGTTGCTCAAGGTCAAGGACCCGCGGGACGCCGGCTACCCGGAGCAGTTCAACACAGGCGGTTCACACGACCTGCGCCGTGTGGCCCGGTTCGCCAACTACCGCGGTTTCCTCTTCGGCAGCCTGAACGAGGACGTCCTGCCGATCGAGGAGCACCTCGGCGACAGCCGGACCATCATCGACATGCTCGTCGACCAGTCCCCGGAGGGCCTGGAGGTACTGCGGGGGTCGTCGACCTACACCTTCGACGGCAACTGGAAGCTCCAAGCCGAGAACGGCGCCGACGGATACCACGTCTCGGCGACCCATTGGAACTACGCCGCCACCACCGCCCGTCGCGGCTCCGGCGAGTCGAAGAACGAGACCAAGGCCATGGACGCCGGCACCTGGGGCAAGCAGGGAGGCGGCTACTGGTCGTTCGACCACGGCCACCTGCTGCTGTGGATGTGGTGGGGCAACCCCGAGGACCGTCCGCTGTGGGAACGCAGGGAGGAGCTGGCCCAGCAGATCGGTGAGAAGAAGGCGGAGTTCATGGTCGGGGCCTCCCGAAACCTGTGCCTCTACCCCAACGTCTACCTGATGGACCAGTTCTCCAGTCAGATCCGGCACTTCAAGCCGATCTCGGTGGACAAGACCGAGGTGACGATCTACTGCATCGCCCCCAAGGGCGAGAGCGCCGAGGCACGCGCCGCCCGGATCCGCCAGTACGAGGACTTCTTCAACGCGACCGGCATGGCGACGCCGGACGATCTGGAGGAATTCCGCTCCTGCCAGAAGACCTACCTGGCCGATGCCGCTCCGTGGAACGACATGACCCGCGGTTCCACCCACCAGGTGACCGGCCCCGACGCCACCGCCCGAGGCCTGGGGATGGAGAACGTGCTCTCCTCCGGCGCCAAGACCGAGGACGAGGGCCTGTACCCGGTACAGCACGGGTACTGGCTCGAGACCATGCGCCGCGCACTGGAGGCCGAGGAGCGCGCCGCTGCGGAGGCCGAGGCCGCCGTCGCGACCAACCGCAACGGCGTCACGAAGAGCGCCACCGCGACCGCCAACCTCTGACCCGCGCCCTCCGGCGCCTCACCACGCTCACGAAAGGACTGATCATGTCCGCACCCTCAGTGGCGTCGATCTCCGTCGAGGAGATCTCCGCCTTCCTCTTCCGCGAGGCCCGCCTGCTGGACGACCGGCAGTTCGAGGCATGGATCGAGTGCTATCGCGAGGACGCGATGTACTGGATGCCCGCCTGGGATGACGACGGCGAGCTCACCACGGACCCCTACTCCGAGATCTCGCTCATCTTCTATCCCAACCGGGCCGGCATCGAGGACCGGGTGTTCCGCATCCGTACCGACCGGTCGTCGTCCACCTCGCTGCCCGAGCCCCGCACCGGCCACCTCATCAGCAACATCGAGGTGTTGGACCGGCGGCCCGGCGAGGTCGACGTCCGCTTCAACTGGATCTCCTCGTACGTCCGCTACAAGACGACCGACCAGTACTTCGGGACGTCCTTCTACACCCTCGACGTCACGGGGCAGACCCCGCTGATCACCTACAAGAAGATCGTGCTCAAGAACGACTACATCCACCACATCGTGGACGTCTACATGGTGTGATCCCGGGCCCGCCCGCCCCACCGGGGCGTCGGTGACCACCGGTCCGCCACCGTGCGGCCGATCATGCCAGCGAACAGAAGTGAGATCCCATGAGTTACCAGGTGGCCCTGGGCTTCGAGGACGGTGTGACGCGCTTCATCACATGTGGCCCGTCGGAGACCGTCGCCGACGCCTCGTACAAGGCCCGAATCAACATCCCCCTCGACTGCCGCGACGGAGCGTGCGGCACGTGCAAGTCGCTGTGTGAGTCGGGAGACTTCGACGGCGGCGACTACATCGACGACGCCCTCACCGAGGCCGAGGCCGAGGCCGGCTACTGCCTGCCCTGCCAGATGGTCCCCCGCTCGGACCTGGTGGTCCAGATCCCCACGACCTCGGACCTGGCCAAGACGACCGCAGCCGCCCATCCCGCGACCGTGATGTCTGTCGAGAGACTGGCCGAGGGCGCGTTCGCGCTGACCGTGGAACTCGACGACCGTGGAGCCCTGGCGTTCCTGCCGGGCCAGTACGTGAACGTCTCGGTTCCCGGCACCGACCAGGTCCGCTCGTACTCGTTCTCGACCGGACCGGATGCCGCCCACCTGTCGTTCCTCATCAAGTACGCCCCCGGAGGCGCGATGTCCGAGTACCTGGCGCAGCGGTGTGCGCCGGGCGACCGAGTGGAACTGACGGGCCCGATGGGCAGCTTCTTCCTGCGCGAGTCACCGCGTCCGCTGCTACTTCTCGCGGGAGGCACCGGGCTCGCGCCCGTGCTGTCGATCCTGGAGAGCCTCGCCGTCGCCGGTTCCGGGGACAGGCCCGTGCACCTGGTCTACGGGACGTCACGTGACACCGACGTGGTGTACACCGAGTTGCTCGACGACTACACGACACGGTTGCCGGGGATGACGTGGGACCTGGTCGTGTCCGACCCGGCCACTGCGTTCCCGAACACCGGATACGTCACCGGGTTGATCCGTCCCGAGCACCTCCACGGCGGGGCGGCCGACATCTACCTGTGCGGCCCGCCGCCGATGGTCGAGTCCGTCCGGACCTATCTGGACACCGAGGGCCTCGAGGTCACGCACTTCTACTACGAGAAGTTCACCCCGGCCACCGTGGTGGGCGACGGGGCCGCGGCTACGGGCACCGACCCCGAATCCACTACACCCGTCGAGTTGTCGGCAGTAGCGGCCACCGCCGCTGTCGCACCGGTCGCCGACGATGGCCCAAACGCCGACACCCCCGCCGTCGACGCCCCAGTGGTCGCACAGACCGAACTCGAACCGGCCGCACTCGTCCCTGCGGCCGCGACCCGCGACGTCGTCGTCCTCCCCGCGGCATCGATCGCAGCGCGGCCCGTCGGCTTCCGCCCGCGGACTCCGGGGCTCTTCCACGCCGCCGTCGCCGGGTCGCGCGGTTCCACCGGCCTGCAGCCGGCTATCGCCGCACGACCGGTCGGGTTCGAACCCCGTGTTCCGGGGTTATCCGGTCCGGGGTCCACACCGGGACCGGCGGCCGAGGAGGCGACCTCCGCCATCGCCGCCCGGCCGGTGGGATACGTCCCTCGACCTGTGACACCGCAGCCCGTCCTGTCGACCTCCGTCCCGCCGACGACGTCGTCCGCCCTGTCGGTGTCCGGGGGCGAGCGGTCCGAGACCATCACGTCCTCGACCGGCGTGGTCAGCGGTGAGGTGCATCCCGGGATCGCCCACTCGGACGCCCAGTTCGACGCCCGGATGGCGCTCGAGCTGGGAGCCGTCGAGCTCACCATGGGCCGACTCGACTCTGCTCGCCTGGCGGAGTTCCGCATGCTGGCGGAGTCGGCCAACCAGTACATCCGAGGCGATCGCTTCCTCGACCCGGCGCGCTTCACCGCTGCCAACGCCCAGTTCCACGAGTACCTCTTTCGCT
>JBKBUP010000011.1:0-6079 GCA_046289795.1 Dietzia sp. | reverse complement strand
CGCTGCACGGGCAACGAGGCCCTTCTGCAGGCCTACCGGATCCTGGAGGTCACCCGGGTGATGAACAGTGTCCTCCCGGACGCCCGGTGGGTGTCGGAGGACATCGTGCCCGAGCACCTCGAGATCGTGACCGCGTTCGAGAACGGGGACCGCGACGCGGCGCGCTACCTGATCAGGCGCCACACCGAACACGCCAAGGCGACCATGCGGGCCGCGCTCGCCGACAAGTCCGTCGGGGCGGCGTCATGAGCGCCCCGATCGGTGACCACGACGCCGTCCCACCCGTCCTCTCCCCCGGACGTTTCGACGGGCTGTCCGTCCTCGTCACCGGAGCGGTTCAGGGAATCGGTCGTGCGGTCGCCGACCGGGTCGTCCGGGAAGGCGGGCTCGTCACCGCCGTCGACCGTGCCGAGGAGATCAACGGGGTCGCCGAGGAGCTGGCCGCGGTGTCGCCGGACCGCCACAGGGTGACCCCGGTGGTCGCCGACCTCGAGACCTTCGAGGGCGCACGACGCGCGGCGGACGCCGCCCTCTCCACCCACGGCCGGATCGACGTACTGATCAACAACGTCGGTGGCACGATCTGGGCCCGGCCGTACCACGAGTACTCGCCGGAGCAGATCGAGAAGGAGGTGCGCCGGTCGCTGTTCCCCACGCTGTGGACATGCCGGGCGGTCCTACCGTCGATGGTCTCCCGTGAGGCGGGCACCATCATCAACGTGTCCTCGGTGGCCACGCGCGGTGTCAACCGGGTCCCGTACGCGGCGTCCAAGGGCGGCGTGAACGGACTGACCTCCGCGCTCGCGCTCGAGGCGGCTCCCCACGGGATCCGGGTGGTGGCCACCGCTCCCGGCGGAACGCTCGCCCCTGAGCGCCGCATCTCCCGCGGCGGGGACGCTCGGACCGATCAGGAGAAGCGCTGGTACCAGCAGATCGTGGACCAGACCATCGGATCCACCGCGCTCGGCCGCTACGGCACGCTCCACGAACAGGCCGCCCCGATCTGCTTCCTGGCCTCCCCCGAGGCGTCCTACATCACCGGGTCGGTTCTCCCGGTCGCCGGCGGAGACCAGGGCTGACCGCCCGTCCCGTCCCCGCGCCCCCTGTTGTCACACCGCTCCATCCCACCCATCCCTTCCCTCACCGGAGGTCCACCGTGACCGAAAAGACCGCAACCAAAGCCGACGTCTGGGAGTCCCCCGAACATCGGCGAACCGTCTACGGAGTGTTGGCCGTTGTCGCCCTGGCCATCCTCTTCGACGGCTATGACCTGGTGATCTACGGCGCTATCCTGCCCACGCTCATGGCGGACCCCGGCCAGATCGGTCCGCTCGGGGCGGCCCAGGCCGGCGCCCTGGGTTCGTACGCCCTCGTCGGAGTCATGATCGGAGCGTTGAGCGCGGGCGCCGTCGGAGACCGCGTCGGCCGCCGGAAGATCATGCTCGGCTCGATCGCCTGGTTCTCGATCGGCATGGCCGCCACCGCCTTCGCCCAGAACATCACGACGTTCGGGATCCTGCGCCTGCTCACCGGCCTCGGTATCGGCGCCATCGTCGCCACCGCCGGCGCGATCATCGCCGAGTTCGCCCCTGCCGGGCGGCGGAACCTGTTCAACGCCGTGGTCTACAGCGGTATCCCCGCCGGAGGCGTCCTCGCCTCGGCCCTGGCGATGCTGCTGCGCGAGCACATCGGCTGGCGGGGACTGTTCCTCATCGGCGCACTGCCCATCATCATCGTCCTGCCCTATGCGTGGTACGCGCTGCCCGAGTCGCCACGCTGGCTCTCCTCGCGCGGGCGCACCGACGAGGCCATCGCCCTGTGCACCGCCCGCGGACTTCCGGTCCACGCCTTCATCGACCCACCCGCCGCGACCACCGACAACCCCGGGACGGGCACCGCAGCAACCGCACCCACCGGATTCGCCGGGCTGCTGACCCCGGCCTACCGACTCGGCACCCTCCTGCTCGGGTTCATGAGCTTCGCCGGACTCCTGCTCACCTACGGGCTGAACACCTGGCTACCGACGATCATGGAGTCGTACGGCATCGACGCCAAGAGTTCCCTCGGCTTCCTCCTGGTCCTCAACGGTGGCGCCATCGTCGGCGGGTTGGCCGCGTCGCGGCTGGCCGACCGGCACGGCCCGCGGGTCATCGTGGCCTGCTCGTTCGTCCTCGCGACGTTGGCGCTGGTCGCCGTGACCCTCTCCCCGCCGATCGCCTTGATGATCCTGCTCGTCGCCGCTGCCGGTATGGGCACCATCGGGACCCAGGTGCTCGTCTACGGCTTCGTCTCCAACTACTACGAGACCGGCTCCCGCGCCGCGGGTGTGGCATGGTGTGCGGGCTTCGGGCGTCTGGGCGGAATCCTCGGCCCGGTCATCGGCGGACTCCTGGTCGCCGGCGGCCTCCAGGCGGAGACCTCGTTCCTCGTCTTTGCCGGAGTGGCCCTCGCCGGGGCCCTGATCACCCTCGCCGTCCCGCGCTCCCCGGGCCTGATCGCCCAGGTCCCGGACACCATCCCGGGCTACGGAAACGACGCCAAGACCGACGGTTCGCGGGAACAGATCGAGACCTCCGCGGCCGACCTACGCTGAGGTCATGACCACCATGCCCTCCCTGATCCCCCGTCACGGTCACCACCGCGCAGCGGAGCGGCTCCGCGAGATCCACGGCGCGGTGGTGGACCGCGGGTCGTCGGTGGTCCTGGTGGCCGCCCCCTACGGTGGGGGGAAGAGCCACCTCGTCGACACCCTGCTCACCGGAACCACCGGCGTGACCACGGTCTTGACCAGGGCGTTGCCGTGGGAACACGACGTCCCGTGGGTGACCGCGGACCGTATCCTCCAGCGACTACCCCGGGCCGCTGCGGTGGGTGACGGGGAGGCTCCCGGCGCGGTCCCGGTCGAGCGGACGGCGACCCAGGTCGTCGACGCACTCGACGCCGCGCTCGGGGGCGCCGGCGCCGGGACGGTCATCGTGATCGACGACGCCGACCACGCCGATCCCGACTCCCTCCGGGCACTCGGGTCGGCGCTCGAGGCCTCCGTCGACGGCTCCGTTCTCCTGGTCCTCACCGCCGGGAACCCCTCGGAGGGGCCGTCCGCGGACCTCTGTGCCACCCTCGCCCGCGAGACGCTGCACCTCGGTGCGCTCGACCATTCCGAGATCCGGGCCCTAGCTGCGGCCCGCACCGGGCGGGAGCCGTCGGCCGCCGCCGCCCGCAGGATCCTGGACTACACCGGAGGCGCCGCCGACGCGGTGGCCGCGGTCGTCGACGAGGCCTCCGATTCCTGGTGGACGAGCCCGTTCTCACCCCCGCCCCTGCCCAGCTCGGTCGAGCTGGAGACCGGGGCCCTGCTCGCGGGGCTGGACCCCGGAGACCGCGCAGTGGTCGAGGCCGCCGCCGTCCTCCCCCCGCCCGTCCTGCTGGAGTCCCTCGCCGCCCTCGTCGCCGCCCGACCGGCTGGGTCCGGCGAGGCCGGGAGGGTGCTGGCCGCCCTCGACGCCGCACACCGGGCCGGGATACTCCGCGTGGACCTCTCCCCCGGCGCCGCCGCGCTCACCTTCCGCTCGCCACTCGTCCGTACGGCGGTCCTTCGCGGCATCCCACCCCGCGAGCTGCTCTCCCTGCACACCATCGCGGCCGGGCTCGCGGAGGTCGAGGACCCCGACGCCGCCCTCGACCATCTGGCGGCGACCTCGACCGGGCCGGATCCCGAGCTCTGCCGCATGCTGCGGGGGCGCGCGATGGCGCACGCCAGGTCCGGACACTGGAGCGCCGCCGGCCACGCCTATCTCACGGCGGCCGCGCTCACCGCGGACCCCGACGAGGCGCGGGGCCTGCACATCGACGGAATCGACGCGCTGCTCGGGGCGGGACGGATCAGTGAGGCCGCCGCGCTGTCCCACGCGTTGGACCGGGTCCGGCCCGACCGCCGCCGCGATGCCGTCCTCGGCTCGCTCGCACTCCACCTGGGCCACGCGGGAGAGGCAGAGGCACTCCTCCGGCGAGCTCTCGATGCCGGGTCGACGAGTGGTCCCGGTGACACCGCCCCCGACCCGGTCGCCCTCGCCCAGAAGTTCGTCGTGCACTCGCTGTGTCTGTGGCGCCCCGACCAGCTGCGGCAGTGGGCCGGGGTCGTCATCGGGAGCGACCAGCCGGACCAACCGGAGGTCGAGGAGGCCCGCGCGATCACCGTGCTGGGCGAGGCGATCGACGCCACCCCGGGTGCCGGCGTCGCCGACGAGGACCGGCTCGGTGCGCTCGCCCCTGCCGTGGCCCAGCGCTTCGAGATGGCCTCCGGGTGGATCGCGCTCGCCCACGACGATCTCGAGACGGCCCGCCGCCGCCTCGGTTCGGCCGTGCCGACGGCCGACGTCTCCGGGTCCGCGCGGATCTCGCTGTGGGCGCAGGCGTGGCTCGCACGCACCCAACTCCTCCGTGGGGACTGGGACGAGGCTCTCCGGGTCGTCGACACCGCCGCGCGGCGCCTCGACGACCTCGAACTCGACCTGTTGGCCCCCGTGATCCACTGGTCCGGTGCCGTCATCAGGTCCATGCGCGGCGACCACCTCGGTGCGGCCGCACACCTGCGGCACCTCACCACCACCGCGGACGCCTACCCCGTGCAGATCATCCCCTCCGCGATGGGTCGCATGCAGGTCGCCGCCGCAGCCGGCGACTACACCTCGGTGCGGCGGGCCGCCGAGCCGCTGCACGCCCTGTCCCTCCGGCTCGACATCGACCAGCCGGGCTTCTGGCCGTGGCACGATCTCTACGCCCACTCCCTCGTCCTGGCCGGCCGGCTCGAGGACGCCGAGGCGCTCATCGGACCCCCTGAACAGCGCGCCGTGGAGATGGGCCACCGGTCCACCCAGGCCAGGCTCGGCGCCGTCCGCTCCCGGATCGCGGCCGTGCGGGGGGATGTCGAGGAGTGCTCCCGCATCTTCCACCGGAGCCTGGACTACCTCGACGGACTGGCGATGCCGTACTACTCCGCGCAGATGCACTTCGGCTTCGGCCAGACCCTGCGACGGGCCGGCCGGCGCCGCGAGGCCCACCTCGCCCTCGGCACCGCCCGCGACCTCTACGAGCAACTCGGCGCGCACGCCTACGTCGAGCGCTGTGAGCGGGAGCGCCGTGCCGGGGGCGTCGACGTGGCCCGCGCGGTCGGCAACTCCACCCTCACCCCGCAGGAACGGGCCGTGGCCACCCTCGTGGCGGCGGGGCGCACCAACGCCCAGGCAGCCGAGGAGCTGTTCCTCAGCGTCAAGACGATCCAGTACCACCTCACCCGCATCTACTCGAAGCTCGGGATCAACGGCCGCACCGAGCTGGCGGTCCACGTCGCCAGGTCCCGCCACCCGTTCGGGCCCGAACCCGTCGATCCAGGAGTCCCGTGACCGCCGACAGTGCCCCGACCGACGGGCGGAGACGGGACCCCGACGCTCCGGCAGGAGACCCGTCCCGGACCGGCGCGCCGTTCCCGATCGAGATCCCCCACCACCGCCGGCCCTCGCCGCGGCAGGTTCTCGCGGACCTGGGCCCCCGCGAGTGTGCCAACGCCCTCATCGCGCTGATCTTCTCAGCGACCGGCCCCGTCGCGGTGATCCTGGCCGCGGGCGAGCAGGGCGGGTTGTCCCCGCAGGAACTGTCCTCGTGGATCTTCGGGGTGTTCTTCGCCAACGGCGTCCTCACCATTCTCATGAGCTGGGTCTACCGGACTCCGTTGGCGTTCTTCTGGACCATCCCCGGCACCGTGATCGTGGGCAACTCGCTCGGACACCTGAGGTGGTCGGAGGTGCTCGGCGCCTACGTCGTCACCGGCGTGGTGATCCTGCTGGTCGGGCTCAGTGGGGTCGCCCGCAGGGTCATGGACTGGATCCCGATGCCCCTGATCATGGCCATGGTGGCCGGGGTGTTCCTCCGATTCGGCCTCGGGTTGGTCGACGCGGTGTGGGCCTCCGCCGCTGTGGCCCTGCCCATGGTGTTGGCGTTCCTCGCCGTCGGGGCCGTCCCGCGGGTGGCCCGGGTGATCCCGCCCATTCTCGCCGCGATGCTGGTGGGGATCATCGCGGTG
>JBKBUP010000118.1:0-8339 GCA_046289795.1 Dietzia sp. | reverse complement strand
CAGCCGTTCTCGCGCCTGGAGGACATCAAGCAGCGCTTCTTGGCGATCTTGTGGCACGACATTCAGAACCGGACGGAATTCCTCTTGGGGATCGCGCTGATGATCGTCGGCCTGGTCGGGACAGTGCTTTTCGAGTAGCGGTGACCTACAAAGACACCGGCGCGGAACACATCAATTCAGGTTTTCCTGGCATTCCTCCTGCGTGAACTGTTCTAGACACTCCATCCACTCGACCTGGTCGTCCACCCATGGGTGACGGGGTTCTTGCCCGACATTGAGCACCCACCGGTAGTTGTCGCAGACGATCGCGTTCCCGTATGCGTCAGTGGCCGTTCGTCCGATGTCGGCCCCGATGCACTGGTCACCGATCTCCGGGCCGGCGTGACGGAAGCTCTCCTCCACTGCGGGGTTCGGCGCCAAGGACGGGTCGCGTGACCACGCCGCACCATCGGTGTACTGCAGGCGGGCGCAATAGGCGGTCGCGCCGTCGGCGAACGTGGCAACCGCCCCACGAGGGCCACATGCCACACCCACGTTCACGATCGCGGCCGCTGGCGCCGTCTGTGTCTGGGGCTCGGAATACTCGGTCGTCGTCTCGGCATGACTTGTCGTGGAGCCAGCCGACGACGTCGTTGCCGACGTGGCGCTCGAAGAAGCGGTCCCGGTGGGCGATGCCGGGCCCTCTTCGGTCGGCGATCCCCCGCACGCGGCCATCAGCATCACAACAGCGGCCATCGTGCCTGCCTGCTTTAGACATCGCACGAAGTCGTTCATGTGCCCAGTATCAACAACGCAGGTCGCGGGCGGAACTCTTCGGCCATACGATCGCGGACCTAGTCAACTGCCTTGCCGCCTCCCACAAGGCGCCGACCGATGACCCGGCCGGCATATGCCGTGTCCGGCTGCGGTTTCTGCTCGACAGTGGCGTCCTCGGCGGGCGGTGTCCGCCCCAGAACAGCGGGTGCGACCTTGACGGGGTCCCCGATGATCTCCGAGGCGTTGGTGGCGTTGGTCAGGTACCCGGCTGGCGTGTGCCCGCGACGGCCGTCGTTCTGTCCGGCCCCCGCCGCGCCCATCATGCCCATCGGCATCATCCCGGCGCGCCCGGCCTGGGCACCGCCAGTCGACGACGACGAGAACGCCCCCGCCGGTGACCCCGCGGACCCCGAGCCCGCCGACACGCCGCCTGCTCCCGGTGCGCCCGCAGTCGGTCCGCCCATCCACGCACCGCCCGGGGCTCCGAGGCCCGCCAGCGTTCCTGCCCCGCCCATCCTGGCGGCCCCTGCTCCTGCGCCTGCCGCAGCGGCGCCGCTGCCGCCGAGCATCCCGGCGGCGGACCCGAACCCGCGGTCCCGCTGGCTGGTGCCGTTGCGGATGCCCCGCGCCCCTGCCGCTCCCGCGCCGGCAGGCTGGCCCGCTGCGCTCGTGACCGGCGCGAACGGTGTGGCGGCTGCATGGGTCGAGGCGTTCACCCCTCCTGTATTCGCTCCGCCCGGGCTCGCCCCGCCCGCGCCCGCCTGACCGGCGGTTCCCGACACCGCTCCCCCGCCATCGGCTGCGCCGCTACGCGAGGCCAGAAGCGCCTGCTCGGTGGCGGCGTCGGTTGCGGTGGTGGGCAGGCTCGTCGTCGTCGCCCCCGTTCCGGCGGCACCGCCAACCGCGACGGCTCCTGACGGGGCGACTCCTCCCCCAGCGGCCGCAAGCGCTGCGCCGCTCGGAGTGCTCGGACCCGCTGGCCGCACCACCCCGTCCACGTTCCACGCCGACATCAGGTCGAGTCCACTCGCGCCACCCAGCGCCGACGTCGAGACGACTCGGTACGGGCTGGGGATGTCCAGGTCGGTGAGGTTGGCGTCCATCACGGCGGGGCTGTAGACGGTATTGACGATCGCCCGCGCCTGCTCCTCGGCCGCGGCCTGAGCGGCGGCCATCGCGGTGGCGGATTCGGGCGTCGGCGGCCCGTGGACGTAGCCGAAGCCCGGGGTGTTCACCTGCGCAGCCTGGAGTGACGCGGATTCCTCGCCGATCCGTGACTTGGTGGTGCTGAAGCCGTTCTCGGCTGTCTCCGCCTTGACCACCACCTGCTCGAGCACGGTGGCCAGCTTGTTGACTGAGTCGGTGAATGACCCCACGGAGGTGCTGGCCTGCGCGGCGAACTCACCCTGCCATTGGCTGCCGAGCGCGTCCCGCAGTCCGCCGTGCAGGTCGGCGGCCGCCGACCTGATACTCGTTGCGACCGTGCTGACGCGATCACGAACCTGCTGGAATTGCGCCGGGTCCAGGGCCTGCGCCCCGGACACCATCTTCGCCAGCGGAGCACCAGACACCTCCTCGGGCCCCACACGGTCGTACCCGCGCGGCGTACTGGTCCCGTCGGCGGCATCGAGCATCGCGGTGGTCGACCCGAGCGAACCCATCAGCCCCAGGCTCTGCAGTCCGGCCGGCTCCTGCGCCGCCTTCCCCAACGCCGCCGCCACCGCCTCGTCCTGAGCTTCGATCAGCCCTCCGGCGGCAGCGAAGAGCATGGACATGGCCTCAACCTGATCCACAAATCCCATCACGAGACCGTCCAAATCCTCACCCGCGAACAGTGAATAGACGGTTCCCAGCTGGCGCGCGGTCTCGAACGCACTTGGAGAAGAAGCTTGAAGCTGCAATCGGTTCACGGTCGAAGCAATTCTGACTGAATCGACGAACTTATCGCAAGCCTCAATGCACTTTTCGGCGGTGCCGATCTCAAGATGAATAGTCATCGATAGTCTCCCTCCGGAATATGAGCCACGATGGGACGTACAGCCTCTTCAAGTGCGTCGCAGGCATTGGCGAGGCGCTGCCCCTTAAATTCGCGAAGCGCTGTAACCAAGTCCACGCTCACCCACATCGTTCCTTGCGATGTGAAGAACAATTGGGTACACGTTCTAGAAGAATTATCACCGGCCTCGGTGAGGCGAAGACCCGACCTCCCATTCGAGCTTGCCTGTTCATCTATAACAGCAAAGGAACGGTCCGAGCGGTATTCTTCATGGGACTTCCATGTTGCCAAGAGGACGAAATGCACTTCACCGTTCTTCCAACCGCAAGAGATGAGATCTTCCGGTTCGCTACTTGAGAATTCTCTGACCTCCTCAACCGGCCCACCAACCCCCTGCTCCACCGCCTCGATCGGGATCTCCGCGCAAGGGTCGAATAGGGCGGGCCGCTGCTCGATCGGCAGATCCCAGGGATTGCCCGACGTCTCGGTGACGACTGGGCTCGTCGTCGTCGTCTGGTCGTCCTCCTGACCCGCGCCGCACCCGGACAGCACCACGCACGCCGCGAGCGCGGCGGCAATTCCTCTTAATGTCCCCACGATCTGTATGACGCCCCGACTAGCGGGATGGTTCCACCCGTGTTTTGACAGCACCGCCGGGAAATCTGACCAGCGATGGAACCGCCCGACGGCTCGCCCCGTCGTACCTGGTGACGGGGCAAGAGTCGCGGAGGGGGATCGGGTGAGTTATTCGGTGGGCGCGGTGCGGCGGTGGGACACCGGTGGCGTGACGACGGCGACGTTGGCGATCTCCGAACGTCAGGCCATTGCCGAGGAGTCGCGCGAGGCTCTATCCAAGGGGCGCCGCAGCCTTGCCGCTGGTTGGGAAGGCGTCGCCGCCGACGCGGTCCTGTTCGCCGCCGATTCCGAGCATCGCCACGCCTCCGCGCTCGCCGGGCACCTCGAGGAACTGCCCCGGACACTCGAGCAGGCCGGACACGCACTCGGACCCGCGGTGCAGGTGGTCCGCGACCGCATCTCCGAGGCGCAGGCTCGCGGCCTGGTCGTCCTCGGGGACTACATTTCGCCGGCGCCCGGTCGCGACGACCTCACCCAGGACGATGTCCCCGGCCACGCGGAGGCGATCGAGCTGGCGCTCGACGTGGTGGCCTCACTCGACCAGCACTACGGACGTCAAATTGACGACATCACCACCCGGCTTCACGAGGCGATCCCACCGGAGGTCGACCGGGGTCCGATCCCCGGACCGGACGATCCCTGGCCCGGCGTTGCGGTCGACGCGATCACCCGCGCCATGGCCATGGGACTCCCCAGGCGCGCCGATGAACTCGACCCCCTCACCCGCGGTCGGCACGTACTCAACCCCGCCCCTGACGACTACGGCCGACAGGCGAGCGCCGGACTCCGCTTCGTCGGGAGGCTTGCGGGCCCCCTGGGCACCGGTCTGACCATGTACGACGGCTTGGATCGATACACCCGTGGCGAAGCAAGCGCCGCCGAGGCCGTGACAGAGACCGGTGGAGCGCTCGGCGGCGGAGTAGCCGGCGGGGCACTGCTCGGATTCAGTGCGGGTTCCTTCGCCGGACCATACGGCGCGCTGGCCGGCGGCGGAGTCGGCGCCGCGGCGGGCTCCCCGGTGGGCAGGAAGTTCGCCGAGCTCGCCTACGAATCCGTGACCGAACACCATGACCTCCTGCTCCGGCAGTACCACTACGCGATCTAGAGGGGATCCCCGGATGAACGACCACCAGGACGGCAGCGAACTCGCGAACGTCGGCGAGGGCGAGAGCGAGGGCGAGGTCACGGGAATGGACCTCGAGGCAGAAGAGCGGCGCCGCGAAGAGCTGGCCCGCAGGGACGAGTATCGAAGGCAGCTACTCAAGTCGGTGCTCCAGCCGCACGACGTAGTGACACTCGTCGCGTCAATTGTTGTCCTGTACTTCATGCTGGCCTGGCTGTTCATCTCGCCGATGATCAAGGCGTTCTGGCCCTGGTAGGGCTTGCCGGGTCGAACTCACCGCCCCCCTGAACTGCATCGACGCACTGTGTCGTACCCGGATGATCTAATCGAACACATGAGCGAGAACGTGAGACGTGCCGCAGCGGGGGACGAGCTGTCCGCCGTCGTCGCCGCGCTCGATCAACACCTGCAGCGAGACTGGGCGGACACGTCGCCGGCACAGCTGCACGCCGAGCTCGTCGCGCTCGAGCAGGCCCAACGCCGGATCCGCGCGACCCAGGCCCGCGTCATGGCCGCGGCCCGGGAATCGGGCACCGCTCGCGAGATGGGCTTCATCAACGACCGCCAGATGCTCACCGGCGGCCTCGGCCTTGCACCCGGTGAGGCCCGCGGACGGCTCGACGATGCCGGGATCGCCGAATCCGCCCGCATGCGCGCCAGCGGCACCGGCAGGGTGTCGGCCGGGCAGCTGCGGGTCATCGGAAAGGCGCTGGACGCGCTGTCGGAAGAGTGTGACGACGAGGTGCGCGACCGCCTGGAGCAGCAACTGCTCGCCGCTGCCGAGAAGTCCACCACCCGGCAGCTGCAGGAACACGCGCACCGGCTGCTCGACACCCTGGATCCCGGCCGCACCGAGCGCGGCGCCGAGGACAGGGCACGGCGCAGGTCGGTGTCCTGTGGCGGTCAGGGGTTGGACCTGATGGCCAGCGCCAGCATGACCATGGACCCTCAACTCGCGGCCCTGATGCGCGAGGTACACGCCCGCTGGGGCCAACCCGGCCGCCTGTGGCCCGACCCGGACACCAGAGACACCCGCACCGACGGCCAGCGCATGCACGACGCGATGGTCCACGCGCTGCATCTGGCACTGTCTGCAGACGCCCGCAAGACCGGCGCTCCGGCGGCGATCGTCGTGCGTATGGACCTCGACCAGCTCACCACCCTCGCCGGCTGCGGCGAGACCGACGGTGGGATCCGCGTCCCGGTGCCCCAGGCGCTGGCCATGGCGCGCGGGAACCACTGGTTCCTGGCGCTGTGTGACGACGAGATGCAGCTGATGCTCTACCGCAGCCGCAGAACCGCCTCGCGCTACCAGCGGCTCGCATTGTTCGCCGCGTACGGAGGCTGCACCCACCCGGACTGCGACCAGGACGCCAGACACTGCGAAGCCCATCACAGCGGGACACCCTGGTCAGCCGGAGGACTCACGAACATAGACGAGCTCGCCCTGGCCAGCGGCGACTGCCACGCCATGATCCACGACACCGGCTGGACCACGGTCCCCGACCGCCGCGCACCCCAGGGAGTCAGGTGGATCCCGCCCGCCGGCACACCGCGGGCCGCCGACCCGCCGCCGGCCAGGCCGGGACCGCCACAACTGACTCCACTCGAGGCGCCGATCCTGCCCTTCGCGTTACTCCACGACCTCGACCGGACGATCCACGCGCGTCTCGGGATGGCCGGCGTGGGAGAGGAGGCGGCGTGAGCCCGTGGGCGGTGGAGCGTCGTCTAGATGGGAAGGGTGGTGTCCGAGATGGCGAAGTCGCGGAGCCAGTCGATGAACAGGGCCCACGCGCCGGAGAGCAGCAGCAGACCCACGATGATCAACATGACGCCGCCGAACACCTGGATGGCGCGGGTGTGCTTCTGCAGCCACCCGACGGTCCGCATCGCCCAGGTGGAACCGAAGGCCACCAACACGAACGGCAGCCCCAGGCCCAGGCAGTACGCCACGATCAGCAGTACGCCTCGAGCGGCATCGACACCCGTGCCCGCGGCCACCGAGAGCGCCGCGGCCAACGTCGGCCCGAGACACGGTGTCCAGCCCAGAGCGAAGACGGCGCCCAGCATCGGGGCGCCGACCCACGTCGAGAGCGCCTTGGGCTGCATGCGCGTATCCCGCTGCAGGGTGGGCACGAGGCCGATGAACACGAGCCCCATCAGGATCGTCACCACACCCCCGAGGCGCTGCAGCAGCTCCTGCTGCGGCGCCAGGTACTGCACGGTGCCCAGCACCATGGCACTGAGCGCCACGAACACCACGGTGAAGCCGCCCACGAACAGCAGCGATGCCACCACCACCCGAGTGCGGGAGGCACGGCGGGTTCGGCGCTCGTCCAGGGTCAGGGTCGCCGTGGCGGCCCGCTCGCGTTCGGCGGCGGCCACTGTGACCGGGGGACGGTCGGCGCCCACCACGCTGGCCAGGTACGCCACGTAACCGGGCACCAGCGGGATCACGCACGGCGAGGCGAAGGACACGAGCCCCGCCAGGACACAGGCGCCCAGCGCCAGCAGGATCGGGCCGCTGGCCACGGTCTGCTGGAAGGTCTCCCCCACGCTCTGCGCGATCAGGATCGTTTCCGGGTTCACACCGGCTCGACCTCCTCGGCCAGGATCGCGGAGACGGTGTCCCGCAACTGGTCGTCGGTGATCTCCGCCAGGTACACGGCGGCCACCCGGTGCTGCTTGTCCAGGATGATCGTCGCCGGCACCACGGATGTCGGGAAGCCGCGCAGTGCGGCCACCGCGGCGTTGGTCGGATCCCAGATCGAGGGGAACGTGATGCCGTTGTCCTCGACGAAGTCGACGGGTTTCTGCCGGTTGGGGTCACGCAGGTTGATGCCGAACACCGTGGCGCCCTGCGGCTCGAACTCCTCCTGCAGCCGCTGCAGGTCGTCGGACTCGGCGCGACACGGGCCGCACCACTGGCCCCACAGGTTGAGGATCACGACCTGGCCCTCGAAGTCCTCCTGGACGTTGAGCGTGCGGTCGGGGTCCAGCAGATCCGGGCCGGTGAGTGTGGCGACGGGCTTGCGCTCGGCAGGGGGGTCGTAATGGATCTCGAGCTGACCGTCCGGGCTCACGAACTCGAACGTCTCGGGGCCCGTCACCACCGCGTCGGTACCGGTCGCGCACGCGCCGGTGGCGAGGGCGCCCGCGAGGAGCAGGGCGCCGAGAGCGGCCTTGGGGCGTCGCATTGTTCAGGCTCCTGTCTGCGACGGGTCGGACGCACCCGCCGGCTCGGAGTAGACGATGTCGCGCAGTGTGGTGCCCTCGAAGACCAACGAGGTGATCGAGGCCAGCGAGCACTGCCGCGAACGGGGGTCGTGCCACAGCCGCCGGCCCTCGAGGAACCGGCGCGTGGTGTACACGGGCAACTGGTGGCTCACCAGGACCGCCTCGTGGCCGCGGGCGGCGTCGAGCGTGGAGTACACGGCCCCGATCATCCGGTGGGCGATCTGGAGGTAGGGCTCACCCCACGAGGGTCGCAGCGGGTTGATCAGGATCGGCCAGTACTGCGGGTTGCGCAGCGCACCACCCCGGCCGCCGACCTTGTTGCCCTCGAAGCGGTTGTCGGCCTCGATGATGTCGGCGTCGATCCCCACCGGCAGGCCCAGCGCCTCGGCCAGCGGGGCGGCGGTCTCCTGGGCGCGCTGCAGCGGCGAAGCCACGATCGACACGATGTCGTGCCCCTGCCCGAGAGTGCGGGCGACGGTCTCGGCCTGACTGCGCCCCAGCTCGGAGAGCCGGAAGCCCGGCAGGCGACCGTAGAGCACGCCCTCCGGATTGTGCACCTCACCGTGGCGGACCAGGTGCACGATGGTCTGC
>JBKBUP010000117.1:6921-8691 GCA_046289795.1 Dietzia sp. | reverse complement strand
ACATCTTCTTCTTCTCCGCGGGCGGCTCGAGCGGGGCGGCGGCCACGGCGGGTGCGGCGCTGACCTGCACCGGCGGGGGCGGCCACATGATCTCACCGCCCTTGGCCACTGTCACCCCGCGCTGGACCACGTCGTCCAGATCCAGCGCCCACCGCCCGTCCTTGGCCGGGGTGACGAGCTTGGTGAGGTTGACCAGGTTGGTGCCGTACAGCTGGGAGGCCTGCGCGGGCAGACGCCCGGCCAGGTCGGTATACCCGATGATCGTCACGCCGTTGGAGGTCACCACGACCTCGTCGGCGACGCTGCCCTCGACGTTGCCACCCTGGGCGGCGGCCATGTCCACGATGACCGAGCCGCGCTTCATCGACGCCACATCCGCGGCGGTGAGCAGGCGCGGCGCCGCCCGGCCCGGGATCAGCGCGGTGGTGATGACGATGTCCACGTCGGCCGCCTGGGCCGAGTACAGGTCCGCCGCAGCGCGGTCATAGGCCTCGCTGGTGGCCTTGGCGTAACCGTCCGTGGAGACGACCTTCTCCTCGTCCGGGACCTCGACGGGCAGGTACTCGCCGCCGATCGACTTGACCTGGTCGGCCACCTCGGGACGCGGATCGGTGGAGCGGACGATCGCCCCGAGACTGCTGGCCGCGCCGATCGCCGCCAGACCCGCGACCCCGGCACCGGCCACCAGCACCTTGGCCGGCGGGACCTTGCCCGCCGCGGTGACCTGGCCGGTGAAGAACCGGCCGAAGTGGTGGGCGGCCTCGATCACGGCGCGATAGCCGGCGATGTTGGCCATCGAGCTCAGCACGTCCATCGACTGGGCCCGCGAGATCCGCGGCACCGCGTCCATCGCCAGCGCGGTGACCCCGCGCTCGGCCAGGACCGACAGCAGCCGCTCGTTCTGTGCGGGCGCCAACAGCCCGACCAGGGTCGCACCGGACCGGAGCCGAGCGACCTCGGCCTCGGTGGGCACCGCGACCTTCAACACCACGTCGCTCGACCAGGCCTCGTCACCCTCGACCAGGTCGGCGCCGGACTCGGCGTAGTCCGCATCGGAGAACTCGGCGCGTGTTCCCGCCCCGGCCTCCACCACGACCCGGTACCCGAGTCCGATCAGCTTGGCGACCGTCACCGGCGTGGCGGCCACCCGGTTCTCCGCGGGATCCGACTCCGCGACCACACCGATCACCGACGGTGCATCAGCGGTATCCCGCACATCGGTCTGTGGGGACATATCGGGGATCTCTTCGAGGCTCGAGGCCATAGGGGTTCCTTCGACAGCGTTGTGGAGAGTCGACGCGCACGCACCGACTCAGACCATGTCCGTTCATTACATCGTGTTCGGGCCCCGGAGTGTGATCGTCCGGGTTCGCTCCGGGCACCGGGGCGAAATTCGAGCTGCGATATTCGAACTGTGGAGTTCGAGCTGTGGGATGCGAGCTCACGAAGCGGCGCGGGCGAGATGGTGATCTCTGCTCCGTCCACCGGGATGGCATCGTCCTCCGGGGCGTCGGCAGGGTGGCGCCAGCCTCCGATAGAACTTCCGCGTGAGCCTACGTCACGCCCGTTATTGAACCTGATTCAGGTTAGGGACGCAATGCCCGAGCCCGAAACAACCGAGGGCCCGAAATGCGAAGAGCCGGCCTCTCGGCCGGCTCATGATGCAACCGTAGTTGCACTCTCGTGGTGGGCGAAGGGGGACTTGAACCCCCACGTCCCGAAGGACACTGGCACCTGAAGCCAGCGCGTCTGCCATTCCGCCACTCGCCC
>JBKBUP010000117.1:0-6911 GCA_046289795.1 Dietzia sp. | reverse complement strand
GAATACGTTAACACGCACCAAACCGGCCACACTAATCCGCTGGTGGGGCCGGACTCCGGGCCCTCCGGGGATCCCAGGCACGTGCTTCGGGCCGCCCCCGCCTCTATGATCGACCGGATGCCGCCGTCACGAGCGGCGACCACACGTCCGGACACGCACCAGAGAAGAGGAGGCGCTCGTGGGAATCGTCGGCAAGTTCGAACGCACGCTGCAGGGCGCGGTAGGCGACGCCTTCGCCCGTCTCTTCGGCGGCAAGGTGGTGGCGGCCGAGGTGGAGGCCCAGTTGCGGAAGCAGTCCGAGGCCTCTCTCAAGGTGGTCGACGGACACCTGTTGGTCTCCAACAGCTACACCATCACGCTCGCCCGGTCGGACTACGCGTCCTTCACCGAGGACGAGGCCCTGGCCGTCAAGACGTTCTCTCGCCATCTCTCGGACCATATCGCGGAGCAGGGGTGGGAGACCTACGGCCCGGTCGCCGTCACCTTCGTCGAACGCGACGACCTCCACACCGGGCAGATGCGCATCAACGGGGTCGTGGACCCCGACGCCGTCCCGTTCCACATCTCGGCCGCCGCGCCGGCACCGGCACCGGGTCATCCGGCGCCGTCGTCGCCGATCCCCGCGCCGCCGGGCGCCAGTCAGGAGAACAACCCCATGCAGGCACCCGCCTCCAACTATCCCGTCGCCACCCGGTCCGGGTCCGGCGGTCAGAACACCGGCTGGGGTGGCCCGTCCGACGCCCCCACCCAGATCACCCAGGGTCGCGCCTCGCTCACGGTGACACTGCACCTCGAGGACGGGTCCGGTCGCACCTTCCGCCTCCAGCGCGGTTCCAACCTGCTCGGCCGCGGCCAGGACGCCGCCTTCCGGCTCCCGGACACCGGGGTGTCCCGGCAACACGCGGACATCCGCTTCGACGGCCGCGAGGCGGTACTCACCGACCTGGGCTCCACCAACGGGACCACGGTCAACGAGGGCCCGGTGCAGGACTGGCAGCTGGCCGACGGCGACGTGATCCGCGTCGGACACTCGGAGATAACCGTCCGGTTCGACTAGCCTCGACAGGCATGGACCCCCGGGAACCTCCGGGGGCGATCACACGTTGCCCGAGGTGACCTGACTGAGAGGGGAGGACCGAACTCGTGCAGGGACTTGTTCTGCAACTCTCGCGTGGCCTCCTCCTGGTGCTGCTGTGGCTGTTCATCTACCTCGTCCTGCGTGCGCTGAAGACCGACGTCTTCGGCAACGTCGGGATGCGGTCGGGCGGCCAGGGTGAGCGTCGGGGCGGCTTCCTGGGCCGCGGCACCAAGGCGATCCGCCACCTGGTCGTCACCCAGGGCGCACTGGCGGGGACCCGCATCACGCTGTCCGAACAGCCGGTCCTGCTCGGCCGGGCCGACTCGTGCACGCTGGTGATCGACGACGACTACGCATCCAACCAACACGCCAGGCTGTCCCCCCACGGGCCGGACTGGTTCCTCGAGGACCTGGGCTCGACCAACGGCACCTATCTGGACAGATCGCGGGTGACGACCCCGGTCAAGGTGGCCGCCGGCACGCCGATCCGGATCGGCAAGACCGTGATCGAGCTGCGCGCGTGACCCCCGCTCTCAGTTACGCCGCCCGTTCCCACACGGGGATGGTGCGCGACAACAACGAGGACTCCGCCTACGCCGCGCCCCGCGTCCTCGCGTTGGCCGACGGTATGGGCGGCCACGCCGCGGGCGAGCTGGCCAGCCAGATCATGGTCGCGACGCTGGCCACGCTCGACGAGGACCAACCGGGATCCGACCTCGCCGGCGCGCTCAGCCGGGCGCTGCACGAGGGCAACAAGGCGATCGCCGCGCACGTCGAGGCGCATCCGGAGGCCGACGGCATGGGCTGCACGCTCACCGCCCTGCTCTTCGACGGCCGCCGAATGGGTCTGATCCACGTGGGTGACTCGCGCGCGTACCTGTTCCGCGACGACGTCCTCACGCAGATCACCAAGGACGACACCTTTGTCCAGTCGCTCGTCGACCGTGGCGAGCTCACCGCCGAGGAAGCGCACGTGCACCCGCGTCGTTCGCTCATCCTCAAGGCTCTCACCGGCGAGCCCGTCGAGCCCACGACCGCCGTCCGGGAGGCGCGGGTGGGCGACCGCTACCTGCTCTGCTCGGACGGCCTGTCCGACCCGGTGAGCGCCGAGACGATAGCCGAGACCCTCGGCACCGGGTCCGCCGACGCGGCAGCCGAGCGGCTGGTCCAGCTCGCGCTGCGCTCCGGTGGCCCCGACAACGTCACGGTCGTGGTGGCCGACGTCGTGGACTCGCCCCGCGGGGGCACGGTCGTGCCCGTGGTCGTGGGCGCGGCCTCAACCGACGAGCCGGGCGAGATCGCGGTGCACGCGGACACCGCCGCCGGCCGGGCCGCCGCGTTCTCGCGCGCCCAGGTCGCCTCGCGGAACGGTGGGGCCGGCGCGGCCGGTGAGGGGTCCGGGTCCGGGCGCGGAAAAGATTCCGACGACGACGAGGTGGACCCCGCCGCCCCGCGCGGCACCCGCTGGCGTTTCGCGCTGAGCGTGGTCGGGGTACTCGCGCTGATCGCGGGGATCGTCGGCGTGTCCGCGCTCCTCGTGCGGAGCAACTACTTCGTCACCGAAGAGGACAGCCAGGTGGTGGTCAAGCAGGGCATCTCCGGCGAGGTGTTCGGCATCACCCTCGCCTCGGTCAGCCAGGTGGCGTGTCTGACCGCCGACGGCACGCTCACACTGCACGACCCTGAGGCGATCCCGGCCGGGTGCGACGTCTTCACCCTCGGCGACCTGCGCGAGCCGGCCCGCGAGTCGGTGCGTGCGGGGATGCCGTCGGGCAGTCTCTCCGACGCCAACGCCCAGGTCTTCCGCCTCGCGCAGGACAACCTGCTGCCGGCGTGCGAACCCGAGGAGCGCGGCCAGGAACGCGGCGGGGAGCCGGCCGAGGCCACCACCTCGCCGTCGTCACCGACCGCGTCACCGCAACCGTCCCCCCAGCCCTCCCCACGTCCCACCCCGGCCCCGGTGCCGGGTGTGGACTGCCGGGCGGTGAGCTGACCGGTGACCGCCCCCGCATCCGCTCCCGGAACGCAGGCGGCTCCGGCCCCGCCCCGCCGCGGCAAGGAGCTCGTCCTGTTGGTCGCCGCCTCGGTGATCGTCGGCTTCGCGCTGCTGTTGGTCCAGTTGGCCCAGGAGCAGGAACTCAGCCTGACGCTGCTGTGGCTCACCCTCGCCTACCTCGGCCTGTGCGGCGGGGCCCACCTGTTGATCCGGTGGTTGGCGCCCTTCTCGGACCCCGTGCTGCTGCCGGCCGTCGCGCTGCTCAACGGCCTGGGTCTGGTGCTGATCTACCGCCTGGACCTCGCGTACGCGGCGCGCGCCGTCGCCAACGGCAACGACCCGCCCGGCATGGACGTCACCCGCCAGCTGCTGTGGACACTGATCGGTCTGGCCTTCATGGCGGCGGTGCTGTACTTCCTCCGGGACCACCGGGTGTTGTCCCGATACGGCTACACCATGGGCTTCGCCGGTCTGGTGCTGCTGGCGATCCCGGCCGTGCTGCCCGCCCGGTTCTCCGAGATCAACGGCGCCAAGAACTGGATCATCCTGCCCGGCTTCACCATCCAGCCCGGTGAGTTCGCCAAGATCCTGCTCATCGTCTTCTTCGCCTCGATCCTCGTCGAGAAGCGGGAGCTGTTCACCAGCGCCGGCCGGCGGATCCTCGGGGTGGACCTGCCCCGGGGCCGTGACCTCGGGCCGATCATCGTGGCCTGGTTCCTGTCCCTGGGCGTGCTGGTGTTCAACACGGACCTCGGCATGGCCCTCCTGCTCTTCGCCACCGTCCTGACCATGCTCTACGTGGCCACCGAGCGGATCAGCTGGTTGCTCATCGGCGTGGTGCTGGTGGGCATCGGTGGCGTGCTGGCCTACGCCCTCTTCGGCCACGTGCGGGTGCGGTTCCAGATCTGGCAGGACCCCTTCGCCTACTTCGACACCGGCGGCTACCAGAGTTCGCAGGCGCTGTTCGGGCTCGCCTCCGGCGGCATGGGCGGCACCGGGCTCGGCAACGGGCGGCCCGACCAGGTGCCGTTCGCGGGTACCGACTTCATCGCCTCCACCATCGGCGAGGAACTGGGGCTGATCGGCCTGGCCGCCGTGCTGATGATCTACGCGATCATCGTCCTGCGCGGGATCCGGGTCGGGCTGACCATCCGGGACAGCTTCGGCAAACTCGTCGCCGTGGGCCTCGCCTTCACCATGGCCATCCAGGTGTTCGTGGTGGTCGGCGGCGTCTCCACCCTCATCCCGCTCACCGGGCTCACCCTGCCGTTCATGGCCTACGGCGGGTCGAGCCTGCTCGCCAACTACGCCCTGCTGGCCATCCTGCTCCGGTTGTCCAACGACGCACGCCGACCGTTGCCCACCCCGCGTCAGGCACCCGCGCTCGCCGAGGCCGCCACGGGCATGATGCGGACCCCTCTGCTGTCCCGCGTCCGGAAGTCCGGGTGACCGCCGCATGAACGCCGCCATCCGCAAGGTCGCGATCGCCGCCATGGTCATGGTGGTCGCGCTGCTGCTCCAGCTCACCTGGGTCCAGGTCTTCCGCGCCGACGAGTTGCGCGCCGACGCCCGGAACACCCGCATGCTGCTCGACGAGTACTCCCGCCAGCGCGGGCAGATCACCGCCGGCGGCCGGGTCCTGGCGATGTCGGTGCACACGGAGGGCAGGTACGAGTTCGAGCGGACCTATCCCACTTCCCCGACCGCGTTCGGTCCGACGATCGGGTACTACTCCCTGCAGTTCGCCACCTCGGGGATCGAGCAGTCCCAGGACGCGTTCCTCAACGGTTCCGACCCGCGTCTGCTCTCCCAACGCATCTCCGGGCTGATCTCGGGGCGCACCCCACAGGGCGGCTCGGTGGAACTCACCCTCGATCCGGTCGCCCAGGAGATCGCCTACGGCGCCCTGCAGCGGGGCGCGGGCCAGGGCCCCTTCGTGGGTTCGGTGGCCGCGGTCCGGCCCTCGACCGGGGAGGTGCTGGCGCTCGCCTCCAGCCCGTCCTTCGATCCGAACGCGCTGTCCAGTCAGGAGCAGACCGTCCGGACGCAGGAGATGGCACGGATCGAGCAGAGCCCCGACCGGCCGCTGCTCAACCACGCCACCCAGCAGTCCCTGCCGCCCGGTTCCACCATGAAGGTCATCACCGCGGCCGCCGCGCTCGAGTCGGGCATGGGACCAGAGACCCCGGTCTCCGGCGCCGACCGGACCCTCCTTCCCGGCACCTCCACCTACCTGCAGAACTACGCCGGTCAGACCTGCGGTGGTGGCACGGTCACCCTCCGCACCGCGTTCGAACTCTCGTGCAACGTCCCCTTCGTCGAACTCAGCCAGGAGATCGGTACCGACGCGTTCTCCGAGATGGCGGAGCGCTTCGGTGTCGACGGCAGCGAACCGGAGGAGCTGGGGATCCCCGCGGCTCCGTCCGGACTCGGTCAGATGGACGACGCCGCGCAGCTCGCCATGAGCTCGATCGGTCAGAGCGACGTCCGGATGACCACCCTGCAGAACGCCATGGTTGCCGCCACGGTCTCCAACGGCGGGGTACGTATGCAGCCGCAGTTGATCCGTTCACTGACGGCGCCGGACCTCTCCGTGGTCCAGGGGTTCACACCCGAGGACGCCGGCCGCGCCCTCACCGACGAACAGGCCGGCACCCTCACCGAGCTCATGGAGGGCGCGGAGCGCAACGCCGGGGGCGGCCTGCCCGGGGTGACCATCGCCTCCAAGACCGGTACCGCCGAACACGGGGTGGACGCCGACGAGTCCATTCCCTACACGTGGTACATCGCGTTCGTCCCCGGCCAGGACGTGGCCGTGGCCGTGGCGATCGAGTCCGGTCCGGGTATCAGCCGCGACACGGTGGGCTCCACCTACGCCGCACCCATCGGGCGCGAGGTCCTCGGCGCCCTCCTCGGGGGCGGCGGATGAGCCTCAATTCGGGAGCGTTGCTGTCCGGCCGGTACCGCCTGCTCCGCCTGATCGCCACGGGCGGGATGGGCCAGGTCTGGGAAGCCGACGACGCCGTGCTCGACCGGCACGTGGCGGTCAAGGTCCTCAAGTCCGAGTTCTCCTCCGACCAGGAGTTCGTGGAGCGTTTCCGGTCCGAGGCCAAGGTCACGGCGCGGATCTCGCACCCGGGGATCGCGACGGTCTACGACTACGGGCAGATCGACGACCCGGCCTCGGGCAGTCCACTGTCCTACCTGGTCATGGAACTGGTGGTGGGCGAGCCGCTGTCGGACGTCCTGTCCCGCGAGGGGACACTCCCGCTGCGCCACACCCTCGACATGCTGGAGCAGACCGGACGCGCACTCAACGCCGCGCACGCGATCGGGCTGGTGCACCGCGACGTCAAGCCGGGCAACATCCTCATCACGCCCTCCGGGAAGGTCAAGCTCACCGACTTCGGCATCGCCAAGTCGATGGGGTCCGCGGCGGTCACCCAGGCCGGGATGGTCGTGGGCACCGCGCAGTACATCGCTCCCGAGCAGGCCATGGGACACGAGACCACCCCGGCCGGCGACGTCTACTCGCTCGGCGTGGTGGGGTACGAGTGCGTGTCCGGGCGCCGGCCGTTCGTGGCCGATTCACCCGTGAGCGTGGCGATGATGCACGTGCGTGACACCCCGCCCCCGTTGCCCGATTCTGTGCCGCCACCGGTTCGCCGGCTCCTCGCCGATGCCATGGTCAAGGAACCGGGGCGTCGGTACCCCGATGGCGAGGCCTTCGCCGAGGCGGTGGCCGACGTGCGCGCCGGGCGTGACCCGAGACCGCCCGGGGCCTTCCACGCCGCGGCCGCCGCCGGAGGACTGCTCGGTGGCGCCGCGGGCGCGGCC
>JBKBUP010000116.1:0-8791 GCA_046289795.1 Dietzia sp. | reverse complement strand
TCGCCGTTGATGCTCATCAGACCGGAGAGTCCCTGCAGGACGGCGTCGTAACCGGGTGCGCCACCGAGGGGTCCGTCGACGCCGTACCCGGTGATGCGGCAGTGGATCAGTCGTGGGAAGCGCTCGGCCAACTCGTCGTCGCCGAATCCCCACTTCTCGAGGGTGCCGGCCCTGAAGTTCTCGATCACCACGTCCGCGCCCTCGAGCATCCTGCCGAGCAGCGCCTGCCCCTCCTCGCCGCACAGGTCGATGCAGATGTTCCGCTTGTTGCGGTTGAGCCCGTCGAAGTACGCGCTGTGGTCGTCCCGCACGAAGGGTGGCCCCCAACCGCGGGTCTCGTCGCCGCCCGGCGGTTCGACCTTGATCACGTCGGCGCCGTGGTCTGCCAGCATCTGGCCGCACAACGGTCCGGCGAGAACCCGGGACAGATCCACGACCCGGATGTCGGTGAGGGCACCGGTCCGAGGTATCTCGGTCTGTCGTGTCTCGGCCGGTGGTGTCCCGGTCTGCGGCGTCTCGGTTCGTGGCGTCTCGGTCACGGGTTCAGGCCCCGGTGACCCTGTCGAGCCACGCCGCGGCGCCGCCCTCTACGCCTACACCCTCGACGACCATGGGCCAGGCTCCGTCCATCCCGCCGGCGAGCGCGACACCTGTCAGCTGCGCCTCCCAGAAGTCGGCCGAGCCGAACTCCCCGCGCCACTGCAGGGCGGGCAGCGTCAGTCGGTGCAGGGTGTGTTCGTGCGTGGTGCCGATAGCCCCGTGGACCTGGTGGGTGTTGCGCACGGCCACCGCGACCGCCTGGGAGACCACGCTGCGGGCGACGGCCACCCGGAACCCCGTCAGGGGTCCACCGAGGTCGGTGGCCAGGGCGTCGGCGACCGCCTGGTCGACCGCCGCGCGGGCCAGGACGGTCTCAGCGGCCACGTCGACGACGAGGTTCTGCACGGACTGGAATTTGGCGAGCGCCCGGCCGAACTGGTTGCGCTCGGTCGTGTGCGCGATCGCCGCGTCGAGCATCCCCTCGGCGGCACCCACGCACTGCACGGCCCGGGCGAGGGCGCCTCGCAAGATCGCCGCCTCCACCGACGTGGCGTCGACCGTGGTCCAGTCCGCGTCGTGCGGCGGGGTGACGTCGCCCATCGGCACCGCGGACGTGCCGTCGGCGGGCGTGATCTCCGCGCTGTCGGTCGCGACGTCCGCGATCTCGTACCGCGGCGTGTCGTCACCGGTGGACGAGGACCTGCGCACGCACAGGACGGTGTCGGTCGCCCCGGCCCAGGTCACACGACGAGCGCGGCCGTCGGGGCCGAGGACGGCGAGGGTCGCCGTTCCGGTGGAGGTGTCGTCCAGGCCGGCGGCGCGACGCAGGGGTCCGACGACGAGGTCGGTCTCGGCATACGGGACAGCGACCCCCGCGGCGGCGGACAGGCGAAGGAGGGTGGCGGCCTCGGCCCACCCCGCGCCACTGCCCCCGGCCTCCTCCGGGGCGGTGAGCCTGCCGATGCCCACCTCGGACAGGGCCTGCCACACGGCCGTCGCGTCGGGGTCGACGGTGGGTCCGGAGAACTGCGCGAGGACGCCCGCCATCATCGACTCGAGGTCCTCGTCGACCACGAGGTCGACGGCCTCGGCGCTCTCGCTGATGCCGGTGTGCTCGTTCATCGCATCCCCAGTCCCCGCGCGATCACGCCGCGCAGAATCTCGTTGGTCCCGCCCCGCAGTGTGAAGCCGGGGCGCTGATGGAGTCCGGCACGGAGCAGGTCCGTGAGCTCGGACGCGGCCGTGTCCCCCTCGCCCGGCGAGAACTCGTCACCGAGCCGGGCGGAGACCACGTCGACGATGTCGCCCTCCGTGGTGGTGCCCAGGAGTTTGATCAGTGCCGCGGCGTTGTCGGCGGGTTCACCGCGCTGCAGCGCCCCGGCGATGTTCTGACTCAGGGCGTGGAGTCCCGCCATCCGGGCGACCGAACGGCCCAGATCGGTGCGCGCGGGCAGCCGCCCTTCGGCGATCGCGCCGATCTCGGCCGCGAGCAGGCGGAAGGAGGACAGGAAGCGTTCCGGCCCACTGCGCTCGAAAGCCAGCTCGGAGTTGACCTGCTCCCAGCCCTGCCCGAGCGTGCCGAACACCCGGGAGTCGGGGACGAAGACCTCGTCGAGCACGACCTCGTTGAAGTGGCGATCTCCGGACAGGGAGACGATGGGCCGGATGGTGACGCCCTCGCTGCGCAGGTCCACGATGAACTGGCTCAATCCCGCGTGACGGTGGGAGGTGTCCAGGGGCTCGGTGCGGGCCAGTGCGATGAACGCCTCCGCGTGCTGCGCGCCGGAGGTCCACACCTTCGTCCCGGTGACCGCCCAGCCCCCGTCGACGCGGACGCCCTTCGTCCGCACGCTGGCCAGGTCGGATCCGGAGTCCGGCTCACTCATCCCGATGCCGAAGCAGCACTCCCCTGCGGCGATCCGGGGCAGGTACTCACGCTTCTGCTCCTCGGTTCCGTACCGGAGGAGCGAGGGGGCGATCTGCCGATCAGCGACCCACTGCGCGGCGACGGGCGCCCCGACGGCGAGGAGTTCCTCGGTGACGACGAATCGCTCGAGGTGCGTGCGCCCCCGGCCGCCGTACTCGGTGGGGATCGCCATCCCCACCCAGCCGCGATCGGCCAGGCGGCGGGTGAAGTCCTCGTCCCAGCGGGTGAGCCAGGTGTCGATCCACGGCGTGAGCCGGCCCGCGGCGATCTCCTCGGCCAGGAAGGCGCGGACCTCCGCCCGCAGTGTGTCCATGTCTGCCGACGCGAGCGTGGTCGGTGGAGCGAGTGCGGTCCTCATCGGGCCTCCTCTGAGGGTTGGCGAGAGTCTGGGTGATGTCCGGACGGTGATCCGGACCACTGGGATGAGAATCCCACGACTCAACCATTTACGCAATAGCGGAACGTAATACGTTCTCGCGTATCCGGCGCGAGTGGCCCGTAGGGGCGGATAGTCTTACCCCATGACGGAGACGGATGGGGTCGGCGTGACCGGAGCGGCGGAGCTGGCCCACCTCGGCAAGGTTCCCGAGCGTCCCCGACACCGCATGGTGGACCGGGTCGCCGCGATCATGGAACTGGTCGCCAGGTCGGGGTCCGGCCTCACTCTCACCGCGGTGGCCAAGGCCCTCGACGCCCCGATCAGTTCCATCCAGGGACTGCTCAACGGACTGGTCGCGGTCGGATATCTCGACGAGCGCGACCGCGTGTACACCCTGGGCACCGCGCCGTACCTGCTCAACGTGATCGCCGGCCGACCGCCCGTGACCTCCGTGTCGAGGGAACAGCTCGTCGCCCTCCACGCCGAGACCGCCCTGACCACAGCCCTGTCGACCGACGTCGGGGACGACCTGTTCTA
Organism: Dietzia sp.; assembly: GCA_046289795.1. Lineage (GTDB taxonomy): Bacteria > Actinomycetota > Actinomycetes > Mycobacteriales > Mycobacteriaceae > Dietzia. Next base: position 5,408 of record JBKBUP010000116.1, on the reverse strand, counting down.
CGTGGATCACGTGTCCTCCGACCCGCACTACGCCTACATCGCGGAGAATCGACTGCGGCGCTCCTTGCTGCGGACCTCGTCGGGCTGGCTACTCCTGGCCGACCGCGAGAAGCGCGACGTGTGGGCCTACCTGAACGCCCGGCCGGCCTCGGAGTCCGAGTTCGTCGACAGGTTCCTGGACTCCCTGGAGGAGCTGCGCGAGACCGGCGTGTGCACCGCACCGGGTGTAGCCGTGGACGGCGGCGACGGCGTGTCCGTCGCCTTGCGGGAGAGGGGTCGCACGATCGCGACCGTCGGGGTCATCGCCGCGCGGGACCTCATCCTCGAGCGCAGCGAGGAGCTGACCCAGACCTGCCTCCGGCACGCGACAGCCTGGGGCCTGCGCTGAGCCGGGGCCCGCGCTGACGCGAGGCCCCGGGGCCGGGGTCAGGTACCCGGGTCAGCGACCCGTGTACTCGCCTGCGCGCTTCTCCCCGAACGCCGCGAGCGCCTCACGGTGATCCGCGGTGTGGTGCGCCAGCGCCTGCATCGCCGCGGAGAGCTCGAGAAGCGATTCGAGCGACTGGTGCTGGGACTCGCGGAGCAGCCTCTTCGCCATCCGCACCGCGTGCGGCGGGTTCTTGGCCACCCGCGCGGCGAGGGCATGGGCCGCCTCCAGCAGGTTCTCGGGCTCCACGACCTCGTTGACCAGCCCCCACGCGGCTGCCTGCTCGGCCCTCACGCGATCTCCGGTGAGCGCCATCTCAGCCGCCCGGGCCGGGCCGATCGCCTTGGTCAGCAGCCATGCGCCACCGTCACCCGGGATGATCCCCAGTTGGACGAAACTCTCGGCGAACCACGCCTTGGTGGAGGCCACCCGCAGGTCACACATCACCGCCAGGTCGCATCCCGCACCGACCGCCGGCCCGTTGACGGCCGCGACCACCGGCACCTCACAGTGATACAGCGCGCGGGGGATCCGCTGGATCCCTCCCCGGTAGCCGTCCCGGAGCTCGTACGGGCTCCCGCCGAACATCCCCGACTTGTCGACCATGTCCTTGACGTTGCCGCCGGCGGAGAACGCCGAGCCGGCCCCGGTCAGCACCACGGCCCGGACGTCGTGGTCGGCGTTGACCGCGGCCACCCTGTCACACAGTGCATCGACGATCGCCGGGTCGGAGATGGGGTTCCGGGACTCGGGGAGGTTGAGCGTCCACGTCTCGATGTGGTCGGTTCGCTCGACGAGCAGGGGCGCAGCGGTCATGAGAGGTCCTTGTGGTCGAGGGGCGGCCAGCGCACGCTATCTAACTACGTAAACTGTTACTCGACTGTAGCGAGTGATCGTCGTCACCGCCAGTGGTCGCCGTATCGACAGATCCGCGCCTCCGATGGATCCGACGGTTTCCCCACTCAGGGAACCGCGCTATGGCCGAGCAACTCGCCCGCGTCAGTGACGATCCTGCCCCGCCCAGAACTCGCCGAGGGCGAGGAAGGTCGCCTCGGGCTGTTCGAGCGCGGGTATCACCCGCGCCCCGTGCACCGTCACCTCGCGTGCGTCGACCATCTCGTCGGCGACCGCACGAGCCTGCTCCGGCGTCCATTCGCCCCGGTCGTCCGTGGTGACGAACAGGACCGGGCAGGTCACCTCCAGTGCCGCCCGGTGCAGATCGGTGCGGTTCAGGATCGCCGTCTCTATGGCCCGGATCGTCGCAGTGCGCCCCGCCCGTCCGAGCGCGTCACGCAGGAGGTGGACGGCCTCGCGGTCGTTCGCGCGGGTGTGGTCCGTGAAGATGGTCTCCTCGATGGCGGACCTCACCGGCCCGCGGGGGCCGATGAGCCGATAGAGCGGGAGCAGCATCCGGACCTTGCGGCGAAGTGACCGATCGATGGGGTGAGTCGGTGCGCTGACGGCGACCAGACTGCCGATCAGGTCGGGCCTGCGCGCCGCCACCTCCATGCCGACGTGACCACCCCACGCGTTGCCCAGCCAGTCGATCCCGCCCTGCCCGGTCGACGCCCGGACATGCTCCAGCACTTCGATCGCGGCGTCCGCGCATGCGGAGATGTCCGTCGCCTCGCGCAACGGGTCACTTCTTCCGCAGGACGGTGCGTCGATCAGGTGGAGGCGGCGGGAGTGCAGCAGCAACGGCACCAGCCGGTTCCAGCTCGTCGAATCGACGAACATGCTGTGCCACAGCACGAGTGGCAGACCTTCGCCGACCACTTCGACGTGGAGTCGGCCGAGCCGCGTGTCGACGAATCCTGAATCCATAATTGACATTACACACTGTAAATTGAATTCTGTCTAGACTCGATCCATGGCCAGGACCTACTCGTCGGATCTCCGTGCGGAGCGAGCACGCCTCAACCGGGCGGCGGTGGTGGGCGTCGCACAGAAGATGTTCGTCGAACGGGGATGGGTGGCCACGACGATGTCCGGCGTCGCCTCCGCCGCCGGACTCACCCGGCAGACCGTCTACCAGCAGTTCGACGGGAAGCTCACCCTGCTCGACACCTGTATCGACCTGTCGTTGTCCGATGGCGCGAACTCCCCTGTTCGAGAGTTGCCGGACTACATCAAGATGGGCGAAGGAACTGTCGAGGACCGCCTGGCAGCCGGCGCGAGGTGGCTGCGTGGGGCGCACGAACGATCGGCCGCGATCCAGCACGTTCTCGACGAGGCCGCCGTAGTCGACGACGTCGCCGCAGAGCACCTCGCAGAACGAGAGCGCACCCGTTGGGACGAGGTGAGGTGGGCCTCCGGGCTCATCCTCGGATCCCCTCCCCCCGACGCCGTCGTCGACGCGATGTGGATGCTCACGGCCAGGTCTGTGTGGTTGAGGCTGACGCGTGAGCGAGGGTGGACTCCGCAGCAATGGGAGAACTGGTTCCTTCGCCATGCTCGGGAGGAACTGCGCAGCTGAGCCCTCCGCGGCGAGCAGGCCCCGCACTTGGTCGCCGAGGTAGCCAGTCCTCACCTAGTATGCGGCCGAGGGGGCCCGGTCACTGGTCCACGACGCCGAACGCCCCCGTCACGGTTTCCCGAGTTCAGGGGCGTTCTTCCATCTGAGCCGCGTGTCGGAATCGAACCGACGACCTTTTCATTACGAGTGAAATGCTCTACCGACTGAGCTAACGCGGCGAGCCCTTGTGGGGCGACGCAACTATATACGACCGGCTCGCGCAGCCTGAAAACGACCGGCGCCGCACACCGGTCACGTCAATCCTGTTACTTCAACCCTGTTACTTCAACCCTGTTACTCCAACCCAGCTACATCGACCCTGCTACATCAACCCAGCGCCTCCCGGATCGCCCCCACCATCGCGGACACCGCGAATTTCGGCTTCACGTTGACCTCGATAGCAGCCCGACATTCCTGGATCGCCTCGATGGCCCTCAGCACCGACGCCGGCGGGTAGTGCCCCCCGAGGCGCGACGACTCCTCCGCCTTGTCCGGGTGCACCGGGGCGACGTCAGCGACTCCGAGGCCGGCCATGAGCGCGTCCCGGTAGAAGCCCGCCAGGTCGACCAACGCGAGGTCGAGCGAGTCACGGGTGGAGCGGGTCCGCCGCGACTTCTGCGCCTTCTCCAACTCCTTGACCGCGCCCGCGGCGCCGCGACCCGCCGCGACCGCGCCCTTTCCGGTGCCACCCACACCCATCGCGGTGCGCAGTTCCTCCACCTCACGCTCGTCGTTCTCGGTGTTGCGGGCGAGCGCCTCCTGCTCGGCCGCGCTGACCAGACGGTCCGCCAGCGGGAACGCCCGGCCGGGGTTGTGCATGACCATGGGCAGCTCCAACACCACGTCCCGGCGATCCCGGGTGGCCTCGTCGGTGGCCAACCACCGCGCCCGGCCGATGTGCCCGGAGGAGACCGCCGCCGCCCACCTCGCGCGTTCCGGGTCGATCCCGCCGCCGGCGAGGAGCGCGCTCTCGACCGCGGCGGCGTCCGGTTGGCGCAGTGCGACGTTCCTGGACCTGGACCGCAGGGTCACCATGATGTCCATCGGGTCGGTCGTGGGCGAGCACAGCAGGAAGACCGTGCGGCTCGGCGGCTCCTCCACCACCTTGAGCAGCGCGTTGCCGGACTGCTCGGTGAGCCGGTCCGCCTCCTCGACCACCACGATCTGCCACCGACCGGTGCTGGGGCGACTGGCGGCGCGGTGGATGGTCTCCTTGACGTCCTTGAGAAGGATGTTGACCCCCTGGGGGGCCAGGAGGTGGACATCGGCGTGGGTCCCCGCCTGCACGGTGTGGCAGGACCGGCACTCGCCACAGCCCACGATCTCCGGGTGCTCGCACTGCAACGCTGCGGCGAAACACGTGGCGGCGACGCTCCGGCCGCTGCCCGGCGGGCCGGTGAACAGCCAGGCGTGGACCATCCGTGCGTCCGACGCCTCCCACCCCTGGCCCGGGACCCGCGCACGCGCGGCCAACGCCGCAGCTGTCAGCTCCGCCACGACGTCGGCCTGACCGGCCAACCGATCGAACACCCCTGGCATGTCCCCACCATATCGCCGCAGTCCGTCACACCTGCGTTCCCGTGACGAGCGCCGGGAACTACCCTTGACCCAATGGAGCGTTGGGTCAGGCTGTTCCGGTGGCTGTGGGCCACCCCCTGGCCCGTCTATGCCCTCACGATGGTGCAGGCCAACATCATCGGCGCGGTCTTCGTCTTCGCGTTCCTGCGATTCGTCCTCCCGATGGACCGCTTCCTCGATCTGGACCAGTTCCGTTTCCTCAACCAGTACCTGTTCATCGGCTACCTGGTCCTGGCCTTCATCGGCGGGGTCATCGCGTCGACCCTGTTGCTGCTCCCGGTCCTCCGGGTCGACCGCTCCGGTGAGGAGTTCGGCGGAGCGATCCGCAACCGGGCCCTGCGACTGCCGTTCCACCAGGCGCTCATCTCCGGGGCCATGTGGCTGATCGGCACCCTCGTCTTTGTGATCGCCAACGTGGCCCATTCACCCCGGCTCGCCCTCGTCGTGGGCGTGACGAGCATCCTCGGCGGGACCACCACCTGCCTGATCTCCTACCTCCAGGCCGAGCGGATCATGCGGCCGATCACCGTCCGCGCCCTCGCCCACGGGGTACCGGCCAACCGGCACGTTCCGGGTGTGCGGCGGCGGATCTTCCTGGGCTGGGCACTCACCACAGTCATCCCCGTCGCCGGCATCCTGCTGATCCTCACCGGACAGTGGGTCGGGCTGTTCGGCGACGACCCGGGCCACATCCTCGTGGCGCTCGCGGTGATGGCCAGCGTCGCCGTGATCGCGGGGGCGATCGGCATGGGCCTGGTCTCGGACTCCATCGCCGACCCCGTCCGCGAGATGCAGGCGGGGGTCGGACGGGTCAAGAAGGGCGACCTGGAGGCCCGCGTCACCATCTACGACAGTTCCGAGATCGGCCGCCTGGGCCAGGGTTTCAAC
>JBKBUP010000115.1:0-8800 GCA_046289795.1 Dietzia sp. | reverse complement strand
CTGGACAATGGTCAGGAGAAGATCCTCGACGCGGACGTGGTGCTGGTCGCGACCGGGTCCAACCCGCGGATCCTCTCCGGCGCCGAGCCGGACGGTGAGCGGATCCTGACCTGGCGGCAGCTCTACGACCTCACCGAACTGCCCTCCCACCTGGTGGTCGTGGGTTCCGGTGTGACCGGCGCCGAGTTCGTCTCCGCCTTCACCGAGATGGGCGTGAAGGTCACGATGGTGTCCAGCCGCGACCGTGTCCTCCCACACGAGGACGCCGACGCGGCGCTCGTGCTGGAGGAGGCGCTCAGCGAGCGCGGCGTGTCGCTGGTCAAGCACGCCCGGGCGGATGCGGTCGAGCACCACGAGGACGGGATCATCGTCCGACTGGGCGACGGCCGGACGGTCAAGGGTTCGCACGCCCTGATGTGCGTGGGTTCGGTTCCCAACACCGGTGACCTCGGGCTGGAGAGCGCCGGCATCGAGGTCCAGCGCAGCGGGCACATCAAGGTCGACCGTGTCTCACGGACCACTGCCGCCGGCATCTACGCGGCCGGAGACTGCACCGACCTGTTCCCGCTCGCCTCCGTGGCGGCGATGCAGGGCCGGATCGCGATGTACCACGCGCTGGGCGAGGGCGTGAGCCCCATCAAGCTGCGGACCGTGGCCTCGGCGGTGTTCACCCGGCCCGAGATCGCCACCGTCGGAATCTCCCACGCGCAGATCGAGAGCGGTGAGGTCCCCGCCCGCGTCGAGGTGTTCCCGCTGGCGGGCAACCCGCGGGCCAAGATGCGCAGTCTGCGCCGCGGGTTCGTCAAACTGTTCTGCCGCCCCGCCTCGGGTGTGGTGATCGGCGGAGTGATCGTGGCGCCCACCGCCTCCGAGCTCATCCTGCCGGTCTCCGTGGCCGTGCGGAACCAGCTCACCGTCGGCGACCTCGCGGGGTCGTTCTCCGTGTACCCCTCGTTGACCGGATCGATCACGGAGGCCGCCCGCCAGCTCATGCGGCACGACGACCTGGACTGATCCCGGGTCGACGCACCGGGATGAACCGGCGGATAAGTTTAGGCTAAGCTCACACCCGGTGCCCACGCTGCGGCACCGGGACTGTGAGGGAGGAACCGTGATGATGCGACGCCGCCTGGCCGCGATCGCCGCAGCCGGTTCGCTCGTGGTGGGTCTGACGGCCTGCACCACGGACGGCGCCGGAGACGACTCGGACACGTTGGTGGTCTACTCGGGCCGCAGCGAGAATCTCGTCGGCCCGTTGCTGGCCCAGATCGAGGAGAGCACCGGCCTCGACCTCGAGGTGCGCTACGCGAGCACCCCCGAAATGGCTGCGCAGATCGCCGAGGAGGGCCAGGCCAGCCCGGCCGACATCTTCTTCTCCCAGGACGCCGGGGCGCTCGGTGCGTTGTCCAAGGAGGGGCTGCTGGCCACACTCGACGACGCGACCGTCACCGAGGTCCCCGCCGAGTACCGCGCGTCCGACGACACATGGGTCGCGACCAGCCTGCGCGCCCGCGTCCTCGTCTACGACAGCGAGGTGCTGGAGGAGGCCGACGTCCCGGACACCATCGACGCACTGACCGCCCCCGAGTGGAGGGGCAAGGTCGGATACGCCCCGACCAACGCCTCATTCCAGTCGTTCGTCACCGGACTACGGGTGGACCGCGGTGACGAGGCGGCCGAACAGTGGCTCCGTGACTTCCTGGCCAACGACCCGAAGACATACGACAACAACGTGGCGCTCCTCGAGGCGACGGACACCGGGGAGGTCGAACTCGGGCTGACCAACCACTACTACTGGTACAACACCGCCGAGGAGAAGGGACCCGAGAACATGCGTGCCCGGGTCAGTTACCTGGCCAAGGGTGACCCCGGTGCGCTGGTCAACGTGGCCGGCGTGGGCGTGCTCGCCTCGACGGACCGGCCCGAGGACGCTCGGCGCGTGGTGGAGGCGCTCCTCGGTGAGCAGGCCCAGCTCTACTTCCTCGAGGAGGCCAGCGAGTACCCGGTGGTGCCCGGCATCACCTCGGACGCCGTCGGCCTGCCTCCCATCGAGACGCTCGGAGGCCCCGACATCGACCTGGGGGACCTCGACGGACTCGAGCAGACCCAGCAGATGCTCACGCGCGTGGGCATGATCTGACGGAACCGTCATAGACCTCCGGACCCGTCTGCGTGGCGGCCGCCCCCTCCTCGGGGCGGCCGCCACGCTCGCGTGCTCCGCGGCCCTCATCCCGTTGGTCTACCTGGTCATCCGCGCGGGCGAGCGGGGACCCGCCCACGCGATCGAGGTGGTCCGCTCCGGCCGCTCGGCCGAACTGCTCGTCAACACCGTCGTGCTGGTCGTGCTGGTCACCGCGTTGAGCGTGGTGGTGGGTGTCGCGCTCGCGTGGCTCACCGTGCGGACGGACCTGCCCGGGGCCCCGGTGGTCGGCGCCCTGCTCTGCGTGCCACTGGCGATGCCCTCCTACGTCCTGGGCTACCTGTGGGTCGCCGATTTTCCCCAGGTCATGGGCCTTCCGGGGTCGGTCATCGTGCTGACGATCTCGTGTTACCCGTACGTCTTCCTCCCCGCTGCCGCGGCGCTGCGGACCGTGGACCCGGGTCTGGAGGAGGTCGCCAGGACCCTGGGACGCGGGTCCGTCAGGGCGGTGCTCGGGGTGACGCTGCGTCAGATCCGGCCCGCCGTCGCCGCGGGGGCGCTCCTCGTGGCCCTGTACACCCTCTCCGACTTCGGGGCGGTGGCCATGCTCCGGTACGAGGCGTTCACCGTGGGGATCTACCACAGCTACCGCGCCTCGTTCGACAGGGTGCCCGCAGCGGTCCTGGCCTGTGTGCTCATCGTGGTGGCGCTCGTGGTGATGGTGGGCGAGCGGCGGGCCCGACGGGGTGAGGTGGCCCGGGTCGGCGCGGGTGTGGACTCCCTGCCCGACCGGCTCCCGCTCGGACGGGCGAGGCCGCTGGCCCTCGTGGTGGTCGGTCTCGTCCTGGCCGGTGGTGTGCTCGCGCCGCTCGTCGGGTTGGTCCGATGGGTGCGGGCCGCCGCCGAGGTGGACGTGTCGTGGGGACCGGTCCTCGCAGCGGCGGCCACCACCGCGGGCGTGTCCGGCCTCGCGGCACTGGTGACGATCGTGTTGGCGCTGCCCATCGGGATCCTCGCGGCCCGGTCGAACGGTCCGGTCGCCCGGAGCACCGAGGCGGTCGCCCAGATCGGCTTCGCGCTCCCCGGCATCACGGTCGGACTGGCTGTGGTGTTCGTGGGGATCCGGTTGGTTCCCGGCCTCTACCAGCAGTTGCCGATGCTCGTGTTCGGGTATGTCGTGTTGTTCCTCCCGCTCGCCGTGGGGGTGGTCCGCTCCGCGGTCGGCGCGATCCCCACCGCGCTCGAGGACGCCTCCGGGGCCCTGGGATCGGGCCGGCTGCGGACCTTCGCCCGCGTGGTCGCACCGCTGGCCATGCCGGGCGTCCTCGCCGGGGCCAGCCTGGTGTTCCTCAGCGTGGCCAAGGAACTCCCCGCCACCCTTCTGTTGCGCCCCACCGGGACGGAGACCCTGGCCTCCGCGATGTGGGCCCACACCGAGGTGGCGGCCTACTCCCAGGCGGCTCCCTACGCCGCGATGCTCGTGGCCGTGGCGGTGATCCCCGCCGCGGTACTCGGCAGGTCGTTCGGGTGGGGCGCCGGCGGGTCCGGGCGAGGCGTCCCGGCGCGGACCGCCATCGCGGCCCGTTCCGAGAAGACACAGGCAGGTGCCACATGACGGTGAGACGACGCCCCGGCGGCGTACTCGAGCTCCGCGGGGTGACCGGCGGGTACGGCGGCACCACGGTCGTCCGGGATCTCGATCTCACTGTGGGCTCCGGAGAATCGCTGGCCGTTCTCGGGGCCTCCGGTTCGGGCAAGACGACCGTGCTGCGCATGATCGCCGGTCTCCACCCGGTCTCGGCGGGTCGGATCCTCGTCGACGGCCGCCGCGTGGACCCCCTCCCGGCCCAACACCGCGGTATCGGTCTCGTCCCCCAGCAGGGCGCGCTCTTCCCCCACCTGTCCGTCGCCAGGAACGTCGGATTCGGTCTCGTCCCCGTCGACCCGGTGGCGCGGTGGCGCAGCCGCGCCGAGCGGGCGGCCCGTGTCCGCGAGGTCCTCGAGTTGGTCGGGTTGGAGGATCGCGCGGACGACCGCCCGTCGAGACTCTCCGGTGGCCAGCAGCAGAGAGTCGCGCTCGCACGTGCGCTCGCCCCGGGCTCGGGTCTCATCCTTCTCGACGAACCGTTCAGCGCTCTCGACGCCGCACTCCGGGGACGGGTCCGCGCCGAGGTCTCGGCTCTGCTCTCGGAGTCCGGTGCCACGTCCGTGCTCGTCACCCACGATCGAGCGGAGGCGCTGGCCACCGCGGATCGCGTCGCCGTGCTCATCGACGGCCGGCTCGCCCAGGTCGACACCCCCGAACGGCTCTACTACCACCCCGTGAGCCGCGAGGTCGCCCAGCTGGCAGGCGAGGTGGTGTTGCTCCCGGCCACGGCGGACGGCGGGGTCGCGCACACCATCATCGGTACGGTCCCGCTCGACACGCCCGCGCACGGAGTCGGAACGGTCCTGTGGCGCCCCGAGAGCCTGGCGGTCCGTCGGGTCGGACCGGAGGGGCACGGCGTGTGCACCGGCGTGGAGTTCGTCGGTGCGTCGACGCTCATCCGGATGTGGTTCGACGGTACCGAGCAGAGCTTCGCCGTCCCTGTCTCAGGCGGCGAGGTGTTCGAGGTGGGGGCCCGGGTCGAGGTGACGCCGTTGCGCCCCGCCGTCTTCCATCCGGGGGCCTCGGTTCCGGACTGATCAGCTCTCGGTGTCGGCCCAGCCGAGGGTCCGTTCGACCGCGTCGTTCCAGCGCCCCCAGAGGCGGGCTCGCTCATCCTCGGCCATGCGCGGTTCCCACCGCCGGTCCTCCCGCCACAACTCGCGGAGCCGGTCGGGGGAGTCCCACTGGCCCACCGCGAGGCCCGCGGCGAACGCGGCACCCAGGGCGGTGGTCTCGGTGACCTCGGGGCGTATCACGTCGATGCCCAGGATGTCGGCCTGGAACTGCATCAGGTAGTCGTTGACCACCATCCCGCCGTCCACGCGTAGGGCGTCGGCGTTCTCACCGGCGTCAGCGGCCATCGCGTCGGTCATCTCGCGGGTCTGGAACGCGGTGGCCTCGAGCGCCGCCCGCGCCAGGTGTGCCCGGGTGTGGAACCGGGTCAGGCCCACCAGGGTGCCGCGGGCGTCCGGGCGCCACCGGGGGGCGAGCAGTCCGGAGAACGCGGGCACGAGGTAGCAGTCGCCGTTGTCCTCCAACGAGTTCGCCAGCTCCTCGGTCTCCTCCGCGCTCGAGATCACCCCGAGGTTGTCCCGCAGCCACTGCACCAACGAGCCCGCCACCGCCACGGAGCCCTCCAGCGCGTACACGGGATCGGCGTCCCCGAGCTGGTAGCAGATGGTGGTGAGCAGCCCGTTCTCGCTGAACTGTGGCGTCGTGCCGGTGTTGAGCAGGAGGAATGCGCCGGTGCCGTAGGTGTTCTTGGCGTCGCCCGGGTCGAAGCAGGTCTGGCCGAACATGGCCGCCTGTTGATCACCGAGGATCCCCGCGATCGGGGTCCCGCCGAACATCCGCCTCTCGGTCACGTGCCCGATCACCCCCGAGGAGGGCACGATGTCGGGCAGCATCGCCCGCGGTACCCCGATCTCGCGGCAGAGCTCGTCGCACCACTCCAGGGTCCGCAGATCCATGAGCAGGGTCCGTGAGGCGTTGGTGACGTCGGTGACGTGGAGCGCCGGCTCGCCCTCGGTCCCGCCGCGGCGGCCTCCGGTCAGGTTCCACACCAGCCACGAGTCGATGGTCCCGGCCAGCAGTTCGCCGGCCTCGGCCCGCTCGGTGCCGCGCAGGCCCTCGGAATCGAGGTGATCGAGGATCCACCGGATCTTGGGACCCGCGAAATACGTCGAGAGGGGAAGGCCGGTGGCGTCCCGGAACCGGTCGTCGCCGTCGGGATGCCCCGCCGCCAACCGGGCGCAGATCCCGGAGGTCCGGGTGTCCTGCCAGACGATCGCGTTGTAGACCGGCTCGCCGGTCTCCCGATCCCACACCACCACGGTCTCCCGCTGGTTGGTGATGCCGATCGCGCTCACCAACGCCGGTTCGAGGTCGGCGTGGCCGGCCACCTGCGCCATGGCGGTCCGCACGTTGTCCCAGATCTCCAGGGGGTCGTGTTCCACCCACCCGGCCCGGGGCAGGATCTGCCGGTGTTCGACCTGGGCGGTCGCCGCGGGGACCGGCAGACCGTCGTGGTCGAAGAGGATGGCCCGCGTGGACGTGGTGCCCTGATCGATCGCGAGGATGAAGGTGTTACGCGTCACGTCGTCAGACTACGTCCGGCCGGGCGTAGAGTCGGGCGCGACCGGCCGGAATCCGATACCCGGCCCCGGAGGGAGCGCGATGCCCACGAACAGATCACGGTCCGTACTCGGCCCCGAACGCAGGGCCGAGGCGTGGCGGAGGTTGTCGGAGGAGTCATTCGACATCGTGATCGTGGGGGGTGGTGTCGTGGGCACCGGCAGCGCGGTCGACGCGGCCACGCGCGGCCTGCGTGTCGCGGTGGTCGAGGCCCGGGACTTCGCCGCCGGTACCTCCTCGCGCAGCTCCAAGATGTTCCACGGCGGGCTCCGCTACCTGGAGCAGCTGGACTTCGGGCTCGTCGCCGAGGCCCTCCACGAGCGCGAGCTGAGTATGACCCGACTCGCCCCGCACCTGGTCAAGCCGCTCAAGTTCCTCTTCCCCCTCACCCGCCGCTTCTGGGAACGCCCCTACATGGCGGCGGGATTCGTTCTGTACGACCTGATGGGCGGCGCCAAGAGCGTCCCGCCGCAGAAGCACTACAGCCGGGCCGGCGCACGCCGCGTGGCCCCGGGGCTGCGCGAGGACGCCGTGGTGGGAGGGATCCGGTACTGGGACACGCTGGTCGACGACGCCCGGCACACGCTCACGCTCGCCCGCACCGCCGCCCTTCACGGCGCGGTGGTCGCCAACTCCACCCAGGTGATCGGGTACCTGCGGGAGGGCGAACGGGTGACCGGAGTGCGGGTCCGCGACGCCGAGACCGGCCGGGAGACCGACGTGCGCGCCGGGGTGGTGCTCAACGCGGCGGGGGTGTGGACCGACCACCTGCAGGAGATGCTGGGCGAGGAGGGCGGGTTCACTGTCCGTGCCTCCAAGGGTGTGCACATCGTGGTGGACCGCGACAAGGTCGACTCGGAGGCCGCGCTCATCCTGCGCACCGAGAAGTCGGTTCTCTTCGTGATCCCCTGGGGTGAGTACTGGATCATCGGCACCACCGACACCGACTGGCAGCTCGATCTGGCACACCCGGCTGCGACGGGGGCGGACATCGACTACATCCTCGGTCACGTCAACGCGGTGCTCACGACCCCGATCGTGCGGGACGACGTCCGCGGCGTGTACGCGGGGCTGCGCCCGCTGCTCTCGGGCGGGGCCGACTCCACCGCCAAGCTCTCACGGGAACACGCGGTGATGACCGTGGCACCCGGGGCGGTGGTGGTGGCGGGCGGCAAGTACACGACCTACCGGGTCATGGCGGCGGATGCGGTCGACGCCGCGGTCGCCGAGATGGGACCGGAGCGCGCGGGATCCGTGCCGGCCTCCAACACCGATCGCATCCCCCTCCTCGGCGCCGACGGCTACCCGGCCATGGTCAACCGCGCCGACCGGATCGCCGACCACTACGAGATCAGGGAGGAGCAGGTGCAGCACCTGCTCGACCGCTACGGTTCGCTCCTCGAGGACGTGTTGGACCTGGCCTCGGACCGCCCCGATCTGCTGGAGACCCTCGGTGGCGCCGAGCGCTACCTGCGTGTCGAGATCGTCTACGCCGCCCTCGCGGAGGCCGCGCTGCACCTGGAGGACGTCCTGGTGCGCCGGACCAGGATCTCCATGGAGTACCAGCACGGAGGGGTGGCGTGCGCACGCGAGGTCGCGCAGCTCATGGCCGAGGTGCTGGACTGGGATGTCGACCGCGTCGAGCGCGAGGTCGAGATGTTCGAGCAGCGGGTCGCCGCCGAGCTGGCCAGCCAGGTGACGGAGTCCGACGACGAGGCGGACCGTTTCCTCCGCGGCGTGCCCGAGGTCCGCGAGTTCCTGGTGGAGGCTGCCGTCGATCCCGCGAGCGCCGAGCCGGTCGTCGACCACCCGGTCTGACAGGGGGCCCGAGGCCGTCCGGCGGGACTCCGGGCGTCGTCAGACCCCGACCCGCCCCGAAACCAGAAATCCGCTACCTTCCCGCCGAATCCGCTACCCCGTTGCGGGTAGCGGATCGTGCGGGAGAGTAGCGGATTCGGGGAGGGGTGGGGCGACGGCGCCGACCGGGTGGTCGGCACCGTCAGCGGCTCACTTGATCTCGCAGAGCACCGCACCCTGGGTGACCGCGGCACCGGCGTCCACGGACAGGTCGGTGATGACGCCGTCCTTGTGCGCGGTGACCGGGTTCTCCATCTTCATGGCCTCGAGCACGGCCACGAGCTCGCCGGTCTTGACCTCCTGGCCCTCCTCGACGGCCACCTTCACGACGGTGCCCTGCATGGGGGCTGACACGGCGTCACCGGACGCGGCCGCACCTGCGGCGCCGCCACGGGTCCGGCCCTTGGCCTTGCGGCGGACGGTGCCGCCGTTGTGCGATCCACCGAAGGCCAGGTCGCCGGGCAGTGAGACCTCGACGCGGCGGCCGTCCACCTCGACGACGACCTTCTTGCGCTCGACGG
>JBKBUP010000114.1:1978-8818 GCA_046289795.1 Dietzia sp. | reverse complement strand
TGGTACGGCGGGATCGGGCTACCGTGGATCCCGGACCTCCTGCAGAGCCAGCAGGTCGGTGGCGGCGTCGCGTGGGCGGCGGGGGAGATCCCGCTGTTCATCGTCATGCTCGCCCTGGCGTGGCAGTGGTACCAGAGCGACATGCGGGACGCGCGGCGCGGGGAGCGGCAGGCCGATCGCGACGACGACGCCGAGCTCAAGGCCTACAACGAGATGCTCGGCGAGATGTCCCGCGCCGACCGCCGGGGTTGAGAGGCGCCCACCTCGTCGTCGTCGGGTCCTTCACTCCACACCCTTCTCGCTCCTCCACAGGGCGGGTACCGCGAGCGGTGAGACCGGGATACGACGACGACGAGGTGGGGCACGCTCTGGAGCACGAGGCCGACGCACGGTCGGTCCGAGTGTGACAGGAGCGAGACCATGAACGAGACCCACACCACCGTCCGCGGAACCGTGATCACCGACCCCACCACCCGCCGGGTCGGAGAGGACTCGGTGTTCTCCTTCCGGGTGGCCAGCAACACCCGCTACCAGGACCGCGACACCGGGGAGTGGAAGACCGGCGGCACCCTGTACTTCTCGGCCAACTGCTGGGGCAGGCTGGCGCAGCGGGCGTCCGGGACGCTGGTCAAGGGCGACGGCATCATCGTCCAGGGTCGGTTGCTGACCAACGAGTACGAGAAGGACGGCAGGCTCCAACGGGACCTGGAGATGCGGGTCACCGCACTGGGCCCGGACCTGTCGCGGATGGACGTGACCATGCGCAGGGCCCAGGCGGAGGGGCCCGCCGTCACCTCCGACGGTGAGGGGGCGGGGCAGCCGCAGGAGACGCGCGTTGCCGAGGACGCCATGGAGATCGGCTCCCGCGACGCGGACGATGCGCCGGCGGGGGAGGCCGCCGTCAGCGGGTTCGCGGAGGCGGTCCGGGTCTGAGCCGGCGGGGCCGCGGGTAGCCCTCCGCCGCGCACACCGGGGCCGCGGGCGGGCACGTAACATGGGGGTCGTGCCCGCGGCCCGGCCGCGGCGATGTGAACTATTTGCGCAGGTGAGAGGGCAGAAGTGGCCGAGTTTATTTACACGATGAAGAAGGTCCGCAAGGCGCACGGGGACAAGGTGATCCTCGACGAAGTGACGATGTCCTTCTATCCCGGTGCGAAGATCGGCGTCGTGGGGCCCAACGGCGCGGGTAAGTCCTCGATCCTGAAGATCATGGCCGGCCTGGACCAGCCCTCCAACGGCGAGGCGTTCCTCGACCCGGACGCCAGCGTCGGCATCCTCATGCAGGAGCCCGTGCTCGACGAGACCAAGACGGTCAAGGAGAACGTCGAGGACGGCCTCGGCGAGACCATGGTGCAGATCCGCCGGTACAACGCGGTGGCCGAGGAGATGGCCACCGACTACACCGACGAGCTCATGGAGGAGATGGGACGGCTCCAGGAGCAGCTCGACGCGGTGGACGCCTGGGACGTGGACTCCCAGATCGAGCAGGCCATGGACGCGCTGCGCTGCCCGCCGGGAGACTCGCCCGTCACCCACCTGTCCGGTGGCGAGATGCGACGGGTCGCGCTGTGCAAGCTGCTGCTGAGCAAGCCCGATCTGCTCCTGCTGGACGAGCCCACAAACCACCTCGACGCCGAGTCGGTCCTGTGGCTGGAGCAGCACCTGGCCGCGTACCCGGGTGCCGTCCTGGCCGTCACACACGACCGCTACTTCCTCGATCACGTGGCGCAGTGGATCTGTGAGGTCGACCGCGGCAAGCTGCACCCCTACGAGGGCAACTACTCCACCTACCTGGAGAAGAAGGCCGAGCGTCTCGAGGTCCAGGGCAAGAAGGACCAGAAGCTGCAGAAGCGCCTCAAGGCCGAGCTCGAGTGGGTCCGCTCCGGCGCCAAGGCCCGCCAGTCCAAGTCCAAGGCCCGACTGGGCAAGTACGAGGAGATGGCAGCGGAGGCCGAGAAGCACCGCAAGCTGGACTTCGAGGAGATCCAGATCCCCACCCCGCCGCGACTGGGCAACGTCGTGGTGGAGGCCGACAAGCTGGAGAAGGGCTTCGACGACCGCGTCCTGATCAAGGACCTGTCGTTCACCCTGCCGCGTAACGGCATCGTCGGCGTGATCGGCCCCAACGGTGTGGGTAAGACCACCCTGTTCAAGACGATCGTCGGTCTCGAGGAGCCGGACGCCGGTTCCGTGAGGGTCGGCGACACCGTCAAGCTCAGCTACGTGGACCAGTCCCGCGCGAACATCGATCCCGAGAAGTCGGTGTGGGAGGTCGTCTCCGAGGGCAACGACTACATCGAGGTCGGCCAGAACGAGATGCCCTCGCGCGCCTACGTGAGCGCCTTCGGCTTCAAGGGCCCGGATCAGCAGAAGAAGGCCGGCGTCCTCTCCGGCGGTGAGCGCAACCGCCTCAACCTGGCGCTGACCCTCAAGGTCGGCGGCAACCTGATCCTGCTGGATGAGCCGACAAACGACCTCGACACCGAGACGCTGGGCAGCCTCGAGAACGCACTCGAGGACTTTCCCGGTTGTGCCGTCGTGATCTCCCACGACCGGTGGTTCCTCGACCGGACCTGTACCCACATCCTCGCCTGGGAGGGCAACGTCTCCGAGGGGCAGTGGTACTGGTTCGAGGGCAACTTCGAGGGCTACGAGGAGAACAAGGTCGAGCGTCTCGGCCCCGACGCCGCCCGCCCGCACCGGGTCACCCACCGCAAGCTGACGCGGGACTGACGCGGATGGGATCGCTCACCGAGACCGGCTCGCAGACCTCCGGCGCCGTCCACCGGGTCCATATCCCGTTGCGTATCGCCGACTTCGTGGGGCAGCACGTCAACAACGTGCGGTTCCAGGAGTTCTCGCAGGACGCCAGACTGATGTGGTTCCGGGACAAGTTCGGCGTCCCCGGGTCGCGCGTGCCGATCTCGCTGGCGCGGTGGATGGAGATCGACTTCCGCCGGGTCATCGGCTTCGGCGCCACGAGCGTGTGGGTGGACGTCGAGGTTCTCAAGGTGGGCCGCACCTCCTTCACCATGAGGACCTCGATCGGCTCGGAGTCCACCGGCCCGGAGCCGTGCGCGATCGTCGACACCGTGCTGGTGGTCACGGCGCCGGACGAGTCCACGACACTCGAGATCAGTTCCGAGGAGCGCGCGGCGCTGCTCGGTGAGCGCGAGGAGGCGAAATGAGTCCCAGTGAGCAGACTCCGGACCGTGGGACGTTCCGCTGCACCCTGCAGGTGCGATGGGCGGACTTCGACCAGTTCGGGCACGTCAACAACGTCAAGTACATCGAGTACGCGCAGGAGGCCCGGATCCTGTTCGTCCGCAGCCGGTTCGGTCCGTTCGGGCTCGGCAACCTGCCGCAGGTCGTGCGCCGGGTCGAGATCGATCACCTCCGCCCGGTGCTGCGGGACTCGACGTCGGTGGACGTGGAGATCGAGGTCGAACACGTCGGCACCACGTCGTATCAGATCAGGCAGACGATCTTCGACGCCGCGGGTGAGGTCTGCTGCACGCTGCGCGTGGTGATGGTCGCCTACGACTCCTCGACCTCTACGGCCGTCGAGATCCCCACCGGGGTGCGGCACGTCCTGGAGGCCGCACACCAGCGCGCGGCGATCACCGACGAGGGGCCGGCGGAGTGACCGAGCAGCTCGTGTACGAGGCCGGGGGACCCCTCGGGGTCTCCGGGGAGCCCGGCAGCCGCGTGTTCACCGCGGCGATGCCCGTCCGCTGGTCGGATCAGGACCTCTACCATCACGTCAACCACGCGCGGATGATCACGCTCATCGAGGAAGCCCGTATCCCGTGGCTCTTCGAGGAGGGCATCCCCTCCGCCACGCTCACCGCCGGCGCCGTGATGACCGAGCTCTCCGTGAAGTACCGCGGCCAGATCACGCGCGCCGACGGCCCGATCCGGGTGCGCATGTGGTGCGAGAAGGTCGGTGGCGCGATGTTCGTGGCCCGCCACGAGGTCCGGGGTCGCGCCACCCCCGACTCCGCACCCGCGGCGGTCGAGTGCACGGCCACCATCGCCGCGTTCGACCTCGCGACCCAGCGGCCGCGCCGGTTCACCAGGGCTGAGCGCGACTACCTGATGGAGTTCCGCCACGAGGTCCCGGCGTGACCTTCCCCGGAATTGGCGGGACAGAGGGAGCCGGCGGGGCCGGGGGCGATGCGATCGCTGTGCCCGACCCCGCCGACCGCGAGGACCTGCGTACCCTCCTGCGGCGGCTCCTGCGGCTCGACGAGGCCGCGGTGGTCCGCTTGACCAGCGGTGACGACGGCAGGATGCGCGTGTGGTCCCGGACGCCGTTCGGCGCACTCGTGGTCCGCGGAGTCGGTGGACGCTGCCCCGGCGGTGACGTGGTGTGCGGAGCGGACCACCTGCTCACCGAGCTCGACCTGCTACCCCGCGGGGACACCGGCGGGCTGCTCGACCCCGGGATGCCCCTCACGTCCTCCTGGCAGGGACTGCTCCCGCCGGCAGACGGGTTCCAGGCGGTCGAGGACGTCCCCGCGCAGGTCCTTCTGGACCTGACCGAGTCCGGGCGCGGCGCGGCCCGGGAGAACGCCGGCCCGGCCGGACTGCCGCCCTCGTTGCTGGACCAGGAGGCGCTCACCGTGCGCGCGGACAGCGACAGCCCCGTGGGCGTGGACATGAGGACCGTGTTCTCCATGGTGATGTGTGGCTTCGTGCCCGAGCGGGCCGGGCGCGCCCCGGAGGGTGAACCGGTCCGGGTGAGTGAACGCGGTGCCTGGCTCCGCCTGGACGCCCGCTACGGCACGGCCTACCGCCGGACCGACGCGCTCACTCTCGAGCCGCGATGACGTCACCGGGATTCTCGGTCTCCTGGCCCGGGAGGGGCGAGCCCGAGGTCCCGGGCGATCACGGCCCGGCGCCGGAGATCGCGGCGGTCGTCCCAGATGCCGAGGGGCGGGTGACCGGAGTCGTCCTCGGCGGTGACGGGGCCAGGATCACCGAGGTCAGCGCTGCCCTGGACGAGCTCGGCCTCGGGACCGCGGGCGCGGCGCAACTGGTGTACCTCGACCCGCCCTACAACCGCGGTGGCCGCTTCGACGGGTACCACGACAACATGCCGCGTGACCAGTGGCTGGGATACATCGAGCACCGACTGGTGGTGGCACGCGGACTCCTGGCGGACACCGGAACGGTCTGGGTGCACCTGGACGACGCGGAGGCCCACCGCGTCCGCTGCGTGCTCGACGAGGTGTTCGGCGCGGACGCCTTCATCGCCGATCTCACCGTGGAGAGCAATCCCAAGGGGCGTCAGCTCGACAGGTTCTTCGCCGGATCCCACGACCGGCTCATGGTGTACGCCCGAGACCCCGAGCGGGTTCGGCTGGCCGGTGGAGTCGCATCCGCGGTCAACCCCTCGGATTTTCCGCATACCGCCGAGGACGGGGTCAACTACCGGTTGCTGCCGCTGCGCAACACCAATAAGCGGTTCAACCCCCGCACCACGCCCACCATGACCTACCCGCTCTACGGCGACCCCGACACCGGCGAGGTCTCGGTGGACCCCGTGTCCGGGCTGATCGAGATCCTTCCGGTGTTCGGTGACCTCAGCCCCGCCGTGTGGCGGTGGTCGCGCGATCGGGCGCGGGAGCGCAGCGACGAGTTGGTCTGTCGGACCGTGCGGGGCCGGATCGGGCCGCGGGTCGACGTGTACCAGCGCGACCGGCACGAGGTGGGCCGGATCAAGAAGCTCAAGTCCATCTGGCTGTCCCAGGAGGTCGGGTCCACCGACACCGCCCGCGCGGAGCTGCGCAGCGCGGGTGTCGACGGGTTCCGCACGCCGAAGCCGGAGGCGCTGATGCGGCGGATCGTGGAACTGGCGACCGAGGCGGACGACCTGGTGGTGGACCTGTTCGCCGGCTCCGGGACCACGGCCGTGGCGGCCCGCGACCTGGGCCGTCGCTGGGTGGTGGTGGAACGCAACCCAGATACGGTCCGCGACGTGATCCTGCCGCGGTTGCGTGTCAGCGGAGCGTGACGCTAGCGGAGCTTGCCACTACCGGAGCTTGACGCTGCCGCCGTCCACCATGAGCGTCTGCCCCGTCATGTAGCTCGCGTCCTCGCTGGCGAGGAACACCGCGACGCGGCCGATGTCGGCCTCGGGGTCGCCGAACCTGCGCATCGGGGTTCCGGCCAGCAGGTGCTTCTCGATTCCCGGGTTGGCCTCGATGTACGCCTCGACGCCCTCGGTGAGGGCCAGCGGGGAGATCACGTTGACGTTGACACCGTCCCTGGCCCATTCGTTGGCGGCCACCCGGGAGATGGCGCGGATTGCCTCTTTGGCCGCCGCGTACGAGGCCTGGGTGGGGCTGCCTTCGATGCCGGCACCGGAGGCGAAGTTGATCACCGAGCCACCCGTCGTGGCCAGGTGCGGGTGCGCGGCCTTCATCAGCCAGAACGTGGGGTAGAACCCCGTGTCGAACGACAGGTCCAGCATCTCCCGGGTGGTCTCCAGCAGTGGTGCCTGCCGTGACGCGTGTGCGTTGTTGACCAGGACGTCGAGACGCCCGAAGTGGTCCACGGCGCTCTCGACGATCACGGGGGCGTTGTCCTCGACCGAGATGTCCGCCGCCAGGTACCGGACGCTCTCACCCAGTTCGTCGACCAGGGCACTGCCGGCCGCGTCGTTGATGTCCACGACGAGTACGCGGGCGCCCTCCTTGACGAACGCCCGGACGATCCCCCTGCCGATCCCGCCTGCGCCGCCGGTGACGATCGCGGTCTTCTCCGCCAACCTCATGGTTAATCCCCGTTCTTAGTGTGGTCGTAACCATACTGCGGTGTCCGGCGGCAGGATCT
>JBKBUP010000114.1:0-1694 GCA_046289795.1 Dietzia sp. | reverse complement strand
AGACGGCCCCAGGACGCGGGCATCGGGAGCCAGGTGTGATCGGTGGTCGAGAACCCGTACGGCGGCCGGGAGCCCTCCCACGGGATCGGGACGCGGCAGTGGTCGCGGCCCATCTCCGCGTGGACACTGCGTTCCCAGGTGGGGTCGGTCAGCCGGGCGTGGGGGATCGAGAAGTCGCTCGGCAGACCCAGCTCCGATCCCTCGTAGACGAACGTGATCCCCGGCAGGGCCAGCTCCACCAGCAGCATCGCACGCGCCCGGGCGGTGCCGACGGTGCCGTTTCCGTACCGGGTCACCTCTCGCACGACGTCGTGGTTGGACAGCGCCCAGGTGGGGGCCGAGCCGGCGATGCGTGAGGCCTCGAGGGTGGAGTCGATGGCCTCGCGCACGGCGCCGGCCTCGAAGGGGGCGCCGGTGAGCGCGAAGTGGAACGCGAAGTGCAGCTCGTCGGGGCGGAGGTATCGAGCGAACCGGTCGACCGGGCCCACCCACACCTCGCCGAAGGTCGCCGCGCCCGGGTACTCGTCGACGACCGCGCGGATCCGCCGGTGGACGTCGTGGACGCCGGGTCGGTCCCACCGTGCGTCGTGCTCGTCGACGACGAGCTGGGCGATCTCCACGTCCTCCGGCAGGTCCGCCAGGTCGTCCGGCTTGGCCAGGCCGTGCGCCACATCGATCCGGAATCCGTCGACGCCCAGGTCGAGCCAGAAGCGCAGGGTCTCGTCCAGGTCCTCGCCCACGTCGGGGTGCGACCAGTCGAGGTCCGGCTGCTCCGGGGCGAAGAGGTGGAGGTACCACTGCCCGGGGGTGCCGTCGGGTTCGGTGACGCGGGTCCACGCCGGTCCACCGAACACCGAGGGCCAGTTGTTGGGCGGCTGCGAACCGTCTTCGCCGATCCCGTCGCGGAAGAAGTAGCGCTCGCGCTCGGGGCTACCGGGACCGGCCTCCACGGCGGCGGCGAACCACGGGTGCTCGATGCTCGTGTGATTGGGGACCAGGTCCATGATCAGGACCATCCGCGCGGCGTGCAGCGCCTCCACCAGTCGGCGCAGCGTCTCGACGTCGCCGAACAACGGGTCCACGTCGCGAGGATCCGAGACGTCGTATCCGTGATCGGCGCCGGGGGAGCGCATGATGGGCGACAGCCACACCCCGTCCACGCCGAGCAGCTCCAGGTAGCCGACGCGGTCGATCACACCCTGGAGATCGCCGCAGCCGTCCCCGTCGGAGTCGGCGAAGGAGCGCGGGTAGATCTGGTACAGGACCATGTCCTCCCACGGCCGCGGGGCGTGGGCCGGTGACGTCACATGTCCTCCGGGGTGTTGACCATCATCGCGGCGGCCCGGGTGAGGTACTCCACCATCGCCGCCCGGTGCTCGTCGTCCATCGTCTCGGCGTCGATCGTGTCCACCGCGGCGAGCATGTGCGTGAGCCAGGCGTCGTGTGCGGCGCGGTCGACCCGGAAAGGGTTGTGGCGCATCCGGAGCCGGGGGTGACCGCGCTGCTCGGAGTAGGTGGTGGGGCCTCCCCAGTACTGCTCGAGGAACATCCGCATGCGGTCCTCGGCCGGACCCAGGTCGTCCTCCGGATACAGCGGCCGCAGCACCGGGTCGTCCGCGACCCCCCGGTAGAACTCGTGGACCAGCTTCCGGAAGGTCTCCGCGCCGCCGATCTCGTCATAGAAGGTGCTGCTG
>JBKBUP010000113.1:0-8849 GCA_046289795.1 Dietzia sp. | reverse complement strand
GTGGCCATGCCGAGGTCGGGGGCGACGACGATGAGGGCCGCGACCACGCCGTACCCCACGATCGCCGGGAACAGCAGATCGAGCCAGTACCCGGTACGAATCCGCTTGGCGACCACCGAGGACGCCCAGATCACGAACGCGAACCGGGCGATCTCGTTTGGTTGGATCGCGAACAACCCGAGGTCGATCCAGCCGCGTGAACCGTTGATCTCCATGCCGACACCCGGGATGAGCACGGCGATGAGGAGCCCGATGGACACCAGCAGCATCGGCAGCGCGGCGGCCCGGATCAGTTCGAACCGCATGCGCAGGGCCGCGACGAACCCCACCCAGCCGATCATCACGAACAGCGCCTGGCGGAGGAAGATGTCGAACGGGGTGCCGCCGCCGGAGAAGGCGAGGACGTTGGAGCTCGACAGCACCATGCCCAGGCCGATCACCGTGAGCAGAGCGGTGACCACCATCACCACGTGGTACGAGGTCAGCGGTGCCCGATTGATCGCGGCAAGGGGCGCGGCGATCCGACTCAACAGGTCAGGCCGGACCTCGGTGCCCGCATCGGCATCGTCGTCCCGGCGAGCGGGTTCTTGAAGTGCCATGCCCTACCTCCCGGCGACCCGGCCCACGGCGAGCGCGAAGCTGCGCCCGCGGTGGCCGTAGTCGGTGAACATGTCCATCGACGCGGCGGCGGGGGCGAGCAACACGGTGTCGCCTCCGGTGGCCATCCGTGCGGCCTCGGCGACCGCGCGGTCCATCGTCTGCTGCGGCTCGTCGGGAGCCGCTGCACCGTCATCGTCTCCCGAGGCCAGCTCCACGACGGGCACCCCCGGCGCGTGTCGGGACAATGCCTCCGCGATCCGCCCGCGGTCGCGGCCGATCAGGACCACACCGCGGAGTACGTCCGACACCTCGGCCACCAGCGGGTCGACATCGGCGCCCTTGAGCAGGCCGCCGGCGAGCCACACCATCATCCCGCCGGCCAGCAGCGAGGTACGCGCGGCGTGCGGATTGGTCGCCTTCGAATCGTCCACGTAGCGGACCTCGTCCACCGTGTCGACGAGTTCGGCGCGGTGCGCGGCCACCGTGAATCCCCTGAGCGCGGCGGCCACGTGCTCCGGTCCCGCCCCTACCGACATCGCGACGGCCGCGGCGGCCAGGGCGTCGAGGATGCCCGCGGGCCCGGGCGGGCGGACGTCCACGGCCGGCAGCAGCGGCACCTCGTCGTTGTCCCCCTCCCGGTCACCGATCCGCGCGGTGAGGACACCGTCGACCACACCGAATTCTCCCGGACCGGGTGCGCCCAGGCGCACGCCGAAACGGGTCGGGGCGGGGGCCGCGGCCAGTAACCGGGAGGCGATCTCGTCGTCGGCGCCGGCCACCGCGACCCGCCCGGTGAGGACCCGCGCCTTGGCCGCGGCGTAGGCCTCCATCGAGCCGTGCCAGTCCAGGTGGTCCTCCGCGATGTTGAGGACCACTCCCACGTCGGGTCGGCAACCGGGCGCCCAGTGGAGCTGGAAGCTCGACAGCTCGGCTGCGAGGACGTCCACCCTCGGCTCGGCGAGCAGAACCTCCGTCACCGGCAGGCCGATGTTGCCGCACGCCCGCGCGGCCATCCCCGCCTCCACGCAGATCGCCTCGAGCATCGAGGTGGTGGTGGTCTTCCCGTTGGTGCCGGTCACCGCGAGCCACGTACGTCGCGGCCCGAACATCTCGGCATCGTCGGCGCGCCAGGCCAGTTCGACGTCGCCCCACACCTCGAGGCCCGCCTCGGCGGCGGTCCGCAGCAACGGGGAGTCCGGTCGCCAACCGGGGCTGGTCACCACCAGGTCGACGCCGTGCGCCCCGGCGCCGCCGACGAGCTCGGCGGCCCGGTCCAGGCTGACCCCGGCGCAGCTCACGCCGTCCGGGAGCGCCTCTCGCAGCAGGTCGAGGGCTTCCGGTCGCGAGTCCGCCACCACGGGCTCGGCGCCGAGCGCGTGGAGGATCCGGACCGCCCCGGGCCCGGAGACCCCGGCGCCGAGTACCAGCACCCGGGCGCCGGCGAGCTCGCGTACGTCCACGCCCCGCTTGGTCTGGTCCTGCCGGGTCTGGTCCTGCCGGGTCTGGTCCTGTTCTGTCACCTCGTACCGCGTCACGTCCGTCATCCCGTCGAGCTCGCGAGCCAGTCACCGTAGAACAGAGCGATGGCCAGACCACACGAGATGGCCACGAGGAGCCAGAACCTGATGGTCACCGTGGTCTCGGCCCAGCCGCCGTTCTCGAAGTGGTGGTGGATGGGTGTCATCCGGAAGGGGCGACGACCCGTGGTCCGGAACGCCACCACCTGGATGAGCACCGAGACGAACTCGATCACGAACACGGCGCCGACGACCACCATGAGCAGCTCGGTCCGCGACACCACGGAGACACCCGCGACGATGCCGCCCAGGAACATCGACCCCGTGTCGCCCATGAAGATCTTGGCCGGCGCCGCGTTCCACCACAGGAAACCCAGACACGCCCCGAGCGCGGCGGAACACACCACGGCGATGTCGAGGGGATCCCTGACCTGGTAACAACCGGACAGGTCCACCCCCTCCGCCGTGGAGAAACACGAGTACCGGAACTGCCAGAAGCTGAACACCACGTAGGTGCCCATGACCATGGCCATCGACCCGGCGGCCAGCCCGTCGAGGCCGTCGGTGAAGTTGACCGCGTTGGACCAGCCGTAGACCAGGATCACGATGAAGATCAGGAAGACGACCACCGGGAAGGTCACGGCGACGAAGTCCCGCATGTAGCTCAGTGACCTGCTGGCCGGCGTGAGCCCGTCGTCGTTGCGGAAACCCAGCACCAGGATGCCGAACGCGAGGGCCGCGAGGACCTGCCCGATGGTCTTGGACAGGATGCCCAGGCCCTTGTTGTGCCGTTTGAACACCTTGAGGCCGTCGTCGATCATCCCGACCACCGCCAGCGCGGTCGCCAGTCCGAGGATGAGCAGGCCCGAGGCGGTGAATCCCCCGCCTCCCACCGTGAGCTGGCCGACCAACCCGGCCACGAGGTAGCCGAGCCACACCGCGGCGAGGATCGCGATCCCGCCCATGTTGGGGGTCCCGCGCTTGCTCATGTGTGACTGCGGGCCCTCCAGGCGGATCTCCTGCCCGAAGCCGTGCCTACGGAAGTAGATGATGAGCACCGGGGTGAGGAAGATGCTCACGACGAAGGCGACGATGCCTGCGATCATGATCTGGGTCATTCGGACTTCTCCTCACCACGCGTCGCGAGCAGATGCTCCGCGACGCTCCACAAACCGACGGCCGCCGAGGCCTTGACCAGCACCACGTCCCCGGGTTCCACGCGCTCGTCGAGGACGGCGAGCGCCTCCTCGACGGTCTCCACGTGCTCCGCCTCCGCTCCCCACGATCCCTCCTGCACCGCCCCCTGGAACAGGGCGCGCTGGGGTCGACCGCGGCCGACCACCACGAGTTGGGACACGTCGAGGCGTACGAGGAAGCGACCGATGAGGTCGTGCTCGGTCACCGAGTCCTCGCCGAGCTCGGCCATCTCGCCCAGGACCGCCCAGGTCCGGCGGTGGCCCCCACCCGACCGCGCCATGACCGCGAGCGACTTGAGCGCGGCCCGCATCGAATCGGGGTTGGCGTTGTAGGAGTCGTTGATCACGGTGACACCGTCGACGGTGGCCCGGACGTCCATCCGGCGCGCGGACGCGGCCCGCGCGGTGCCGAGTGCGGCGGCGACCGCGTCGACATCCATCCCACAGGCCATACCCACCGCGGCGGCCGAGAGGGCGTTGCCCACCTGGTGCTCGCCGTGGACACGGAGGGCCACGTCGGCCCCGCCGTCGGGGGTCACCAGGCGGAAGGAGGCGCGGACCTCGTCGTCGAGCGTCACGTTCTCCGCGCGGACGTCCGCGGACCGGCCCAGCCCGACCGTCACGATCCCGGCTGTGGTGCGTCCGGCCATGCCGAGGACCCGGTCGTCGTCGGCGTTGAGCACCGCGAGCCCTCCGTGGGCCGCGTCCGGCAGGGCCTCGACCAGCTCGCCCTTGGTGGCGGCGATCACGTCGCGCGACCCGAACTCGCCGAGATGCGCGGTTCCCACGTTGAGCACCACCCCGATCCTGGGAGGTGCGATCCCCGCGAGTTCGCGGATGTTGCCGGGGGCGCGAGCGCTCAACTCGAGTACCAGGAAGTCGGTGGACTCGTCGGCGCGCAGCGCCGTCCAGGGGTGACCGATCTCGTTGTTGAACGATCCGGGCGGCGCGATGACGGTGCCGGCGGCGGAGAGGACCGCGCCGATGAGGTCCTTGGTGCTGGTCTTGCCCGACGAGCCCGTGATCCCGACAACGACGAGTCCGTGGTCGGCGACGAGCCTGTCCACGCTGGCACGCGCGAGGGATCCGAGTGCGGCCAGCACGGCCGCGCCGGATCCGTCGGAATCCGCGGCCAGGGCCATGGCGTTGGTCTCGCGGCGGTCGACGGGCGGCACCACGATCTGAGCGCCCGCCCCCGCGGGGACGTCGGTGACCTCGCGGGCGACCAGCGCGGCCACGGCGCCCGACTCCAGAGCGCGGGCGACGAAGTCGTGACCGTCGACCCGCTCACCGGGAAGGGCGAGGAACAGTCCCCCCGCCTCGAGCCGACGAGAGTCGAACTCGACGGAGCCGGTCACGGCGGTCGAGGGGTCGCCTCCGACCAACCGACCGCCGACGATCTCGGCGATCTCGCCGAGGGTGAGGTCGATCATGACGTCCTGTCCTCCGTCCGGCCTGCCGAGTCGGTGTACTCCAGGCGCCTGATGAGCTCTTCGGCCGCGCGGGCCCGGTCGTCGAAGGGGAAGATGGAGCCGTTGATCTCCTGGCCGGTCTCGTGGCCCTTACCCGCGATCACCACCGCGTCGCCTGCACGTGCCCAGTCGATCGCGGCGGCGATCGCGGCCCCCCTGTCGCCGATCTCCTCGACGCGGGTCCCACCGTCCGCAGCCGCGTCGGCGCCCTCGCGGACGGCGGCACGGATCGCGGCGGCGTCCTCGCCACGGGGGTTGTCGTCCGTCACCACCACCAGGTCGGCGACCTCGGCGGCCGCCGCACCCATCAGTGGACGCTTGCCCGGATCCCTGTCCCCGCCCGCACCCAGCACCACCGCGACCCGGCCCCGGGTCTGCGCACGTACCGAACGCAGGACCGCGGCGACCGCGCCGGGTTTGTGGGCGTAGTCCACGAGCACCCGGAAGTCCTGGCCCCGGACCACGGGCTCCAGTCGCCCCGGCACGCGGACGCGTCCGAGCCCGGCACCCGCGGCGCGAACGTCCTCGCCCAGGGCGTCGACGATCGCCAGGGCGACCAGCGCGTTGGCCACGTTGAACCGCCCGAGCAGCGGCAGCTCCACGTCCACCACGAGGCCCCGCGGTCCCCGGACGGTGAAGGTCTGGGTCTCCCGGGGGGTGGTCGTGGACTCCCCCGCGGTCCAGTCCGCCTGTCCGTCCGGTTCGGCGGAGACCGTCACCGTGTCCGGGCGCGAATCGAGAAGTCGCCGGCCCCATTCGTCGTCGACCACGACGACGGCCCGCTCGGCGGGGCGCACAGCCGAACCCGGATCCGCCGCCGCGTCGAAGAGCCGACACTTGGCGCGGAAGTAGTCCTCCATGCTCGGGTGGAAGTCCAGGTGATCCTGGGAGAGGTTGAGGAAGGCGCCGACCGCGAATCGTGTCCCGTCCACCCGTCCGAGCCGCAGCGCGTGGCTGGAGACCTCGGCGGCCACGGCGCGGGCGCCCTCGGCGCGCATCACGCCCAGCAGCGCCTGGAACTCGGGGGCCTCCGGCGTCGTGAGACTGCTCGGCAGGGGCCGCCCGCCAACGCGGCTGCCCGTGGTGCCGATGATCCCGGCCGCGTGCCCGCAGCCCTCGAGGGCCGCCTCCACCAGGTAGGAGGTGGTCGTCTTGCCCGACGTCCCGGTGATGCCCACGACGTCCAACTCGGAGGACGGATCCCCGGCGACCGCCGCCGCCACCGCGCCGAGCACGGACCGGGGTTCGGGGTGCAGCAGGACCGGGACGCGTTCGGCCGCGGGTCCCATGAGTTCGAGTCCCTCGACGTCGGTCAGCACGGCCGAGGCACCCGCCTCGACGGCGGTCGCACTGAACGAGGCACCGTGGATCCTGGTGCCGGGAAGCGCCGCGAAGAGTGTGCCGGGCCCTGCGTCCTGTGCGCGGATGGTGGCGCCGGTCAGGTCCGTGTGGGCTGCCGCCCTGTCACCGAGGAGGGTGGCCCGCACCGCGTCCGCCAGCTGTGCCGCTGTCGTCATCGCCTGTCCTCGACCCGCCTCTCGTTGTCCGTGACCTCCCGTGAACCCGCTACACGCTACCTTGCCGGTCGCGGGTCACTGCGCCTGCAGGATCAGGTCCGGTGCGGGGGCGGACGGCGGGATGTTGTCCCGGTTGACCAGCCAGGAGGCGATGTCGTGGAACAGCGGCGCGGCGGACGCGCCGAGGGTCCCGCGCTGGGGGGCGTCGAGCATGATCGAGATCACGTACCGCGGATCGTCGGCGGGCAGGATCCCGGAGAAGGTGATCCAGTACCGGGAGTTGGAGTAGCAGGCACATGACGGGTCGATCTGCTGGGCCGTGCCGGTCTTTCCACTGATCTGGTAGCCGGCCACCGCGGCCTGCGGGCCCGTACCCGCCTGCGCACCCGGCCCGGACTGGACCACGGAGCGGAACATGTCCCGGACCGTGCGGGCGGTCTGCTCGCTCACCACCCGCTCGCCCTCCGGCCGGTCGGCCGCGTGGGTCTGGCCGTCCGGGTCCACCCGTTCGGCGACGATCCGTGGCGGGACCCGGACACCGTCGTTGGCGATCGTCTGGTAGATGCCCGCCATCTGCAGGGTCGTCATGGACAACCCCTGGCCGATGGGCAGGTTGGCGAAGGTACCGCCCTGCCAGTTCTGCAGATCGGGCACCAGCCCGTCGGATTCACCGGCGAGTTCGATGCCGGAGCGCTGCCCCAGTCCGAACTTCTCGAGGTACTCCGAGTACGGCTCCTTGCCGACCCGCTGGGCCAGCATCAGGGTCCCGACGTTGGAGGACTTCCCGAAGATTCCGGTGGTCGTGTACGGCGTGGGCCCGTGCTGCCACGCGTCGGAGACGGTCACCCCCTCCATACTGATACTCCCGTCCACGGAGTGGACCTCCCCGGGTTCGGTCAGGCCGTCCTCGATCGCCGCCGCGGCGGTGATGATCTTCTGCACCGATCCGGGTTCGAAAGGCGAGGTGATCGCCGGGTTCCCGAGGTCCGCCCCGCGCTCGAGTTCGGTGCCGATCCCCACCGCGGGGTTGAAGGTGTTGTCGTTCGCCATCGCGCGGACCTCGCCGGTGCGGGCGTCCAGCACGACCGCCGACGCGTTCTGCGCCCCCGAGCTGTCCTTGGCGGACTGAATGGCCTTCTGGACGTGCCATTGCAGGTCCGCGTCGAGGGTGAGCCGGATCGTGTCGCCGTCGCGCGGCGCCGCGACGTTCCGCAGTGTCCCCGGGATGACCGTGTCGTCCTGGGCCCTGTCGAAGGTCTGGCGGCCGTCCTCGCCGTCGAGTTCGTCGTTGAAGGTCGCCTCGATGCCCTGGAGCCCGATGAGCTTGCCGTCGTCGCTCTTCGACGTGGCACCCACCACGTTGGCGGCGAGCGCTCCCCCCGGGTACTCGCGGATGTCCACGCGCTCCGCGCCGATCATCGGGAACTTCCTGGTGATCGCATTGGCCTGCGTCACGTCGACGTTGCGGACGAGATAGGTGAAGCCGCCCTCGGAGGTGAGCTTGGCCTCGATCTCGTCGCGGTCGACCTCGTCCCCGAGAACCGACTCGAACTCGTCACCGATCTCGTCGACAAGCTGGTCCCAGGTGGGTTTGGTGCCGTCGAGTTCCCTGCGCGCCTCCGCGTTGCGCTGCTCGACCAGTGGCTGGATGGACAGGTCACGGGCTTCGCGGGTGAACGCGATCGGGTCGCCGTGCACATCCACGATGGCGCCACGGGTGGCGGGTAGCACCTGGTGGACCTGTCGTTGACTCTCTGCCCGGGCCGCGAGCTCGGTGCCGCCGATCGTCTGCACCCACAGGAGCTTGACCAACGCGATCACCATGATCACCGCGAAGGCGGAGCGCATCCAGGTGAACCGCCGTTCGGTGGATGCGGAGGTGAGAACCCGGCCGGAGCGGTTGGGCGGCCGTCCGTCACCCGACCGGCTGCCACGAGTGGCCCCCGAGGGGACCCGGGGTCCCTTCCCCGGGTTGCGTCGATCGGTCATCGAGGGGCCTTTCGCAGGTCGGTTCGTCAGTAGAGCGGGCCGGGCACCGGCGCGAGGGTCGCGGTGTCGCCACCCGGAGCGGGTGCGGGGGCCGGGGGTTCGGGGGCCTCGGCCGGAGCCGGGGCGACGGGTTCGTCCATCGGGGCCGGTGGCGCAACCGGGGCCGGGCGGCCGGCGAGAGGCGGATAGGGGACGGGGGCGACCCCGCGCGGAGTCCTGTCCTGGGGCGCCTGCGCGGGCGGTGCGTCGAATCCGCCCCGGTCAGGCGACGTCGACGGTTCGGACGCTACCGGAGCCGGTTGCAGGGGTTTGACCGGCGCGCCGAGCTTGGCCTCGGGCTCGCCGACCACCTCGATCACGCCGTCCGAGCCCCTGGTGAGGATCGGGGCGCTGGCGACCCCGACCATCCCGAGCTTCTCCGCGCGCTGCGCCAGGACCTCTGCCGACCGGGCTCGCTCGTTGGACGCCTGGAGGGCCTCCATCCGCTCGACTAGCTCCACATTGGCGTCACGCGCGTTCTTGAGGTCGTAGGTGTCCTGGGTGGTCTGGGCCGACAGC
>JBKBUP010000112.1:0-8891 GCA_046289795.1 Dietzia sp. | reverse complement strand
AGGCCAACGCGGGGGCCAGGAAGAACATCGTCGTCACCACGCCTGCCAGGGCGACGAGGGAGTACACCTGGGTGCGGCTGCCCATGGCGTCGCCGAGGACCGTGCGACTCCCGGAGGAGCTCACCGGGAACCCCTGGAGGAATCCGGAGGACATGTTGGCCATCCCGAGGGCGAGGAACTCCTGGTTGTGGTCGAGGTGCTCGCGCTTGCGGGAGGCGAACGCGCGGGCGGTGAGGATGTTGTCCGAATAGCCAACGAGCGCGATGCCGAGGGCGACCGGGAGCAGCGCGAGCAACTCGAGGTCCCCGATACCCGGGATGCGGGGGGTCGGCAGCCCGCGCGGCATGTCTCCGACCACGTGCAGGCCGATCCCGGTCCGGTCGAGGGCCCACGCCGCGAGCGCCGCGGCGACGATGACGATGAGCGGGCCGGGCACCCTGTGCGACATAGCCCGGAGTGCGAACAGTGCGGCCAGACAGGAGACGGAGAGGACGAGCGTGGGTAGGTGGATCTGGCCGAGCCGTCCGGCGAAGGAGATGAGCTGCGCCACGAGCGTGTCGCCGTCGACCTCCACGCGGGTGGTCGCGCCCAGTTGACTGACCACCATGAGGACCGCGATCCCCGTGATGTACCCCACGAGGACGGGGCGGGACAGGAGGTCCGCGAGGAATCCGAGACGCCCCAGGTAACCGATGACGCACAGGATCCCCACGGCGATCGCCATCAGCGCCGCGACCTCGGCATACCGCTCGGTGCCCGTCACCCCGACCAGCGCGGCGACACCGGCCGCGGTCATGAGTGCGGTCGTCGACTCCGGACCCACCGAGAGCTGACGGGACGAGCCGAGTACCGCGTAGACCGCCAACGGCCCGAGGATCGCCCAGAGTCCGGTCACCGGCGGGAGCCCCGCGATCTGGGCGTACGCCATCACCTGCGGGATGAGATAGGCGGCGACCGTCACGCCGGCCAGGACGTCGCCGCGCAGCCACTCCCGTCGATAGCGCAGCAGGGTCAACACGCCGGGCACGAGGTTCGCACCGGATCGACGGGGCGAACCGTCCTGTCTCCCTCTGCTCATGCGTGGCACGGTTGAAATCTATCCTCACCGGGTGGCCGCGCGAGGGCGGGACCGCTCGGGGAGCAGAGTCCTGATCAGCGGCTGCCGGGGCGCGGCGGCTCGGAGGCCCGGCAGGGTATCGTTCGGCCTTAATAGAACCTAAGATCAGGGGCAGTACTCTCCAGGCCGCCCCGGCCGCCGTCACGGAAGGCAACCATGGTCCGCCGTCGTCCTGCCGCCGTGATCGGTGCCGTGATCGTCGCCGTGATCGTCACCCTGTGCCTGTCGATCGTGATGATCGGCGGGCCCGCGGCGTCCGCTCAAGGTTCCGGACCCGGCGCGCGGGTCGAGGTGACCGATCTGCCCGTGCTCAGCGAGCTCCCTCCGCTACCGGTGGGAGGGGACTCGCCGGACGCGGTGGACGGGTCCGACTCGACCTCTCTGGGGATCTCGGGGGTGCAGACCGTCGCGCTGGGGTTGGCTGCCGCTGCTCTCGTCGCCGGCGGGATGGGCCTGGCTCTGGTCACGCGGCGTGGTCGCGCGGTGGTCGCGGAGGAGCAGGCCCGACCCTCTGATCCCGCCCCGTGACGGTGCGGTCGATAGGCTCGGCGGTATGAGCCGCCACATCGCAGGACGGGGACGGGCCGCGCGGGTGACACCGCCGGTCGGTCCACCAGTAGACGACGTCGAGTGCGACCTGAGCAGCAAGCTCACACTGGGGCAGTTCCTCAAGTTGGCCTCGTTGCTCGATTCCGGGGCGGAGGCCAAAGACGCGGTCGCGGCGGGTGCGGTCAGCGTCAACGGCGAGGTCGACGTGCGTCGCGGCCGTGGGTTGGTCGACGGCGACGTGGTGGCGTTCGGGGACCGCGCGGCCCGCGTGGTCGCCGGTGGCGGGCAGGGGAGGCCGGAATGAACGAGATGACGTCCGGCGCCGTGCCGGCCCCGGTGGTGCTCCACGACGACGACCCGGGGGCCCGCCGCTACGCCGGGTGGTTGGCGGAGGAGTTCGACACCAGCACCTCCCACCACGACTCCGTGGATCCCGCCGAGCTCGTGGTGGCGGGAACGGTCGTCCTGGTGACGGGCATGCGTGCGGGCGGTGGTCTCGGTGGTTCGGGGTTCATCAAGGACAACTGGGAGGCGCTCGTGGAGGCCGGTCGCCGGGTCGCCGTGGTCATGGTGGGTCCCACTCCCGTCACCGACGACGCCCGGATCGACCTGATGTCGAGCGAGTTCTCCGCCGACCAGCTCCGCGACCTCAAGCTGTTCCAACTGCGCGGGGTGGTGACCCCTGACCAACTCGGGTTCCGGCAGCGGCTGGGGATCAAGACCGCGCTGGCGGCCCTGCGCCGTAAGCCCGACCTCACCCCTGAGGAGGAGTCGATGCTCGAACTCGGCGGACTGGACCTCACGGACCGCGTGTCACTCGGCCCGCTCCTGCGCTGGATCCGACGCGAGGCCTGATCCGTCCGGGGCACTCGGCCACTCAGGTGTGATACCCGTTACAATTCGTGTGGACTGCCCCACGCCCGGGTGGGGTGCCTACCCGGAGGTTCCCTGACATGCGCACCACCATGCTCGCCGCGGCGTCGACCGCTCTGACGGCCGCCGCACTGCTCACCGGGGCCGGGTCGGCGACGGCGGCGCCGGCGGAGCCGACGGCCCCGTACTGCGTGTGGATCCAGACGTTGAACGGCACTCGCTGCATGTCGGTCGATCCCGCGACCATCGACGTACTCGGCAGCCTGGGTTACGGCTCGTTAGGCACCGGCTCGCTGATGGACCTGCTCACGACGATCATCAACACCGGGTCCGTCGTTCTCTCCGTCGACGTCCCCAACTCGACCGGGTCCTACGCGCCGGGGTCGCTGGGTAGCTACGGGCCGGAGGCCTCGATCGGCGAGTTGTCCGTGGGCTCGGTCGGGAGCCTCGCAGGGGCCTCCTGACCCGTTGACCGCGCGGCGGCCGCCGGCCACCCCGTCAGCGGTCCCCCGGCCACCCGGGGGTCAGGGGCGCGCGCGGGTTCAGCGCACCACGATCCCGTCGGAATCCGCGTAGAGCATCTCGCCGGGGACGAAGTCGACCCCGCCGAAACTCACGGTGACATCGCGCTCGCCGGCACCCGTCTTGCTGGACTTGCGGGGGTTGGTTCCCAGGGCTTTGCAGCCGAAGTCCATCTCCCCGACCAGAGCCGAGTCGCGGATCGCGCCGTGCACCACCACGCCCGCCCAGCCGTTGGACCGACCGAGTTCCGCGATGAGGTCGCCGACGAGCGCCGTGTGCACGCTGGCGTCACCGTCGATCACCAGGACCCGACCCTCGCCGGGTTCGCCCAGGACGCTCTTGAGCAGGGCGTTGTCCTGGAAGCACTTGACCGTGGAGATCGGACCGAAGAACTCGGTACGGCCACCGAGGTCGCGGAACTGGGTGTCGCAGCTCCGGACGTCCTCCCCGATCTCGTCGACGAGGTCCGCGGTGGGGACGAATGCGGTGGGGGTGTCGGTCATGGCTGGCCCTCCTGGTCTGCGTTCGGTTTCCCTCCACGCTATCCGGCGACCCGGCCCCGGGAGACCGCGGCCGTGGGGGACAATGACGCCGGAGGGTGTCACCGCACTCTCTCCAGACGTAGGAGGACCGATCCGTGGCCAGGTACGAACTCTTGATCCACGCCCGCCGCGCCGTGGTCGACGGTCGTATCCAACAGGCGGCCGTGACGGTGGACGGCGGCGTGATCTCCTCCGTTCGTACCGGGTCCGAGGCGCGGGACATCGGGTTGGCGGGCGACCACACGATCGATCTCGGGGACGACGTCGTGCTGATGCCGGGCCTCGTCGACCCGCACGTCAGTACGGAGGACGTGGCGGTGGGCACTCGGTCGGCCGCCCTCGGCGGGATCACCTCGGTGGTCGACTACGGGACGAACGGCGATCCGTCGGCCACCGGACCCGAGCAGGTCGACCATTGGCACGAGGGCGTGACCGGCGAGTCCTTCGTCGACGTGGGCCTGTGGGGCGCCGCGGTACCCGGCAACCTCGGTCAGCTCGGCGCGTTGCTGGACCGCGGGGTGTTCGGGATCTCCGCGGTGGCCGAGGGCAAGGGTGTGGCGGGAGCCCCCACCCTGCAGAGCGCGCAACTCGTGGCGGCCGCGGAGGAGGTCGCCGACCGCGGCGGTCTCTTCGCCGCGGACGCCGGGGTCGAGGACCTCCCCGCACTGCTGGACGTCTGTCGTCGGACCGGCGGTCGCCTGCACCTGCGAGCCGTCGCCGACGCCGAGGAGTTGCCCCTGCTCCGCGGCGCCAAGGCGGAGGGCCTGTCCGTGACCGCCTCCACCAACCCACACCTGCTCGCCCTGGTCTCGGAGGTCACCCACGGGGGCGCGGCCGCCGCCGACCTCGATCCCGCGATCCGTGACGCCGCCACCCGCGAGCTCCTCTGGGACGCCCTCCGCGACGGCACGATCGACGCGATCGCCTCCGCCCGACTCGGTCTCTCGGTGGTGTGGACGGAAGCACGCCGACGGGGCTGCGATCTCTCCGACGTGGCCTGCTGGATGTCCGGGCGGACGGCCGCGATCGTCGGGCTCGGGGACCGGGGTGAGATCAGGACGGGTCTCCGCGCCGACTTCACCGCCGTCGCCGACGACGAGGCGTTCGTCGTCCTCCCCGGTGCCCGTGAGCTCGGCTCCGCCGACTCGGTGTACGCCCAGCGGGCCCTGGCGGGGGTGGTGCGCTGGACCATGACGGACGGCCGGTTCGTCGACCCCCGCTCCCTACCCCGGGGCGCCGTCCTGTCCCGATCGGCCACATGAACCCCGCTGTCGATCGACTGGCCTTCCTCCCGTTCCCGGACGGGGTGACCTCGGCCCTGCTCATCACCGAGTACGCCCTCAAGATCCTCGCCCTGGGCATGGTCCCGGAGAACCGGCAACCCGCCTCCTCCCAGGCCTGGTTGCTGGTGATCCTGTTCATCCCCATCGTCGGGGTGCCGCTGTTCCTCTTGCTGGGCAACCCGTACATCACCGGACGACGGCACGTCATCCAGGCCGAGGCCAACAGGCTCTACGAGGAGGCGCTGGAGACGCTGCCCACGGTCCCGGACAGGGTGCGGGTCGCGCCCGGAGTGCGGACCATCCTCGAGATGAACCGCAACCTCACCGCGATTCCGTGCATGTCCGGTGAGTTCGTGGCGCTGCACTCGGACTACGCCGGATCGCTCTCCGCGATGACGGCTGCGGTGCGGTCCGCCCGCGACCACGTGCACATCGAGTTCTACGCCCAGTCCTGGGACGACGAGACCGACGAGTTCTTCGCCGCAGCCGTCGAGGCCGCCGAGCGGGGGGTGGCGGTCCGGGTGCTCGTCGACCATCTCGGCTCCCTGCGGTACCGGGGCTTCGCGCTGCTCCGTCGTAAGCTGCGCCGCACCCCGGTCGAGCTGCACCTCATGCTGCCGATCAACCCGTTCGTCGGCAGGTTCCGGCGGCCCGACCTCCGTAACCACCGCAAGATGCTCATCGTCGACGGCTATCACGGGTTCATCGGCTCGCAGAACCTCATAGCCCGGCACTACGGCAGCCCCCGCAACGCCCGGCTCGGCCGGGAGTGGGTGGACCTCATGATGGAGGTCCGGGGGGAGATCGTCCAGGCGATGGACGGGGTGTTCGTCGTGGACTGGTACTCCGAGTGCGGTGAGGTCATCGGCACCCTCGAGGAGCTCTCCCGCGGCATGCCGGTCGCGGCCGGCCGCACGGGAGGCGACCCCACCGCCGGGGACCCGGTCAGCGCATTCCAGCTCGTCCCGTCGGGGCCCGGTTACCGCACGCAACCCAATCTCCGCATGTTCACCCAGCTCATCGGGCAGGCCGAGCACCGGATCAGGATCGTCAGTCCGTACTTCGTCCCGGACGAGGCGCTCCTCCACGCCGTCACCTCGGCGGCCTATCGGGGCGTCGACGTGGAGCTGTTCGTACCCGAACACGCCGATCAGTTCATGGTCCACCATGCCCAGCGGTCGTATTTCCGTGCGCTGCTCGAGGCCGGCGTGCGGATCAACAGGTTCCGCTCCCCGGCGGTGCTGCACACCAAGATGCTGCTGATCGACGACTTCGGCGGGGTGGTGGGTTCGAGCAACATGGACCAGCGGTCGTTCAACCTGAACTTCGAGATCAGTCTGCTGGTCCTCGGCGGGGAGGCGGTGGCCGAGATGAACGACGTGGTGGACGCCTACCTCGAGGACAGCACGCCCCTCGGCCTGGAGACCTGGCAGCGCCGACCCTGGCCGGGACGCTACGTCGACAACGTCGCCCGGTTGAGTTCGGCCCTTCAGTAGTACGCTTTGCGTGCGTGGGCCGGCAGGGCCCTGTTCGTGACGAGAGGCCAGCACAGATGCCCCAGAACCGTGGTTCCGGACTCCGGACCAGACGATTCGGCGCCGCCGTCGTGGCAGCCGCGCTGGCCGCGGTCGCCTCCCCGGCAGTGGGGCAGGCCCAGGACGCCTCCGGTTCGCTTCCCGAGGACACCGGGAACGGCAGCGTCGACAGCGTCATCGGACTCCTGCCCGAGGAGATCGTGATCGGCGGACCCGGTTTCGGCGGTGGGTCCGAGATGCTGCGGGATACGGGGAGCGGCATCATCCCCGACACCGCGTTGTCCGTCGGACAGGTCATCGGCTCCGTGGCTCCCCTGGAGGCGCTGGGGGTGGCCGGCGGTTCGGCGGCGGCCTCCGTGGCGTCCTCCGGCAGTCTCCCCGGATCGGTCTACGCCAACGCGACCGGATCGATCGGATCGGGGACCATCGGTATCGGTTCGCTCCGGATCTCCGAGTACGCCATCGGCGCGCTCGCCCTGCAGGCCTTCGGTGCCTACATCAACGTGCTGGCCGCCCGGCAGGAGGCCGGGACCCTCACCCCGGATGAACTGGTCTTCTGGAACAACGTCGTGGTGGGTTCGGCCCAGGGCGGTGCGCTCCTCGAGGACGCGGCGGACGCTGCTGGTACCGAGCTCCCCGGTGGACTGGCCGGCAGCATCGACGCGGTTCAGCGATCCGCGCTCGAGAACCCCTTCGAGGCCCAGGACAGGATCAGGGCCGAAGCCGAAGCCGAAGCCGAAGCAGAAGCGGCGGCCGAGTCCGAGGGCGCGGTTCAGGACGACGACGAGGTCGGCGACTCCCCCGCGGCGACCACCGGCGATGCGCGGGTGATTCCGACCGGGGCAGGTGCCGGGATGCCCGCGCTGACCGCCGCCACCGTCCCGGTCGAGCCCGCCGCGCAGGTCCAGGCCGCGCAGGAGCGGAACGCCGCACCCGCGACCCTGGCCGCCACCGGCGTCGAGACGACCGCGATCGCGGGCCTGGCGACGGTGAGCCTGCTGCTGGGGACCCTGCTGCTGGCCGGCTCCCGCCGCCGCGGCTGAGCCGCGAAGAGTTCTCGTCGGCCCGGCCGCGGGCAGGGGCTCAGCTCGTCGTCGTCACCTCGCGGTCATCTCCGCGCACCGCTCCCACAGCGCCGCCGCGACCTCGCGGTCGTGTGAGGCACGGGTGGACTCCACGATCTTCGGGTGGCCGCTGAGCTCGCCGAAGCCGTCGGGACCCACGTACACGCCGCCCGGGACGGAGTCCACGGTGGCGGCGTAGAGCTGCGGCAGGGCGCCGCGCTCGGCCGGCTGGACCAGGAACGGGACCTTCTCGGCCACGCGCATCATGATGTCCTGAACCCGGCTCTCACTGCGGTACTGGAGGTTGGTGGCCGAGTATCCCGGGTGGGCGGCCACGGCCT
Source organism: Dietzia sp. (assembly GCA_046289795.1). Classification (GTDB taxonomy): domain Bacteria; phylum Actinomycetota; class Actinomycetes; order Mycobacteriales; family Mycobacteriaceae; genus Dietzia. The sequence continues at coordinate 1,065 of JBKBUP010000112.1, read as the reverse complement.
TCAGCTGCGACCCCGCCGCCTCGAGTCGACGCTGCTGCTCGTAGGCGAGCATGACGCAGGCCAGCTTGGAGGCGGCGTAGACGGGCATCGGCGAGTACTTGCGGGCGGTCCAGTCGAGATCGTCCGGATCGACGGTGCCCCTCTTGTGCATCATCGACCCGAGCCACACCACCCGGTCGGTGAGCACCGGCGCGAGCTGCTCGGTGAGCGCGAAGTGGCCGAGCACGTTGACCCCGAACTGCATCTCGTGGCCCTGCGCCGTGCGCGACTGCGGGATGTTCATGAGCCCGGCGTTGTTGATCAACACGTCCGGCCGGTGACCGGCCAGCACCTCGCCGGCGGAGCGGACCGAGTCCAGGTCGGCCAGATCCAGCTCCACCACCTCGGCTCGTTCCGGGTGGGGCAGACCGGCCCGGGCGGCCTCGGCGCGGGAGGTGTCCCGGCACGCCATGAGGACCCGGGCCCCCGCCTCGGTGAGCGCCAGGGTGGACTGGAGCCCGAGGCCGGCGTTGGCACCGGTGATGACGAAGGTCCGGCCCGTCTGGTCGGGGATGTCCGCGGTGGTCCATTTACTGGTCATGCGTCCAGCGTACGCACGCACTCCCCGGTCCGCGGGTCGACTCGAGTGCCCGGAACGGACCGATCCGGGCGCACGGCACCGCCGGTTCCGTACGAGAGTGCAGCGTGTCCCCGGGGTGGAGTCAGTCCCAGGTGGCGGCGTCGGGGTCGATCCCGTGGGCGCGGGCATCCGCCTCGACAGCGGCTTCGATCCACTCGGTCAGACCCGGCTCGAGCGAGTCGTACGTCTCGCTGAAGCGTGTGTCCTGCCGGTACATGCGCGCCAGCAGCACCTGCATCGGGCGCGTGCAGTCGTAGAACGTCGAGATCGACGCGCGATGCCGTTCGACCAGCTCCGCGGCCTCGGGCGAGGCGGGGTCGACCCCGGCCCGCTTGGCTGCGGCCAGGGCCGAGTTCAGGGAATCCGTGTCGGCTTTGACCCGGCGCCAGTCCTCCTTGGTCATCCCCCTCGTGCGCTGTTGCGACTGTTCCCACTGCGGGGTGTCG
>JBKBUP010000111.1:0-9006 GCA_046289795.1 Dietzia sp. | reverse complement strand
ACCCCGCCGCCTGGCCCAGCCGGCTCACCCACATCCTCGCGCGCTTGGCCCTGGACGTGGCCCGCCAGCGCGCCCGGCGGGCCACCGACGCCCAGCCCCCCGAGGTCCTCCTGGGCCACCGCGATGCCGCGCCGAGATCGGACCCGGCCCGCATGATGGAGGTCAACGTGCAGATGCAGGCACTCGCACGGGTGTTGGGCACCATGGAACCCGAGCTGCGGTCGTGCTGGACCCTGAGGGAGATCGACGGAATGCCCTACCGGGAGGTCGCGACCGCACTCGACATCACCGAATCCACCGCGCGAGGACGAATCGCGCGCGCCCGGACGCACGTAATCGACCACATGAAGGAATGGCGGTGAGCACCATGGACGCACCCACCGGACCCGGCGGGCCCGACGACAGGGAGGTCACCCGGCGCTACCTCGACCAGATCCGCTCGCTGCACCGGGACTGGGACGAGCTCGAAGAGCGGGGTGACGACTCCGTGCAGCTGTCCCGGCGCGCCCGATCGGCGTTGTCGGAGGCCGTGCGGGCCGACGCCCGCCACGGCGCGAGGGTGCAGATGCCGCCCACCGACCTCGGCCCCTACTCGCTGAGCGAGCTCGCGGTGCGCACCCTGATCCGTGACGCCATCGACGGGACCGAGGGGGTCGCGAGTCTGCGGACCTCCATCGAGTACGCCCCTAGCCCGGACTGGGGGACACGTGGGGCTCCCGAGCGCATCGCGTGCCGGATCGCCGTCGCGGCCACCCCGCAGAGCCTGCCCGTCCTGCCCGTTCTGGCCGACGTCGCCCGCGAGGCGGTACGTGACGCCTTCGCCCGTGAACTCGACCTACCCGACCTCGTGGTCGACATCCACATCGAGGACCTCCATGAGAGCTGAGTCCACCAGCACGTTCACCACCGCCGAGTTGATCGCCCTCGTCGTGGCGGTCCCCGGGGTCAACGGCATCGAGCCCGGCATCGGCGCCACCCTGAGGGCACTCGACGCCCGCATCAGGCGGGCCGGTTCCGACTCGAGTCACTTCGGCCTCCACATCGACCGCGCCGAGCGAAGGGTCACGGTGGAGGTGTGCCTCGACCCCTCACGGCCGGTCAGGCAGAGCGTCCTGGACATCCAGTCGGTCCTGCGGGACGCGCTAGGTGCCACCGTCCCGGACGGCACCGAGCTGGAGGTGCGGGTGCAGTCGCTCGACAGGGGGTGAGGCCGAGGTGAGCTGCCGCGTCCGTCCGGCGCGGACACCGTTGGCGATCACGAGGATCTCCGCCAGCTCGTGCACCAGCACGACCGCGGCCAGACCCAGGACCCCGAACAGGGCCAACGGCATCAGCACGATGATGATCGCCAGCGAGAGCCCGATGTTCTGCAGCATGATCCGCCGGGAGCGGCGTGCGTGCTGCAGTGCCTGCGGCAGGTGCTGCAGGTCCTCGCCCAGGAGAGCGACGTCGGCCGTCTCCATAGCGACGTCGTTGCCCATCGCCCCCATCGCGATGCCAAGATCTGCGGTCGCCAGTGCGGGAGCGTCGTTGACGCCGTCGCCGACCATCGCCGTCGACCTCTCCCCGCCCAGCCGGGCGACGATGCGGGCCTTGTCCTCCGGCCGCAGGTCCGCGTGCACGTCGTCGATCCCCACCTCGGCCGCCAGCGCACGCGCGGTGCGGTGGTTGTCCCCGGTGAGCATCGCCACCCGGTAGCCGTCGCGCCGCAACCCGGCGACCACCTCCGCGGCCTCGGGCCGCGGCTCGTCGCGGACCGCGATCGCCCCCAGCACCACGCCCCCGCGCTCGATCAGTACGGCGGTCGAACCGGCGTGCTGCATCCGTTCCACGTCCGATGCCAGGGTCCCGGGCTCGATCCACCCGGGCCGCCCCAACCGGACGTCCGTGCCGCCGAGACGACCGGTCAGGCCGGCGCCGGTGACGGCGGTGACGTCCCGGGCCACCGAGACGTCGTCGACGGCCGCGTCCAGGATCGCGGCCGCCAGCGGATGTTCGCTGCGGGCCTCCAGCGCCGCCGCCACGGCCAGGACCTCGTCGCCGGAGACTCCGTCTGCGGCCATCACCTCGACGACCGCGGGCCGGTTGCGGGTCAGGGTGCCGGTCTTGTCCAGGGCGATTCCGCGGATGCGGCCGAGGGCCTCCAGGGCGGCGCCGCCCTTGATCAGGACACCGAAGCGGCTGGCGGCACCGACGGCGGCGTACACGGTGACGGGCACGGAGATCGCGAGCGCGCACGGTGAGGCCGCTACCAGCACGACGAGCGCGCGTTGCATCCACACCTGAGGGTCACCGAGCAGGCTGCCCACCGCGGCGATCAACGCGGCCGCCACGAGGACCCCCGGAACCAGCGGCCTGGCGACGGTGTCGGCCATCCGCTGGGCCTCGCCCTTGCGGGACTGTTCGGCCTCGACGATCCGCACGATCCTGGCCAGCGAGTTGTCCCGCGCCTCCGCGGTGACCGTGACCTCCAGGGCGCCGCTGCCGTTGATCGACCCCGCGAACACCTCGTCGCCCGGACCGGCCTCGACCGGGACCGATTCGCCGGTGATCGCCGAGTTGTCCAGGGCGGTCCGGCCGGCACGGATGATGCCGTCGGTGGCGATGCGCTCGCCCGGTCTGACGATCATCACCTCGCCCAGACGGAGGTCGTCCGGGTCCACGCTCTGCTCCCGCCCGCCGCGCACGACGGTGGCGGTCGACGGCACAAGCGACAGCAGGGAGCGCAGGCCGCGGCGGGTGCGGGTGACCGAGTACTCCTCGAGCCCCTCGCTGATCGCGAAGAGGAACGCCAGCATGGCGGCCTCCTCGAGCTGCCCGAGGATCACCGCACCCACGGCCGCGATGGTCATGAGTGTGCCCACGCCGATCTTGCCGCGTGCCAGCCGGGCGAGGGTCGAGGGGACGAAGGTGTAGCCGGCCACCAGCAGCGCGAGAACGTACAGCGCGAGCTCGAACGGTGCGAGCTCGTACGGTGCGAGCTCGCCCGCGTGCGGGCCGGCCGTCCAGCCGAGGATCAGTCCCGCCAGCAGCAGTATCCCGGCGACGGCCGCGGCCCGGATCTCGGTGACCTGCCACAGCGTCCCGGGCCCGCGGTCCTCGTCGTCCTGAGGCAGCGGTTCGTCGTGGCCGCAGCCGCACGCGTCGCTCATGAGGCGTAGTTGGGGCACAGCGCGACCGCCGACCCGGTCGCGGCGAGGAGCGTCTCGGCCGAGGAGAGCAGGTCCATCAGCTCGGGACGGGTGAGCGAGTAGAACACCTGCCGACCCTGCGGCCGCCCCTCCACGAGCCCGCAGTCCCGCAGGCACGCCACATGGGCGGACACCGTGGACTGCGCCAGCCCGAGCTCCGCCACCAGGTCGGCCACCCGGGTCTCACCGTGGGCGAGGCGGCGGACGATGGCCAGCCGGGTGCCGTCGGACAGGCCGCGGAACAGGGCGGCAGCGGCGTCGAGTCCTGCTTCGGCCCCGAGCCCGTTCGACGGCGTGCTCGCACCCTCGGTATTGATCGCCATGTGGCGATGATAACCGCCTTGGGCGATGTTCGAAATGGGGAGTCGAGGAGTGTCGGTGCGGGAGTGATCCCTAGGAATTGGCGATCGCGAGGACGGCCCAGACCGGGAGCCACAGGCCGAAGGTCAGGATGGTGAGGATCAGGTGCAGCACGTGATTGACCCGCTTGCCGCCGCCGTTGGTGACGAACACGGTCTGTTGCATCGGAAACTGGTGCTGCAGGAAGGGCTGCGGCAGGTAGGGCTGCTGATACTGACCGGGGGCATAGGGCCACTGCGCGAAAAGGCCCGCGGAGTACGGGCCGGGAGCATAGGGACCGTTGACGAACGGCGAGGGCACGGCCAGATGCTGGGGGACGAAATCCTGGTCCGGGCGGTACAGCGCAGCGGGCGAGTCCCCGTAGGGCAGGCCGCCCTCGTGTGCCAGCGGTTCGACGGGCCCGGCGGCCGGACGGGTGGGGAGCTGCTCGGTGGGGAAACGCTCGGTCGGGAAGTGCACAGGGGGGAGCCGCTCCACGCGGGCGAACTGATTCGTGGTCGCCGGAAGGCGGTCCCAGCCGGCGGCCGAAGAATCATCGGACCGGGATGGGAACTGCTCGTTCATGGCGTCTCATTTCACGGTGCGGGCGAGGCGACTCGGGTGGATCTGAGGCCAACCTAGCCTCGAGTGCGCACTGGTCACACCGTGCAGTTCGGAAATCCGGGGAAGATCAGGGGACCCATGCAGTGCGCCCGGCCGATGCGTCAGGGTCCACCCCTAGGAACTGTCACCCTCCCGGCGTCTGTAGACGAGGAACCAGCAGATGAGTAGCGCCACGAGGCCCAGGAGAGCCATGCTGGCCCCCAGGGGAAGAACTGACGCTGAGGTGACGCCGGTCGGTACATCCGGATCGGTCCCGTCGTCAGCCGCGGGGAGCATGACGTCCTCTGTCCTGGTCTGCTTCTCGGTGCCGCTCGCCAGATCGACGGTCGCCTTCCACCCACCGGCGGGAATCGGCATGTCGTCCGCGAGGGGGAACTGCACCTCAGCGGTGTCACCCGGAGCAATCGTGACGGGTTCCGCGGCGATCCGAGGGGTCGACAGTCCGCCGGGACCGTCGGTGAGGTCGAGCGTTCCGGCCACGTCCACCGCCCTACTCCCCGTGTTGGACACGGTGGCGAGGAACGCGGCCAGTCCGAGCGCGGTCCAGACCGGCCGGAGATCGACGATCTCGAAGCCCGACTCGGGGGCGTCGCCCGCGCCGGTGGAGAGGTAGACGCGTACACCGACGCGGGAGATCTGGTCGACTCCGGCCTCGTGCGAGCCCGAACTGCCAGAGGAGGACCCGGCAGAGCCAGCCGAACCGACAGAGCCAGCCGAACCGACAGAGCCGAGCGACCCTGCCGCCGAACCCACCGACCCCACCGAGCCCGTGGACGGCCCGCCTGCAACGGCGGAGGTGTGCGATGCCCAGATCACTCCGTACTGCTCGGATTCCGGGGCGTCGGCCGGCGCAGAGATCGTCGCGATGACCTCGGCGGACGCGCCGGGCTGGAGGTCCAGGACCGGTCTGTCCACCCGGATCCACCGGGTCAAGACACTCGCGGACCCGGGAACCGCTGGGAGAAAGCTCCCGTTCTGCACCGCGGCCGGCCCGGCATAGACCTCGATCCGCTGCTGGTTGTCAGTGTTGTTGCTGACTTCGAGTCGACGCGTCGTCGTGGCGCCCGCCCGCAGGTGGTCCACGATGTACCGCTGCGCCCTCGGATCGTCCCGCAGATCCGAGGGGATGTCTCCGAGGCCTATCGCGATCGTCCCCGGGCTCCCACCGGGTGGCGTCCCCGGCTGCGCGAGTGCGGGGGAGGGCAGCACGGCGGCGAGAAACAAGACGAGCAGAGGCATGACTGCCGTGCGGAAGGTGATGGTGGTCCTCATCGTCGATTCCTCACAATGCTGACGTGATCAGCGCACCGCGGATTGTCGGGGAGGTCGGACCGACCGACCCGATGCCACGGACCGGGACGTCCAGCCTGAGGTGTGGCGTCCAACTCCACGTGGCGGAGGGCTGGCTGATCGCACTCACCGCGAGGGCGTCCCGAGGGCTTCCCATCACCGTCCAGTCCGGCATCCGGTTGGTCAACGAACCGGTGCCGGGGTCGGTGGGGGAGACCACCTTGTACGAGAGGGTCATCGCGTCGCCGAATCCGGTGGTGGCGACCGACGCGGTCCATTCGCGGGTCCCGCCACCCCTGCTGTCGATGACCGCGGTGTCCGCCAGCACCGCGTCAGCGGTGCCTCCACCGGAGGGGAAGACGAGTCCCCCGTCCGGAGCGACCGCGATGTGCAGGTCTCCGCTCGTCGCGCCGACGACCTCGAAGGAGAGGGTGGTGGTGTCCGCCGGAGCGGCGGTGGCCGTGACACCTGTACCGACGACGACAACGGCAGCTACCGCGAGAGACACCGCAGCAGAAGGACGATGCCGCACGGGCACTCGCGCGCCCGTCACTGCGTCTCGAGGGACTGCGCGCGGTTCTCCGGGGAGCGTCGGCGGAGGAGGAGAGTCGCCAGCAGGATCGCCGCGAGAAGGCCCGCCGCCAGTGCACCCCACACCGCGAGAGGCCAACCGCCGTTGTTCGCCTCGCCGATGCCCTGGTCGGGGAAGGTGATCTCCGAGCTGAAGGAGTGCTGCGACCATCCACTCTGGAGGTCCGCGGTGGCCTGCCATGGTCCCGCCGGGAACTCCACGCTGGACGGGATCACAAAGAGGACTTCGCCGTCGTCGCCGGGAGAGACCGTCAACGTGCTGGAAGACACCGCCTGTGCGGTCAGACCCCCGGGCCCGTCGCCGAGGGTCAGGGTGCCGGAGACGTCGACGGCTCGCCCGCCGGTGTTCTCCACCCGCACCGCTACGGCCGCGTTCCCCTCGGCGTCGCGTTGTGGGGTCAGGCCGTCGATCCCGAAGTCCGACGGAGGCCCGTTGCCCTCACCGACCGACACGTAGAGCCTCACTCCGACTCGCGACACCTGCTGGATCTGCTGCTCGGAATCGGAGTCATCCGCCCTGGTCGACACCCAGATCGCACCGTACTGCTCGACCTCGGGCGCGTCGTCGGGGACGTCGATGGTCACGAGCACCTCGGCGGACTGGCCGTTCTCCAGCGCCACCTCGTCCGAACTGAGTCCCACCCACGAGGTGAGCGGATTGGTCTGCCCCCGTGGCTTGGGAACAAAGTTCCCGTCCAGGATCTCCGCCGGTCCCGCGTAGACGTCCAGGATCGCCGGTGCGCCCGTGTCATTGGTCACCTGCACACGGCGCGCGATCGACTCCCCCGGGGGGATGTTGTCGACGATGTAGGAGTTCGCCCGAGGGTCGTCCACCCGGTCCGCGGGTATGTCCAGCAGCGAGATCCTGATGGACCCCGACGGTTCGCCTGCTCCACCCTGGGGATTGGCGTGAGCCCCCTGGTCGGGCATCACGATCATGCCGAGCGGAACGCAGAGCAACAGGGCAAGCAACAGCCGTGTCAGAGAACTCATCGTGCTCAGGTCTCGAATCTTGGGTGTGGGGCGACCTCGAACGGGCGCTCTTCCGGACGGGTGGCTAGTCCCCGACTTGTCGCGGGCGTGGGCCTCAGAGAGCGGACAGGGTCAGCGTCGCCTTGTACTGGCCGATCGCCACTCCGTCCGAGAGGTCGACGGTCATCGCGTTGATATTGGGGACCGTGGCGATCTCCAGCGGCGCCGCGAGCGTCCGCTGGGTGCGGGTCATGAAGAGGGTGTCGTCGTTCTTCAGCGGGATCTCCGCGGCCACCCGGTTCGCCGTGCCCCCGAAGACCAGGCCGGCGGCGGAGGAAGGGGGCCGATACGTCGCCTTGGTGGCCGGGATGATCGCGGTGGCATCCTGGGTGTGGACGAAGTCGGTGAGCCCGAGGTATGCATTCCAGCCGTTGGTGGAACCGCGCGAGTCGGTGATGCTGAACACGGTCAGGGTGCCCGAGGCCGTCCCGCCGTCCGACGCCAGTCCCAGGGTGCTCACCGGGCCGCCGGTGTTCACCGAGAGCCCACCGTTCTGGGCGGCCGTGACGGTGAAGTTCAGCTCCTGATCGTCGTCGGCCTGGGCCGAGGCGGCACCGGCCGCGGGGAGAGCAACGATCATGGCGGCGCTCAGCGCGCCCAACACAGACTTACGCATGGATATCCTTCGGCCGTGGGCGTGGATCGGATGATCGCTGAGTGCCCTTGCTCACGCATGTTAAGACCTCCTGAATTATTTCAGGGATGTTACGTGGCCACACTTGGTCGGGGAGCGCGAGTCTGAGCTGGTGGGGAACCGGACCCGGCGGCCGCGCCGAAGGGGTTCCCGTGCGTGCGGTGGGGAACGCACGGGTCGCTTTCAGCTGATTCCAAGTTGACGTGCCAGCGGCCGCTCGAGGGTGCGCCGGTGGTTCATCCGTGGTGCCGAGTGCGGCGGTCAGGCCACCTGCATCGTGGTCAGGCAGGTCAGGTCGTCGTCGCCGGTGGAGACGGGCGAGGTCGTCGAGTCGCCCTCGTGCTCGATCGTCAGGGTGCCGGTGAGGTCGCGCGGGAGCCACAGGCCCACGAAGCCGTTGTCGTAGGTCGTGCGGGACTCGTCGAGAACGGTCTGGCCGGTCGCCCCGTCCGTCACGGTCACCTGCACGGTCTCGCCGCCCAACTCGCCCAGGCACGTGGTGAGGCTGTGGAAGAAGCAGTCGTGGGTGAAGGTCCGGTACGGGGCCACGGAGAGGTAGAACTCGTCGGCCGGCATCGGCAGCGCCATCTCCTCGAGACCGCCGGTGGGGTCGCTCAACACCAGCTGGTCCGGCTCGACCGAGGCCCACAGGTCGTCGGGTCGCTCGGCCACGGGCATCGTGTCGAGTCGCTCGATCACCTGGCGGGCGTCCAGCCCCTCCAGGTCGTGCTGCTCGACGAGCGTGGCCGCGGCCGGCTCGGGCGCCGAGTCCGATTCCGGCTCTGCAGATGTACAGGCGGTCAGCGCCAGCGCGCCCGCGACCATCGTCGAGAGGATCAGGTTCCGGCGCGCGGCCGGGCGGGGAACACGGCTCGTCACAGTCACAGCTCTCACCACAGTCACAGCTCCCACCACAGTCACAGTGCGGCGATCATCTCACGCATCTCGTCGATCTCCCGCTGCTGGGTGTCGATGATGGTCTGGGCCAACTCGACCGCCTGCGGGTGGGTGCCGCTCTCGACCTGGTCCTCGGCCATGTCGATCGCGCCCTCGTGGTGGACGATCATCTGCTCCAGGAACAACCGCGCGGCGTCGGTGCCCTCGGCGTCGGACAGCTCCTGCATCTCCTCCGGCGAGAGCATGCCGTCCATCATGCGCATCTCGCCGGCGTCGCCCATGTGATCGCCCATGTGGTCGCCCATATGGTCACCCGTTCCGGGGCCGCCGTGGCCCATCCCGGGCTCGCCCCACTCCTCGAGCCACTCGTTCATCTGCTCGATCTCCGGGCCCTGGGCGGCCTTGATC
>JBKBUP010000110.1:0-9017 GCA_046289795.1 Dietzia sp. | reverse complement strand
AGAGGCGATGTCCTCCAGGACCGCGAGCATCGTCCGCACGGGCACGCCCGTCCCGCCCTTCGGCAGGTAGCCCTCCGGCCCACCGTCGTTGTAGGCCGGGCCGGCCACGTCGATGTGGACCCACTCGACGCCCTCGTCGACGAACTCCTTGAGGAACAGGCCGGCGGAGAGCATGCCGCCCCAGCGGTGCGGGGTCACGTGGGTCAGGTCCGCGACCTCCGAGTCCAGGCCGTCGCGCAGCTCCTCGGGGAGCGGCATGGGCCAGCCGCCCTCGCCGACCCCGCGACTCAATTCGGCCACCCGGTCGCGGAAGTCCTCGGTGCCCATGACCCCGGGGGACTTCTTGCCCAGCGCCACCATCTGCGCGCCGGTGAGAGTGGCGGTGTCGATGAGGTGGGAGGGCGAATCCTCGCAGGCCCTGACGATGGCGTCGGCGAGGATGAGCCGGCCCTCGGCGTCGGTGTTCTTCACCTCGACCGTCGTACCGCCGTACATGGTGAGCACGTCGCCGGGCCGGTAGGCGGTGGACGACGGCATGTTCTCGGCCATCGGCACGGTGGCCACCACCGTGAGGTCGAGCCCCAGGCGGGCTGCCAGGATCACGGTCGCGACGACTGCGGCCGCCCCGCCCATGTCCATGGTCATCTGTTCCATGCCCGCGGCCGGCTTGATGGAGATGCCGCCGGTGTCGAAGGTGATGCCCTTGCCGACCAGCGCGACGGGGGGCCGACCCTCCGCACCGCGGTGGGTGAGCCGGACGAGACGGGGAGGCCGGGAGGAGCCCTGGCCCACGGCGAGGATCCCGCCGTACCCGCCCTCGGCGAGCGCGGACTCGTCCAGGACCTCCACCTCGAGACCCGCCGCCGTGCCGAGCTCGGCGGCGCGGTCGGCGAAGGAGCCGGGGAAGAGCAGGTTGGGCGGGGTGTTGACCAGATCGCGGGCCAGCCCGACGCACTCGGCGATCGCGGCGGCGCGGGTGACGGCGTCGGTGGACCCCTCGGGTACCAGGATCCGGAGAGAGTCCGGGGCCTTGTCGTCGTCGCCCTTCCCGGCGGTGACCTTGGCCGGCCGGAACGATCCGAGCCCGGCGCCGAGCGCGACGGCCTCGGCCCGATCACGGTCGAGCAGTACCAGCGCCGTACCGCGCCCGCGGCAGGAACGCGCGGCGGCCCCGGCGGCCCTGCGGATCGTCTCGTCGGAGAGCTCGTCGCCGGAGGATCCGAGCCCCACCAGGACCACCGAGTCGCCGGGGACGCCCTCGGGAGCGGGGAGCCGGGTGGTCGACCCCACCTTGGTGGAGGCGTCCACGGAGCGGGCCGCCGAGGCGATTGCGGCCGCGACGGCGTCGGAGAGGCCGTGGGCGACGACGACCGGGGCTGCACCGTCCCCCCCGTCGGCGTCCGCGGCGATACCGATCACCACCACATCGGACTCGACGGCTGTCGTGACCGCTTCGAGAGGGGCGAGGTCGGGCGAATGGGAGAGGATCGACTGCGCGGTCGGCATGGAGCGCTCCTGGGATCGGCTGTTGGTCACTGGGGACGGTGGACGCCCGATGCGCGCTTGGCGGACCGCCACGGCGAGGGCGCCATAGTCGCCACAGTCTATCGACTAACGTATGGGCACATCCGTACGGGAGAGCGCGAGGAGTGGCCGACATGACAGACACCGGGGACCCAGGCGAGGGGCCGCTGCACTCCCGTCACGTGCGGGCCGGCGCCACGTTCGCCCCCTTCGGTGGCTGGTCGATGCCAGTGCAGTACTCGGGCACCGTCGCCGAACACAACGCCACCCGCACGACCGTCGGGTTGTTCGACGTCAGTCACCTGGGCAAGGCGCTCGTGGCCGGCCCGGGCGCCGCCGGGTTCGTCAACTCGTGCCTCACCAACGACCTCGACCGGATCTCCGCGGGCAGCGCGCAGTACACCCTCTGCTGCGACGACTCCGGGGGAGTGGTCGACGACCTCATCGCCTACCGGGTGTCCGACGAGGAGATCTTCCTCATCCCCAACGCGGCCAACACCGCCGAGGTGGTCAGGCGGCTGCAGATCGCCGCCGCCGAGCGCGCACCCGAGGTGACCGTGACCGACGAGCACCGCTCGCGTGCCGTGATCGCCGTCCAGGGCCCGCTCGCCGGGGAGGTGCTCACCGCGCTGGGACTGCCCACCGACCTGGACTACATGGCCTACGTGGACGCCGACTGGGGTGGCGGTCCCGTGCGCATCTGTCGAACCGGGTACACGGGCGAGTACGGCTTCGAGGTGCTCCCCGAATGGGACCAGGCCGGCCCCCTCTGGGACGCACTGGCCGAGCAGGTGCTCTCCCGGGACGGCGCGCTGTGCGGGCTCGGGGCCCGGGATTCACTGCGCACCGAAGCCGGGTACCCGCTGCACGGCAACGAACTCTCCATCGACCTGAGCCCACTCGAGGCCCGCTGCGCCTGGGCTATCGGCTGGGACAAGCCGACCTTCTGGGGCCGCGAGGAGCTGCTGCGCCAGAAGGAGGCCGGGCCGGCCCGCCGGATGTACGCGCTGGAGGTCACCGGCCGGGGCGTCCTGCGCGCCGGGCAGTCCGTCCGCGCCGGTGGACGTCAGGTGGGCGTGACCAGTTCCGGGACCTTCTCTCCCACCCTCAAGACCGGGATCGCCCTGGCGTTCATCGAGCTGGAGGCGGGCGTGAAGAAGGGCGACGAGGTCGTGGTCGACGTACGGGGGCGAGAGGTGCCGTGCCGCCTCGCGGTACCCCCGCTCGTGGAGATCCGCACCCGCTAGCCCGCCCCTTCTCAAGGAACGAGACGCCATGTCCCAGTTCGACATCCGCCCCTCGGCCTCGCCGAAGTCGGCCGCCGAGCGCGAGACCATCCTCGCCGCTCCCGGATTCGGCAAGCACTTCACCGACCACATGGTCACCCTGCCGTACGCCGGCGGCGCCTGGGGTACCCCGACGGTCGAGGCATACGCCCCGCTGTCGATCGACCCCTCCGCCGTGGTGCTGCACTACGCCCAGACGATCTTCGAGGGACTCAAGGCCTACCGGCAGGCCGACGACTCCATCGCCTCCTTCCGCCCCGAGCAGAACGCGGCGCGCTTCAACCGGTCCGCCGAGCGGCTGGCCATGCCGCAACTGCCGGAGGAACTGTTCATGGAGTCCCTCCGGCAGATCGTCGCGATAGACCGGGACTGGGTGCCCGCCGCCGGCGGGGAGGAGGCCCTCTACCTGCGCCCGTTCATGATCGCGACCGAGACCGGACTGGGGGTGCGACCGGCCGACGAGTACCTCTACTCGGTGATCGCCTCTCCCGCCGGCGCCTACTTCTCCCGGGGCGTGGCACCCGTGAGCGTGTGGCTGAGCACGGAATACGTGCGGGCCAGCCCCGGCGGAACCGGCGCGGCCAAGTTCGGTGGGAACTACGCGGCCTCGCTCCGCGCCCAGGAGCAGGCCACCGCGGAGGGCTGCGACCAGGTGGTCTGGCTCGACGCCATCGAGCGCAAGTACGTCGAGGAGATGGGCGGGATGAACCTGTTCTTCATCCTCGGCACCGGCGACTCGGCGGAGATCGTCACCCCGGAACTGTCCGGTTCACTCCTGCCCGGTGTGACCCGCGACAGCCTCCTGCAGCTGGCACGTCACCTCGGCTACCCCGTGACGGAGCGGAAGGTCTCGGTCGAGGAGTGGGAGGCCGGGGTGGCCTCCGGTGAGATCACCGAGGTGTTCGCGTGCGGCACCGCCGCCGTGATCACCCCGGTCGGCTCGGTCCGGCACAGCGAGGGCGGCTACACCGTCGGCGACGGCGGTCCCGGCGAGATCACCATGCGTCTGCGTGAGACCCTCACCGGGATCCAGCGCGGGTCCGTGGAGGACACGTTCGGGTGGATGACCACGCTGGTCTGAGCGGGCCCCGCCCCGATCCCGTCGACGAGAGCGTTCCGCACAGGTTCCTCGAGAAGAGGATGTGCGGAACGCTCTTCTCGGTGAGGGGCCGGCTGCAGGTCAGGCCAGGATGACAGCCGCGACGAGCGCGGCGGCCGTGCCCGCCTCGATCCCCGCCCCCAGGACGTCCCCGTTGACGCCACCGAGGCGGCGGACGGCGTGCCGCGCGAAGCCCGCCGCGGCCGCGTAGAGGGCCAGACCGACCGCTGCCCCGACGGCCGGCGCCCACCATATCGCCGTCCACCATGCCCCCGTCCATCCGGACCCGGCCAGGCCCGCGCCCGCCGCAGCACAGATCAGACCGACAGCCACCACGGCGACCCGGGACTGGGACCCGGCGACCATCGCGCCGAAACCGGTGGCGGACGCCGCCGGTACACCCCGGCGGAGCTGGACCACCGGCAGACACCGCGAGAGCACGAAGGCGGCGATCGGCGCGAGCCACGCCCCCGACCCGACCAGGGCCCCGAGGGCGGCGACCTCGGCGAGGAGGACCAGGACCAGGACCGCAGCGCCCATCGGCCCCACCGACCCGGAACGCATGATCTCCAGCGCCCGCTCGGGACCGGCGTAGGAACCCAGGCCGTCAGCGGTGTCGGCCAGCGCGTCCACGTGCATCGCGCGGGTCAGCGCCAGTACCGCCGCGATCCCCACCAGGCCGGAGATGACGGTCCCGGCCCCGAGCGCGTGGGCCCCGTGGGCGGCCGAGGTGGCGACGACCCCGCAGACGAGGCCCACGACCGGCATCGCCGTCATCGCCCGGCCGGCCTCGGACGGGCTCGGGACGCCCCGCCCACCCACGGGCAGAACCGTCATCCAGGACAGTGACAGGCGGACCGCGTCGAACACCCGACGTCAGGCCTTGCCGCTGACCCCGGCGTCGGCGAAGGTCGCCATCTCCGTGAGGATCGCGATCGCGGCGTGGACGGTGGGCAGCGCGGCGACCGCGCCGCTGCCCTCTCCGAGGCGCATGGAGTGCTCGAGGATCGGCTCGAGCGACAGATAGGTGAGAGCCGCGGAATGGGCGGGTTCGGCGCTCCGGTGACCGGCGACCCACCACTGGCGTGCCCCGGGTGCCAGGGACTCCGCGAGCAGCGCCGCGGCCGTGACCACCGCGCCGTCGAGGATGCAGGGGGTCTTCCGGACCGCCGCCTGCGCGAGGAATCCGGCCATCGCGGCGAGGTCGGCGCCCGCGACCCTGCGCAGCATCGCCACGGGGTCCCGGAGGTCGCCGGAGGCCCGGAACATCGCGTCCCGGATCGCGGCGGTCTTGCGCATCCACCCGTCGTCGTCGACCCCGGTGCCGCGCCCGACCAGCTCGACCGGCTCCCGGCCGGTGACGAGACAGGTGATAACCGTCGCGGGGGTGGTGTTGCCGATCCCGAGGTCGCCCGCGATGAGCAGGTCCGCACCCGAGTCGACCTCCTCATCGGCGATCCTGCGGCCGGCCGCGACCGCCGCCCGGACCTCGTCGGGACTCAACGCGTCCTCGCGGTCGATCGAACCGCTGGAGCGACGGATCTTGTGGTCGTCCAGACCGCCGGGTCGCTCCGCGGCCATCGACACGTCGGCTACGCGGACGGTCGCCCGCGCGGCACGGGCAAGCACGGACACGGCCGCGCCGCCGCCCACGATGTTGTCGGCCATCTGCAGGGTGACCTCGCGCGGGTAGGCGGAGACCCCGTTCTCGGCGACACCGTGGTCGCCGGCGAACACCACGACCCTGGCTCGTTCGAGCGGGCGTGGCGGGCACGTCCCCTGGCATGACGAGATCCACACGCCGAGCTCCTCGAGCCGACCGAGCGAGCCCGACGGTTTGGTCAGCACGAGCTGCCGGGCGCGCGCCTCGTCGGCGACGGTGTGCGACGGCGGGTGGACCGGGGGGAACGCCACGGGGTCGCTGTAGTGCACGATGTCGGCCAGACCGGGGAAATCGTGCGGCGGAGGCTCGATCTCCCGCTCGGTGTCCGGTGAGGTCTCTGGCCCGGTCGCCTGAGGACTCCGCGACTCCGCGGCGGGCGCGGCGGGCGCGGCGGGCGCGGCGGCCACACCGGGCGCGGGTGCGGAGGCCGTGGGGCGGGGCGACGCCGGTGCGGTGGGTTCACCGGCGGAGTGGCCCGCCGCGGTGGGGACGCCGGGGTCGGAGAGGGGGAGGACCCGACCCGCGACGACGAGGACGGCCGAGTCGCACACCTCGGCCAGTCGCCGGTTGAGCGAACCGATCAGATCCGAGAAGAGCCGCCCGGAGAGGGTGTCGGGAACGACCCCCAGGCCGACCTCGGGCGAGACCAGGACCAGCGAACCGGGGTGAGCGGCGACCGCCGAGACGAGCGCGTCGACCTCGTCGGCCACGACCTCCCCGCCGTCCGTCCACCCGAGAGTGGAGTCCATCCGGTGGGTGAGCCAACCCCCGAGATCGTCCACGAGAACCGTGTCGTCCGGATGCTCGGCCAGCACCCGGGTGATCTCATCGGTCTCCTCGGTGGACCACTCTGCGGGCCTGCGGTCCCGGTGCGCGGCGATCCGGCCGGCCATCTCGTCGTCGTCGGGATCCCGTCGCGCGGTGGCCACGTACACCACGTCCGTACCGGTGGCCGCGGCCACCGACTCGGCGTGTGCGGACTTGCCCGAGCGGGTGCCGCCGAGGACGAGCAGGCGCATGGGTCAGAGGCCTTCCGTGGATCGTCGATCAGGTCGGATGTCGATCAGGTCAGATGGAGTCGCCCGGGCGCACCCGGGGGCGCGGGGTGCGGAGCATCCGCGGCTGTGTCGCCCGCATCACCGCGTACCAACCCATGCCGAACCCGGTGTCCTCGGTGTCCGGGAAACGCTCGCGGACGACACTGTTGACCTTGCGCCCGAGGAGGATGCCGTCCACCACGACCACGACGATCAGGAAGAGGAACAGGTTCTGGCTGTAGAACATCAGCTCCGGGTTGGGGATGAGCTGGAACACGATCACGAACAGCGCGAGCGGCATGAAGAAGTTGATCAGGCGCCGGTGGGTGTCCACCCAGTCGCGGGCGAATCGGCGGACCTCGCCGCGGTCTCGCGAGAGCACGTAGCGGTCGTCGCCCTGCATCATGAGCTGGCGGCGCTCCTCACGGGCGCTGCGCTGCTCGGCCCGAGCGGCCTTGCGCTCGTCCTTGGTCATGCTGGCCTCGGCGGCCTTCTTGCGCTCCTTGGCCTCCTTGCGGGTGACAGGAGCGGTGACGGGTCCCGTCCGCAGGCCCCGGGCACGCTCCTGATCCCGCCGCCTGGGGGTGGGCTTGCCCTTGCCCGCGGGTCGGCGGGCGTCTCCTGTCGACCCCGGGACCGTGCCCGGGGAGGACTCCGGCCCGGTGTCGGTACCTGCGGAGCCCTTGACGGGTTCGTTCTTACTGGAGCCGAATGCACGCAACTTCACGTACCCAGGCTAGGCGATCGACCCCCACGACGGATATTCACCCGTACGTCGCTGCGGGCGTATCGTGTCCGACGAAGGGACGTCCGGGGAATAGAGAGCTCCCCGGTGGGCGTTGCACGACTCAGGACGCCACCGAAGGACGCCATCGAAGACCTTCTCGGATCGCAAGGAGAACCGACATGACCACTGCGGAGAACACCGCCACCGGTGTACTGCTCACCGACGCCGCCGCCTCGAAGGCCAAGGCCCTCCTCGACCAGGAGGGTCGCGACGACCTCTCGCTGCGCATCGCCGTCCAGCCCGGCGGCTGCGCCGGACTGCGGTACCAGCTCTTCTTCGACGACCGCTCGCTCGACGGCGACGTGGTGGACGACTTCGGCGGCATCAAGCTCGCCGTCGACCGGATGAGCGTGCCCTACCTGACCGGTGCGTCGATCGACTTCGTCGACACCATCGAGAAGCAGGGGTTCACCATCGACAACCCCCAGGCCACCGGCTCGTGCGCCTGCGGAGACTCGTTCAACTGACCTCGCGGTCGCACTGACGACCCGGGCCGATCGCTGGTCGGCCCGGGTCGTCTACTGTCTGGGTCATGCCCGTAGTGATCACAGGTTCCATCGCCACCGACCACCTCATGACCTTCTCGGGTCGGTTCTCCGAGCAGCTCCTGCCGGACCAGCTCGCCCACGTGTCGCTGAGCTTCCTGGTGGACTCGCTCCAGATCCGCCGCGGCGGGGTCGGGGGGAACATCGCGTTCGCGCTCGGCGTGCTCGGCCGCCGGCCCCACCTGGTCGGCGCGGCAGGCGAGGACTTCGCCGAGTACCGCGACTGGCTGGAGAGGCACGGCGTCGACACCTCGGCCGTCCACATCAGCTCCGCCCTGCACACCGCGCGGTTCGTGTGTACCACAGACTCGGACATGGCCCAGCTCGCGTCCTTCTACCCGGGAGCGATGGGGGAGGCGGCCACCATCTCGCTGGCCCGTCTGGTCGACCGCGTCGGTCGGCCCGAGATCGTGCTCATCGGTGCCAACGACCCGACCGCGATGAACTCCTACACGGCGGAGTGCCGCGAGCTCGGACTGGACTTCGCGGCCGACCCCTCCCAGCAGCTGGCGTTCCTCGACGGCGAGGCGGCCGGGGCACTGGTCGACGGCGCGCGGTACCTGTTCACCAACGAGTACGAGTACGAACTGCTGCTGAACAAGACCGGGTGGACGGCCGAGGAGCTGGACGCCAAGGTCGGCACCCGAATCACCACCCGGGGTGGCAAGGGCGTGGTGATCGTGGAGAAGGGCGCCGAGCCCCTCGAGGTGGGCATCGTGCCCTCGGACAACCTCCTCGACCCCACGGGCGTCGGGGACGCGTTCCGCGCCGGCTTCCTCACCGGCGTGATCGACGGCCTCACGCTGGAGCGATCCGCGCAGTTCGGCGCTCTCATCGCCACCCACGTGCTGGAGACCACCGGCACGCAGGAGTGGAGCATCGACCCGGCCGCCGCGCGCCGCCGACTCGCCGCCGCCTACGGGGACGAGGCCGCCGAGGAGCTCTCGGCGCTTCTCCCGGCCTGAGCCCCCCCTCACCTCAACGGCGAGAGCGTTCCGAACACCCCCTTCCCGCAGGACGTGTTCGGAACGCTCTCGTCGATGGGCCGAGGCCGCGCGGATCGGCGGGCTAGAGGC
>JBKBUP010000109.1:0-9021 GCA_046289795.1 Dietzia sp. | reverse complement strand
GCCGGCCACACCGTGCTTGTCGTTGACCCGCCAGTCGCGTGCCAGCAGGGGCGGCAACTCCTCCATGAGGAACGTCTCCCACTGGTAGGCCGAGCCGTTGGCGTCCGCGACCCAGTCGGTGTAGAAACTCGACTCGCCGCCGACGGGGAGCACGATGATCGCGTCCTTGGCGTCGAAGAACTGGGAGATCTTGGTCTCGAGGGTCCACCCGCTGGCGTCGTTCCGCGCCCGCAGCCCGTCGAGCAGGAGCAGCGACGGGTACGTGCGCTCCGGCTCCGCGTTCCACCGGGCCGGGAGCATGAGCTGCACCTGGATCGCCTGCTCCATGGCCGGGGACTGCACCCACAGCGCCACCCGGTTGGCCGCTTTCCACTCGACCTTGTCCAGACGGACTCCCGTCGGGAGGGTCGTCGGCACGCGCAGGGACGGTGAGTCCACCTGGTTCTCGGGGGTCGACCGGGCCGGGTTCTCCTGGCCGGGACCGGTCTGAGCCGGAGTTCCCTGCGCCGGAGTCCCCTGTGACGGAGCCTCCTGGGCCGGGGTCTCCTGGGTCGGAGTCACCTGAGCCGGTGTCTCCTGCGCGCCCGCAGCCGGAGGGACGATGAGACCGGAGCCCACCATTCCCACCACGAGTGGGGCCGCCAGGAGGGACGCCCACCGGGTGCGGGGGCTCGCGTGTGCGCTGGGGGTCGCCATGTGAGGTTCTCTTCCTTGCCGCGTCGTCGCCGAACGTCTCGGTGAACGGGCCGCGAGCGCGACCCGGACAGCTTCTGCCCGGGGCCCTGGTCCGTCGTCCGTCCGCGGGCTCCCCTCCCGCGGTCGAACCCGGTGGTCACGCAAGCGACCGGGGCCCCGCACGAGAATCTACGCACGGGGCCCCGGTGTGACGGGTGAGGACTCGCTGAGCGGAGCCCGATTCGTCGGCTAACCGACCGTGATCACCATGCGAAGGCGTTCATCACGGGCAGGATCTGCGCCGAGCGAGCGGCGATCAGGTCGTCGTTCCAGTAGCCCCACCCGTGGATGCCGGTGGTGCGGTAGTCGAACGTGGCCTGGTTGGGCCGCGCGTTGAGGGTGTTCTGGAACGCGATGGTCGAACCGCGCGACAGGCCCTCGAGGATGATGCCGTTGAAGGTGTTGAACACGGCCTGCA
Source organism: Dietzia sp. (assembly GCA_046289795.1). GTDB lineage: Bacteria > Actinomycetota > Actinomycetes > Mycobacteriales > Mycobacteriaceae > Dietzia. The sequence goes on along the minus strand of JBKBUP010000109.1, from coordinate 7,868 downwards.
GGCTGGAGGGCTGGTCGTACCGGCCGGGGATGGCCGAACCCGCGGTGATGTACATCGGGATGTCGCGCAGCTTGTCCGCGTTGAGCAGCGGGTCGTTCTGGCCCCAGCGCGGGGAGCCCGGCAGGCCCCACATGGCGAACGGGTCGCACTTGCACTGGTCGAACATCGCCAGCGGGATCATGGTGTACATGCCCGGTGCGGTGGGGTTCATGTAGCCGGAGAACACCGAGACCTGCTTGAACTGGTTGCGGTGCCTGGCGGCGAGAGTCGCGGCAGCGGACCCGCCCATGGACAGTCCGGCGATGGCGTTGTTGTCCGTGCGCACACCGAAGTGCTGCTGCAGGTAGCCGGGCAGCTCGCGGGTCAGGAAGGTCTCGTACTTGTACTCGACCAGGTTGCCGCCCAGGTTGATGGGCCGATCCCAGTCGGTGTAGAAGGAGACCTGGCCGCCGACCGGCATGACCAGGGTGATGTTGTCCTGGAGGAAGATGCGCTGCGCCTGTGCGTCACGCGTCCAGGCGTTCCAGTCGTCCCGCGCGCGCAGGCCGTCGAGGAGGTACAGGCCGGCGTTGCCGCCGAAGCGGGCGGGCTGGACCTGGACCTTGATGTGGCGGTTCATCGCCGGCGACCAGACGTCGCACAGCTGGACCCACGAGGCGACCGGGTCCCAGCTGCACCCGGGGCGCAGCCAGTTCCGGAAACCGACCGGGTTCTCGTTGCCGGCGGCCGGCTGGAACGCGGGGGCGGTGTTCGGCGCGTCGCCCGATCCGGCCGATCCTGCTGATCCGGCGGAGCCGAGGCTGGCCGACGAGCCCTGCTCGGTGGCCTGGGCGCCGACGAGGGCCGGGGCGCCGACGACGAGGCCTGCAGCCGTCGCCAGGGCGGTGAGCCCGGCGGCGAACTTGCGCCGGAGGGTGGTCTGGGACATTCGTGGGTTCCTTTGTTCGTTCCTGGTGCCCCCAGGGTTTCCGGGGCATCGGTGACGTCCATCGGACCGGCCCCACCAGGGGAGGACCGGAACTGCGACATCGTTACTGTCGCGCATTCTGGGACAGGTGTTACAGGTCAGCGGTCGAATTGACCCCCGACTGTTACCGATTCGAGATAACAGTAGGCGCCACCCTACCGAGTGCCCTGGTACTTCTCCACTTTCTCAGGCGTGGGCAACCCGCACCTCTGCACCTCGTACGCAGGGATTCTGTTGATCCGGTACTCGGCGAATGAGAATGCATTCACCAGGTTCGACCAGCGCCTCTCCAGCGTCAACGGGCCCGAGTACGACTCGATCAGCGCCTGCGTCGCCGGGCACTGGAGTGCCACCTCGGCCTGGTTCACCCAGTTCACGTCGATCCACCGCGGGAAGTTGACCGGGTCCTCGACCACCCCGGTGCGCGCGAGCACCCAGTCGTACGGCAGGAACTTGTCGTGGCCGATCCGCCCGTCCTCCATGCGGTCGGTGTGCGCTGCCAGCGGTGAGGCCAGGCCCACGGTGTCGTAGACGTCCACATCGAGCGGGAGGTTCATGCTGGTCATCCCCAGGTTGAGGAACACGACCGTCTTGATCGGATCGTCGGGCAGCTCGAACGGCTCCAGACCCGGCATCGGGCGGTCGTAGGCCACCACGTCCCACCGGTCCTGGAAACCCGGCACCGGGAGGAAGACCGCGCCCGTCCGGTTGGTCGAGACCTCCCTCACCAGGGCCCTCATCCGCGGGAAGTCGAGGTAGTCGTCCGCGAGCAACGGGTGCTTGTGACCGGTGCGCTGGATGTAGAACTGCCGTTCGTCGACGATCCCCGCGGCGGTGATGGACTCCGGTTCGTCGCGGAACGGGTCCTGGACGACCTGGACGGTCACCGCCCACCCGACGACGACGAGCCAGGCACCTGCGACCACCGGGACCGCCACCCGGCGCACCCGGGCGTCATCCGCCCCGCGGGCGGGTCCGACCGGGAGCGGCACCACGGAGACCGGCAGGAGGAACAGGAACAGGGACGGCAGCAGCACGCGGCCGTGCATGAAGTCCCCGCCCACGCGGGTGACGTAGGCCAGCATGATCACGGCCACCACCAGGAAGGCGATCGTGACGACCGGGGTCGAGCGGACCCGGTTCCGCAGGCGGAGCAGACCGCCCACCTCGTCGTCGTCCCCACCCGCACTACCCGAATCCGCTACCGTCCCGCGTGATCCGCTACCGCGATGCGGGTAGCGGATCGGCAGGTGGAGTAGCGGATTTCTCGGCGCGGCGGGGTTCGATCGGCGCACGGCCCACAGCGAGACCAGCCCGGCGACCAGGATCGCCACCAGCGGCAAGAGCAGCACGTAGGGCGAGAGCAGGTCCCACAGGTACTCGGCGCCCTTGTCCCACTTGGACCCGCCCGCGTCCTTGGCGACGGCCGTCAACGGATAGGGCAGGGCGTAGTACGACATCCGCCAGATCTGATAGGCCACCGGGACGGTTCCCGCGATGACCACCAACCAGCCCAGGTGCCGCCACGACTGCCGGGACGCGGCCAGCAGCGCCAGGAACACCACCGACGCCAGCGCCAACTCGGGGCGGACGAGCGGACCGAGCCCGGCCACGAACGCCATCACGGCCGTGCCCCCCGCGGGCAGGCCCCACCGCCCCTCGCGGTGCGGGGCCCGCGCCCACCGCTGCAGGCCCAGCCACATGACGCCGATCCAGCAGATCACGAGCCCCGTCTCGAGGCCGGAGCTGGCGAAGTCCCGGGCGGGCGGCAGCATGATGTAGACCACCACGCCCAGTGGCAACAGCAGCATCGGACCGCCGACGCGGGCGTGCCGGGTGCCCTGGTACATCACGCGGGTACCGAGCATCGCGCACGCGACCGCGACCATGCTCAGCGTGAGCGCCAGACCCAGGGCTATCAACTCGAGCCGGTAGCCGACCACCTCGTGGGTGAGATAGACGAGATAGGTCCACAGGGTGGAGGTGTTGGACTCGACCCGCTCCCCCGCGTTGAAGACGGGGCCGTTGCCGGCGATGAGATTGCGGACGGTGCGCAGGACGATCAGCCCGTCGTCGGCGATCCACCGGCGCTGCCAGGCGCCGGCGAGGAACACCGCCACCACCACGACGAGGCCGCCCCAGAAGACCGCCGGCTCGGCCGCGGGCCGCGCCGTGACCCGTGAGGCCCCGGGAGACGGATACGGCTCCGCTGCCGAACGCCCCGCTGTCACCTCCGACATCGCCCGCCCACCCCGGTCAGGCGAGGGACGGCACGATGTAGACGCCGATCACGACGGTCAGGACCCACAGCCCGGCCAGGACCTGCAGGACGCGGTCCCCGAGTGCGATCTCCTCGGGCTCGCCGGCCTGGGCGGCGTCGACGTCGACCGCGTAGCGCAGCACCGCGATGGTGAACGGCACGATCGAGATCTGCAGCCACACGGCCGACCCGGCCGGCTGGGTGGGGTCGGAACCGCGGTCGTACGCCCACAGGGCGTAGCAGAGGACCAGGACCGTGGCCGAGAGCGTCCAGACGAACCGCAGGTAGGTGGGGGTGTAGCTCTCCAGGGCCTTGCGGATCTTGGCACCGGTCCTCAGGTGCAGGTTCAGCTCGGCGTACCGCTTGCCGGCCGCCATGAACAGCGAGCCGAACGCCATGACCAGCAGGAACCACTGCGAGATCTCGACCTCGGCCGCCGCGCCGCCCGCCACCGCGCGCAGCAGGAAGCCGGAGGAGACGAACGCGATGTCGAGCACCGGCTGGTGCTTGAGCCCGAAGCAGTACATCAGCTGCAGGACGATGTAGACGGCCACGACGATCGCCAGCGCCGGGTGGGTGAACAGCAGCGAGATGCCGATCGACGCGATGATCAGCACCACCGCCATGCCGTAGGCCAGTCCGACCGGGAGCACTCCGGCGGCGATGGGACGGTACCGCTTGGTGGGGTGCGCGCGGTCCGCCTCGACGTCCATCGCGTCGTTGATCAGGTAGACGCTCGAGGCCGCCATGCAGAACGCCACGAACGCGATGAAGACCGAGAAGAGGACGGTGGTGTCGGTGAGCGTCTGCGAGCCGGCAGCGGCGGGCGCCGCGACCACGAGGACGTTCTTGACCCACTGACGTGGCCGGAGCGCCTTGATCATGCCGTCGAGCAGGTTCTTGGGCGGGGAGCCCTTGGCCTCGTCCTCGGCCTCGGCGAGGTCGATCTCATTGGCGGTGTGCGGCTCCGCACCGAGGAGGTGGTGATCGCCCCCGCCCCGGGAGGCCGGGGTTCCGGTCTGATCGGTCATCGATTCTCCTCGGGGGTCGGGGTGGTGCGCGTTCCGGGCGCGTCGTCACGGAGCGCCTCCGGCAGCAGGCGCTGGACGGGATCCGTGGGCCAGACCGCGCGGGTGAGCGCCGCGCAGCCCGCGCCGACCGCGGCGCCGGCGAACACATCCGAAGGGTAGTGGACACCCAGCACGAGCCTGGACGCCAGCATGACGGGAACGAGTGCGGGGGCCACGGGAACGCCGCTGACCGCCCCCGCGAGCAGGGCGAACGCGGTGGTCGAGGTGGCGTGGGAGGACGGGAAGCTGAGCGAGGAGGGGGTGCCCACCCCCACGACGACCGTGGGGTGGTCCGGCCGCCGACGCCGCACGACCCGCTTGATGACGACGGAGGTGGCGTGCGCACCGAAGCTGCCGACACCGACCATCGCCCACCGGCTCCGACGGGCCGGATCGGCCACCACGCCGACCGCGGCGATCGCCATCCAGCCGAGCGCGTGCTCCCCGACGTGGGAGAGCGTCACGGCCGCCTCACGCGACCCGGGCACCGCCAGGAGGCGACGTTGGATCCCGGCCAGCACCCTGAGCTCGCCGGTGGGTACGGGGATGTCCACCGTCGGACCCGCCCCGCCGGTGTGGTCGGGGCCGGCCGGCCCGGATGCGGTCTCAGGCGTCGAAGACACGGCTCCAGGCCTCCTTGGTCACGAGTTCGGTGTGCGCGTCACGGTAGCGCCGGCGCATCTCCGGGAACCGGCGATAGAGCTCTCTGTGCACCGCCACCGATTCCTTGAACAGGGACCCGGCCTGCTCGCGGTCGCGCTTGCGGTAAACCACCCCGCGGCCGTCGGCGGTCGTGACGGTGGCGCCGTCGACCCGGCTCAGCGAGTACCAGCGCGCCTCCACGGGCGGGAAGTTGGCCTGGGGGACCTCGTGGTGCGCCTTGTCGTCCCGGCTGAGGGTGTGCGAGAGCCCCTTGGCCAGGGCCAGGGCCTTGCGGACCTTGCCCCGGGGCTCGGAGTGGATCCCGGCCGGGCCGCCCGAGGGCGCGGGCAGGTCCACCGCCGACGGGATGACCACGGCGTCCGGGAACTCCGCGCGCATCGCCCGCACCTTGGGCAGCGCCGTCGGCAGCAGCTCGTAGAGCGCCTCCGGCCCGCGGAGGAAGTCGCGGATGGCCTCGATCTGGATGGCCACCGTCGAGTACTCGAGGCACACCAGGTGCTTGACCAGCGCCTTGAGGCTGGACTGCATGATGCCCTTGTGGTCGCCGTCGTGGTACAGCGACGCCACCACCAGCCGGTTGCGCAGGTGGAAGTAGGCCTGCCAGTCGATCGCGTCGTCCTTGTCCGACCACGCCATGTGCCAGATCGCCACGCCGGGCATCGACACCGTCGGGTATCCGGCGCGGCGCGCCCGCAGCCCGTACTCCGCGTCGTCCCACTTGATGAACAGGGGCAGGGGCTGCCCGATCTTCTCCGCGACCACCCGCGGGATGAGGCACATCCACCAGCCGTTGTAGTCCACGTCGATCCGGCGGTGGAGTTCCTTGGGGTTCTCCCGGTCGGTGAGGGGGTACCGGGAGAAGTCGTAGTCGTAGTCCGCGTGCGGGGCCGCCGTCCACATGAAGTCGTGCGCCCCCACCACCTCGCCCATGGTGTGGAGGTGGCTGCGCTCCTGCAGGTTGAGCATCTGGCCGCCGACCAGCATCGGGACGCTCGAGAAGCGGGCGAAGGCCAGGGCCCGCAGGATCGAGTCGGGCTCGATCTCGATGTCGTCGTCCATGTAGAGGATGTACGGCGAGTCGGTGAGCCGCCGGGCCTCGTACATGATGCGGCTGTAGCCGCCCGAGCCGCCCAGGTTGGGCTGGTCGAAGATCCGCAGGCGCTCGCCCAGGTACTCGGCGGCCTCCACGAACCCGGGCTCGTCGCGCACCTTGCGGTGGCCCTGGTCCGGCATGAGCACCGCGTCCAGGACCGCGTCCACCTCGGGGTCGGAGGTGAGCGCCCGCAGCGCCGCGACGGCGTCCCCGGGGCGGTTGAACGTGGGGATCCCGACGGTCACCCGGCGGTCGTTGGGCACCTGCACCGACGGATCGGGCGTGCCGTCCGGGCCCGCGTCCGGGCGGGTCGCCGGCGCGTCCACGGCCGAGTACCAGCCACCGGCGAGCAACTCGACGTCCGTGTCGGAGGTGAGGTCGAACCAGATCCAACCGCCGTCCTCGAACGGGCCCAGGTCGCAGACGAACTCGACCGTCGTCACCCGGTCCGCGCCCGCCTCGCCCGGCTCTCCCACCACGTCTCCGGTGATCGCGATGCGCGAGCCGTCGATCTTGGAACGGTAGAGGTCAACGCGGCCGGCGCCGCGGATCGTCAGTCGCAGGACGACCTCGCCCAGCACGGTCCACCGCCGCCAGTACGCCGCCGCGAACGCGTTGAAGTAGGTGGCGAAGGAGACCTCGGAGTCCGCGCCGATGCTCAGCGTGGTGCGGCCGGCGGAGTGCGCACGGCGGGCGTTGGTGGGGGCCTCCGCGAGGTAGAGCGATCTCACGTCCAGGGGCTCACCGGCCCGGGGCAGGATGATCCGCTGGAGGCACTCCCGGCCGAGCGGGTCCGCGAGCCCGGCGACCGACCGCTCGACCTCGTCGACCAGTTCGTGGTGGCCGTGGTGTTGCATATGGATGAGTCCCCGTCCCGACGGCACTCACTGTCCGCCCTTGTGCACGTCCCGCGTCTCGCGATCCGCTAGTCGAAAGCCGGGTCGATCGTACCCGGCCGACCGTGACGGCCCCGGCCACCACGCGGAACCGGGGTCCCACCTGTGTGGCCGCAGCCTCTAGTCTCGACCCATGCACCTCTCCGCCGCTGCCCGGCCCCGTCCGACCGTCCGAACCGCCCTCGGGATCCTCGCCCTGTCGGTGCCCCTGGCGCTCGCCGGATGCGGGGCCGACGACTCGCCCGCCGAGGACGCGACGGCCACCGACACCACCGCGGCGGCGCAGTCAGAGGCGGACCCGACCGACGGCGGCACGTCCGACTCGGTCGAGTGCCCGCCCACCGAGGGCACCGCCGAACGCATCACCTCGTTCGACGCCGCCCCGCCGATGTGCCTGACACCCGGGGTCGACTACACCGCCGTCATCACCACCGACGCCGGCGTGGTCACCGTGGACCTGCTCGAGGAGAAGGCACCGGAGACGGTGAACAACTTCGTGTTCCTGGCCCGCCACAAGTACTACGAGGGCATCACGTTCCACCGCGTGATCCCCGGTTTCATGATCCAGGGCGGCGACCCGCAGGGCACCGGCAGCGGCGGCCCGGGCTACCAGTTCTCCGACGAGCTCCCCGCCGACGGCGAGTACGAGGTCGGCTCGATGGCCATGGCCAACGCGGGCCCGGACACCAACGGTTCGCAGTTCTTCATCGTGACCGGCGACTCCGGCGTCTCCCTGCCCCCGGATTACAGCCTCTTCGGCACCGTCACCGAGGGGATGGACGCCGTCTCGGCGATCGAGGACGACGGCAGCCCACAGGGCGCCCCGCGGACGGTGCACACGATCGAGTCGGTCGAGATCGTCGAGGGCTGAGGCGGCCCGGGGGTCTAGTAGCCGCTCGACCCTCCGCCTCCGGAGAAC
>JBKBUP010000010.1:0-28402 GCA_046289795.1 Dietzia sp. | reverse complement strand
CAGTCGTTGGGATTGGGAAGGCCGCTGTTGAACCACAGGCGGGGACTCTCGGTGACCCCACCGGCCAGGACCACCACACGGGCGTCCTCCGAGAAGGTCGCGCCGGTGGTGTTGTTGCGCCAGGTCACTCCCCTGGCCACGGTGTTCGCACCCTCCTGCTCGTGACGGATCGACAGCACGAAGCTGTCGGCGAGCAGCTCGAAAGCGCGGCCACCGGGGTGGACGGCGTCGGCGGCAAGCCCCAGCGGCACGTAGCTGTTGTCGGTGGACCGCTTGGCGTACTGGTTCCGCGGGGCCTGCCGAGGTACGTAACACCCCTGGAAGCAGTGGCCGCAGAAGGTGCAGCCGGTCGCCTGCGGATAGGTGAGCAGGTTGGCGTCGTCCGTTCTGCCCGCGTTCCCGCCGGGCTGGAGGATCGCGTTCTGCTGGGGCCGGAACGCGGGCCTGGTGATGTTGCGGGAGGTCTGGACCGGGAGTCCGACGCCCTCGCAGCCGCGGAAGGTGATCTCCTCCTTGGTGCCCATCGCCGCGGTCTCCACCGGGAGGGTGGCCTCGACCCACTCCAGGTAGGGCACCAGTTCCTCGTAGCTGAACGGGAAGAGGTGGGCGGTGTCGTACTCCGCGGCATCGGCGCCCGTGTACCCGCGGAACGCGCCGGGCATCGGTCGGGGACTGTTGCCGTAATAGTGCTGGGTCGTGCCGCCCACCCCGGACAGCTGCCAGACGAAGAAGTTGTCGGTCCACTCCCGGAACCACGCGGGCTTGTCGCGGTCCTCCGGGCCGAAGCGCAGGAAGCCGTCGTTCGGGTTGTTGGCGTCGTTCTCCGCGTGGGACCACTGGTTCTCGGGATCGGCGTGTCGGGGGCCGCCCTCCAGGAGGAGGACGTCCAGCCCGCGCCCGGCCAGCTCGGCGGCCACGACGGGGCCGCCCCCTCCGGCTCCGATGACGATGACGTCACGCATCAGCAGGCACCTCCGTGCGGTTCTGGTAGTAGCCGGTGAACTCGGGATGGCCGTCGACCAGGCCGGTGGGCCGGAACCCGGTGAGGTCCCAGGGGACGGGCCGAGGGGTCACCGTCCGGGTCGCCCGGTCGAAGTTGTTCTGCTCGGAGTAGACGCCGAAGGCGGTGCCCTGGAGCAGGATGCCGCCGGCGAAGCGGAGGAATCCCGATGCCGAGCCGCGTAGTGGGACCGGCAACGCACCGTCGATGATCGAGATGAGCTGGGGGACGGGTCCCTCGATCCCCTCGAGAACCCGGCACTTGTCGCCGAGCGACAGGCGGGAGAACGGCGACCCGAGGGGGCCGACGAGCGACCCGGGGTTGACGAGCAGCGCGCCCGTGTTGAGCAGGAGTGCGACGGGCAGGGACAGCGGGAGGACCCGGTCGCTGTAGACGTAGCCGAGCACCTGGTCGATGCGGCGCCCGTCGGGTTCGCTCAGTCCCAGGAAGGGCTCCGTGGGGATCCCCATGTCGGAGAGCGCCTCGCCGAGCCCCAGCGCGAGTGGGCGCGCCAGCTGATCGCCCATCGCGAGATAGTTGTCGAACAGGTCTTTCATGAACTCGCCGCCGCCGACCTCGATGGGTCCCGGGTCCTCGCGCGGCGTGCCCTGCTGTCTCGACCATTCGTCGGGTCCGGGCATGACCATCACGCACAGTGCCCGCATGGTGTCGAGGGAGAACTCCTCGACCGCGTCGAGGACGGCGCTGCCGGTCCCCTGGGCGTTCGCCCGTCCCACCGGCCCCAGCGAGCCGTTCAGGGCGCCCGGAAACGCGACGCCCGCGCCGACGAACGCACCGAACAGGGACGCCCGCGCGAGAAAGGCCCTCCGGTTGAAATGATCCATGACCCCGCCTTCCGCTCGAACAGTGGGGCCACCGTAACGATGTGATATTCCTCACGCCACCGGTTCGGGAAGAAGCTCTTATCCCTCGTTCTCCCGGATGTCGGATCGACCGGTGAACGGCAGCAGGCTCGAGGCGTCGCCGAGGTCGTCGCGACCTATCACCCCCAGGCTGCCGTCCTGTTGGAGGATCACCGCGGCGACCTGCTCGAGCGAGCCCTTCCCGGATTGCCGGGCCGCGGTGTGGACATCGTCCTCGAGGAGACGGTGGCTCCGCAGTGCCCGCCCCTGCATCCGGCCCTGGTAGTAGAGGAGTACCGGCGGGCTGTCGAGCAGGGAACGGATCCGCGGCGACCGGGCACGCGCGGCGGCGAAGAGCCATTGGATGCCGACCAGCAGCGCCAACACGAGGACCGTCTGGGCGAGGGGCACGTCGGTCGCGGTGAGGGTGCGACCGAAGGCCGAACCGATGGTCACCGCCACGATGAAGTCCAGAGGGGTCATCTTGGCCATCGTGCGTGGGCCGGACACCCGCAGGATGACGACCAGGGCGACGAAGCCGCACACGACCATGACGATGGAGTGGACGACCGGCTCCCAGCCGTCCCAGAGCAATGTGGAATCCATGACGCGAATGGTGCGCGCACCGCGGTCGGAGGACAACCGGCCCCGGCCGCGCGGCCAGAGGGCGGCGCGGCCAGAGGCCGGTCAGGACGGTCAGGACCCTCAGACCGGGGTCATGCGGTGGAGAGCGCGGTGGAGCGCAGGGGGCATCGGGCTCCGGCGGCGAGGAGGCAGGTCGCCGCGGCCGTGGCCAGGACCGCGACCGTGCCCAGGATGATCGGAGCGGCGGGGAAGGGCAGCTCCTGGGACAGGACGAAGGCGCCCATGAGCAGGACGAAGTACCCGAAGCCCTTCCGCAGTGCCTTCTCCGGCACGACGGAGGTGAGCCGGACGCCGATGAACGAGCCGGCGACGGCGGCCGCGGTGACCGCGGCGACGAGCGGCCAGTCCAGGCTGACCGAGGTCAGGTATCCGCCCAGTCCGGCGAACGACTTCATCGCGATGACCAGCAGTGAGGTGCCGACCGCGGCGGCCATCGGCAGGCCGGCCAGGAGCACGAGGGCCGGGACCACGAGGAATCCGCCGCCGGCGCCGACCAGACCGGTCGCGGCGCCCACGACGAGCCCGTCCAGCAGGATCCGCCACAGCGGGTGATGATGTGTCTGGGTCCCGCCGTCGCGGTCCTTACGTCCCCGGATCATCGCGCCCGCGGTGGCGATCATCATCACCGCGAAGGCGATCATCAGGACGGTGCCGGGGATGCGGCCGCCGGCCAGACCGCCGAGGAACGCGCCGACCATCCCGGCCGCGCCGAAGATCAGTCCCGTCCGCCACTGGACCCTGCCCTTGCGGGCGTGCCCGACGAGGCTGGCCAGCGAGGTGGCACCGACCACGAACAGTGAGGTCGCGATCGCCTCCTTGGGGTCGAGTCCGCCGACGTAGGTCAGCAGCGGGACGACCAGGATGGAACCGCCCCCGCCGAGCAGTCCCAGTGACAGCCCGACCAGGACGGCCAGGGCCACGACGATGATCGTGGTGATCTCCATGAGGGTGCCTTTCCCCGGCGGGGGCGCCGGTGTTGCGAGTGGGGTGTGTCAGGAACGGTCGGGCAGCGAGTCCAGGACGGCGCCGAGGGCCGGCTCCGACGCCGAGCGGTTCCACGGCGCCTTCGACAGCGCCGCCGCCATGGCGCAGGAGTTGCTCGCCGCCGAGTAGGTCAGACCTGCACCGATCGCTCCGGCGAGGTAGACGAACTTCGGCGACACGACCTTCGAGGCCGTGACGCCCGCCAGGACCAGCGAACCCGCGGCCATGCGGACCTGCCGGTCCATCGCCCAGGGCCCGCGTCCGCGGACGACCTCGCCGCCGGCGGACTCGAACGCGGCGATGCCGCCGTCGAGCACCGTGACCGAGTCGGGGTGGACGCCGACGGCCTCGAGCCGCTCGTTCGCCTGGCGGGCACGGTTGCCCGACTGGCAGATGAGGACGACCTGCCCGGGCAGGCGGGAGGCGAACTCCTCGCCGTGCTCGGCCAGGAGCGGGAGCGGGACGTTGTAGGAACCGCGGACGTGGACCGACGAGTACTCGACCGGGGACCGCACGTCGATGACGGTGGGCGGGATGTCGCCGGTCATCGCGTCACGCAGGTCGGCGGGGGAGATGGTGGGGGCGGTGGTGAGGGTGGAGAGCATGGGTGTGGGGAGGACTTCCTTGTTGGTCTGGTCAGACGGTCGCGAGGTTGCGCTCGGACCAGGCGGCGTAGCTGCCCTCGAGCTCGACGACCCGGTAGCCGGCGCGACGCAGGGCGCTGGCCGCGACCGAGTTGCGGACCCCGCTCTGGCAGTAGGTGACGATCGGGCCGTCGGTCGGGAGCCGGTCGAGGTTCCAGAGCACCCGGCCGCCGCTGAGCTGCTCGGAACCCGGGACGTGGCCGTCGGCGTGCTCTGTCTTGTTCCGCACGTCCAGGACCATCGCCGCGTCGAACGAGGCGAGCTCGTCGGGGCCGATCATCTCGGGGGTCGTCATGGGCAGGCCCTCGAGGCCCGTGGTGAACCCGGTGACCGTGTCGATACCGACGCGCAGCAGGTGGTCACGCAGCTCGTCGGCGACCTCGCGGTCCTCGGCGAGGACCACCAGGGGGGTGTCCTCCCGCTCCGGGTCGTAGACCCAGGCGCCGAAGGACGCGGCCTTGTCGACACCGGGGATGTTGAGCGACCCGGGGACGGTGCCGGCGTGGACCTCGTCCTGGTCGCGGGTGTCGACGACGACGACCTGCTCGGACCCGATCGCGGCGGCGAGCTCGGTCGGGTCGTACTCGCGCAGCGGGGCCAGCGGTCCGAGGACGGCCGGGCCGTCCCGGTTCTGCCGCTTCATCCGACCGAAGTACGCGTGCGCGTCCGGCTGGCCGTCGAGCAACTCGTCGACGAAGCCCTGCTCGTCGTCACGCTCGAGGTACCCACCCCACCAGGCGTAGCGGCGCTCGTAGCCGACGCTGGTCGACGGGAGGGCGCCCAGCGCCTTGCCGCACGCGCTGCCCGAGCCGTGGCCGGGGAAGACCTGGACGTGGTCCGGCAGCGTGAGGAAGGACTTCTTCAGGCTCTGGAAGATCTGCTTGGCGCCCCCGAAGCGGGTGTCGACCCCGCCGGCGGCCTCGTCGAGCAGATCGGGCCGGCCCAGGTCGCCGGAGAAGACGAAGTCACCGGTCAGCATGTACCCGGGGGTGTCGGCGAAAGCGCCGTCGGTGATGAGGAAGGACAGGTGCTCCGGGGTGTGCCCGGGCGTGTGCACGGCTTCGACGGTGATGTTGCCCAGCGTGAGCTGGTCACCGTGGTGGAGGCGATCGGCCTCGAAGCCGTACTGCCAGTCGTCGCCGCCCTCGCCGGAGACGTAGACGCGCGCGCCCGTGGCCTCGGCCAGTTCGCGGGTGCCCGACAGGTAGTCGGCGTGGATGTGGGTCTCGGTCACGGCGGTGATGGTCATGCCGTGCTGCGCCGCGAGGTCGAGGTACTGGCGGACGTCACGGCGGGCGTCGACGACCACGGCCTCGCCCTTGGCCTGGCAGCCGATGAAGTAACCGGCCTGGGCCAGGTCCTCGTCGTAGATGCGTTCGAGAAGCATCGAGATCTCCTTGTCGATCGGGGTTCCCTGCGATGGGTGTGCCACGACTGTACATACCCCGGGGGGTATATACAAGGCGCGTCGTTCGGGCCCCGAGGGTGGCGTGCGCCACAACTAGTTGCACTGGCTGTGCAATGGTGCAGTCGCCGTGCAAAACTGCGGGGGTTCGCTAACCGCACCTACGCACCAGGAGCCAGCGCATGGCGTCATTCCTCTACCGCATCGGGCGGTCCGCCTATCTGTTCAGATGGCGGTTCATCGCAGCCTGGATGCTGTTGATCGTCGGCGTCGGCACCGCTGCGGCCACGCTGTCCCAGCAGACCAGCACCACCTTCTCGATCCCGGGTCTGGAGTCGATCGAGACCCAGGAGGAGATGCAGGAGAGATTCGCCGGGGCCGGGAACCAGCTCGACGCCCCGACGGGCACCGTCGTCATCCGCGCTCCGGAGGGCAGCACCCTCACCGATCCGGCGGTGACGGAAGACGTCGACGCCTTCCTCGCCGAGGTGCGGGAGCTGGACTTCCTCACGGCGACCGACACCCTGGTCAACCCGGTGATCGCGGCCGAGGGCATGACGGAGCAGCTCACCGCGGCCAAGGCCGAGCAGGACATGCCGCCCGAGCAGATCGAGGCGGACATCGCGGCCCTGAGCCCGATGAGCGCGGATGAGACGACCGGCACGGTCCAGATCCAGTTCGCGGCCGAGACCGCCACGGATGTCCAGACCGAGGACCGTGAGGCCTTCGCGGACGTCGTCGCCGACCACGACGGCGCCCTCACGATCGCGTACTCCGGCAACGCCTTCCAGATGTCCGAGATCAGCGCCATCGGCGAGCTCATCGGCATCGCGGTCGCCGCCGTGATCCTCGTCATCACCTTCGGTTCGCTGATCGCCGCGGGCATGCCGCTGCTCACCGGCGTCATCGGGGTCGGTATCGGCATCGGTGGCATCTTCGCCGCCACCTCGTTCACGGACACCATCAACACGATGACGCCGACCCTGGCGTCCATGATCGGCCTCGCCGTGGGGATCGACTACGCGCTGTTCATCGTCTCCCGCTTCCGGACGGAGCTGGTCAAACATATCGGCGGCAACGATCTCGAACCGGCGGAGCTGGCGGTCAAGCTGAAGGAGATCGACATCCGGCAGCGGGCGCACCTCGCCGGACTCGCGGTCGGCAAGGCCGGCTCCGCCGTCGTCTTCGCAGGCCTGACGGTGTTCATCGCGCTCGCCGCGCTGTCGATCATCAACATCCCGTTCCTCACCGCGATGGCGCTGTCCGCCGCGGCGACCGTCGCGATCGCGGTCCTCGTCGCGATCACGCTGCTCCCGGCCATCCTCGGTGCCGTCGGCACCAGGGTCTTCGCCGCGCGCGTCCGGGGGGTCAAGGCGCCCGACCCGGAGGACGAGAAGCCGACGATGGGACTGCAGTGGGTGCGCCGCATCCGTGCGCGCCCGGTGATCTTCGCGACCGCGGGTGTCCTGTTGCTCATCCTGCTGGCGCTGCCGGCGGTGCAGCTTCGGCTGGCCATGCCGTCCGACGGGACGATGGCACCGGACACCCCGAACCGCGTGGCGTACGACATGACGGACGAGGCGTTCGGCCCCGGCCGCAACGCGCCGATGATCGCGCTCATCGACACTCTCGGAGTCCCCGAGGAGGAGCGTCCGGCCGCGTGGGGTACCGCCGTGGAGGACATCCAGTCCCTCGACGGGGTGCAGAACGCCCAGATCATCGAGACCAACGAGGCGGGCGACGCCGCCCAGGTCCTCGTCACGCCCGAGTACGGGGCCACCGACGAGCGGGCCGGGGACGTCCTCGAGGACATCAGGTCCGGTGCCGCGGACTTCGAGCGGCAGACCGGGGGGACCTACTCCGTCACCGGCGTCACCCCGATCTACGAGGACATCTCCGAGCGCCTCACCGAGGTCCTGCTGCCGTACGTCGGCATCGTCCTCGCGCTCGCGTTCGTCCTGCTCATGCTGGTCTTCCGGTCGATCTGGGTGCCGTTGATCGCCGCGCTGGGCTTCGGCTTGTCGGTGGCTGCGACCTTCGGGCTCACCGTCGCGATCTGGCAGGAGGGATGGGGCGGGATCGTCTCCGACCCGCAGCCGATCATCAGCTTCCTGCCGATCATGCTCATCGGCATCGTGTTCGGTCTCGCCATGGACTACCAGGTCTTCCTCGTGACGAGGATGCGCGAGGGGTGGGTGCACGGCAAGACCGCGCACAACGCGGTCTCCAACGGCTTCAAGCACGGAGCCCGGGTCGTGACCGCAGCCGCGTTGATCATGATCAGCGTCTTCGCCGCCTTCATGACGATCGACGAGCAGTTCATCAAGGTGATGGGCTTCGCGCTGGCGGTCGCCGTGCTCTTCGACGCCTTCGTCGTGCGCATGACGATCATCCCGGCGGTGATGTTCCTCCTCGGCGAGCGGGCCTGGGGCCTGCCGCGCTGGCTGGACAGGATCCTGCCCACCGTCGACGTCGAGGGGTCGGCCCTCGAGACCACCGAGGGGTCCGCGCAGCGTGGGCCGGGCACAGGCGGTGACGGCGACGACAACGCCGCCGACGACGACAACGCCGCCGACGCCGGCACCGACCGCGAAGCCGCACTCGTCGGCGGTCGGCACTCCGCCGACACCGTCGCCGAGCAGTCCCCGGGAGCGGGCAGGCACGAGCTGCGCGGTGACTCAGACGGCGGTGGTTCCGGGACGCGGAACCATGACTAATCTCCGGGAGCGGAAGAAGGCCGACACCCGCACGCGCCTCTCGGTGGCCGCGGTCGAACTCCTGGTCGCCGAGGGTGCGGAGGGGGCGACGGTCTCGGCCATCGCCGACCGGGCCGGGGTCTCCACCCGCACGTTCCACAACTACTTCGCCCACCGCGAGGACGCGTTCGTGCACTTCCTCCGCGAGCAGGTCGCCGAATGGGTCCGTCGGGTGGAACAGGCGCCGGCGGGGATGTCGCCGCTCGACGTCCTGCGCTCCCTGTTCCGGGAGTCCTACGGCCGCTCGGTGGACGACATCGTCGCCGCGGAGAACCTCCTCGTGGTCGGTGAGCAGATCGGGTTGCTGCTCGGTACGGAGGCGCGGCCCTGCGCCGAGCACATCCTCGACCCGCTGTACGAGGTCGTCCGCCGCCGGGCCCCGCGGTTGAGCCCGTTCCGGGTCCGCGTGATGGTGGACCTGGGTCTGGCGGCCGGGGCGTCGGTGCTCAGGCACCAGCCGCCCGCGGGGGCGCCGGGCCGGGACGCGGAACACGACCCGACGGCCTTCCTCGAGGAGGCCTTCGACCTCCTCGAACGCGGGACGGGGCGGGAGTTCCGGGACGGCTCTGACCAGCGGGGTCCGGACTAGGGCGGGCCGACGGGGCCGCAGTCGACCACCTCGCCGTCCGCTCCCGGCCGGGCCCCGTGCTCGCGCAGCCGCGGGACCAGCCGGCCGAGCGGCGGGTTGTGGTGGCCGAGGTGCACGGCCACGACGTCGGTGTGGTCGTCGACGGCCCCGACGGCCCGCAGCGATCGGACCATGCGACCGAATCTCCCCAGTCCGAGATGGGCGTCGGAGATGTCCTCGCGGTCGCCCAGGGTCTCCTCGAGGAACACCGCGTCGAATCCGGCTCCCCGCACGGCCGCGAACCACCCGGCGGGCCACGGGCCGGTGTCGGTGGCCCAGAGAACCCGCGCGCCGTCGGGACCGGTCACGTCGTAGAGGACCGCGTCGCCGTCGTCGAACACACGGTGTCGGGCGGGCAGGACCCGCACGTCGTAACCACCGACGGCGATCCGGTCCCCGGCCGCGACCGGTACGAATCGCACCGGGTCCCCGGGACCGACCCAGGGCCCGCACACCTCGAGCGCGCCGGCGGGGCCGACCACCTCGAGCTCGCAGGTCCCCTCGACCCAGGAGCGGGAGAGCAGGGCCTGGGGGCCGAGGTGGTCGGAGTGGGCGTGGGTGATGAGCAGATGTCTGACCCCCGCGAGCGTCCGGCCGTGACGTAGCGCGGCACCCGGCACCTCGGGCCCGCAGTCGATCAGCAACTCGTCGTCGACCAGTGCGGCGGTCTGGCCGCGCACCTCCCCACGCCGCAGGGCGTCGAGGCAGGACTCGCAGCGGCAGAACGGGTTGGGCCACCCGTCGGCGGCGCCGGTGCCCAGCAGGACGAGCTCCATCAGGCCCCCGTTCCCGGCATCAGGCCGACGCTCCGGGCTCGCGCAGTGGCAGGACGGCGCGGCCGTCGCGCCGGTCGAGGACCTCGACGCGGGCGTCGTACACCTCGGCCACCCGCTCGACGGTCAGCACGTCCTCGGGGGTGCCGTCGGCGACGATGCGGCCGGCGTCCAGGAGGACCAGACGCTCGCCGTAGTGCGCGGCCGAGGTGAGGTCGTGCATGGCGGCCACGACGGTGAGCCCGCTCTCGCGGCGCATCGAGTCGACCAGGTCGAGGACCTGCTGCTGGTGCCCGATGTCGAGAGCGCTCGTCGGCTCGTCCAGCAACAACACGCGGGGCTCCTGTGCCAGGGCCCGGCCCAGGACCACCCGCTGGAGTTCGCCCCCGGACAGCGTGGTGGCGATGCGCGGGGCCAGGTCGTGCAGCGCGAGTCGGTCGATCACGCTCTCGACGACCGCGTGGTCGTGGGGCGACTCGGTGCCGAAACGGGGGATGTGGGGGGTGCGGCCCAGCCGGATCAGCTCCCGCGCGCTCACCCCCTCCGGCACCACCGGTCGCTGCGGCATCAGCGCCACGGTCCGGGCCACCTTCCGGCGTCCGGCCCGGCGCGGTGCCAGACCCATGACCTCCACCTCCCCGCGGGACGGGACGAGCCCGGCCAGCGCGTACAGCAGGGTGGTCTTACCCGAGCCGTTCGGCCCGACGAGTGAGATCCAGGACCCGGTCGGCACGTCCAGATCGATCCCGTGGAGGACGGGGACGGCGTCGCGGGCCACGTGCAGTCCGCGGCAGGACAGGGCCGTCGGCCACACCGGAGCGGAGGTCATATGAGTCCCCGGCTCCGGCGCAGGACGAACAGGAAGAACGGGGCACCGATCGCGGCGGTCACGACCCCGATCGGCAGCTCGGCCGGGCTCATCGCGGTGCGGGCCACGATGTCGGCGAGGATGAGGAAAGTGGCCCCTACCAGCAGTGACAGCGGCAGGAGCAGCCGGTGGCCCGGGCCGATCACCATCCGGACGGCGTGGGGGATCACGATGCCGACGAACCCGATCAGACCGCTCACGGAGACCACCGCGGCGGTACCCAGCGTGGCGACGCTGATCAGCACCAGCCGCACCCGGGCCGGGGCGATGCCGAGGGTGGAGGCCTCGACGTCGCCCACGGCCATCACGTCGAGGGTGCGACGGAACAGCGCGATCACCGCGACCGAGACGATCACGTACGGCAGCACGGTCCGCACCTCGGACCAGCCGCTGGTCGTGAGCCTGCCGAGCATCCACGAGTACACCTGTCTCAGGGTCTCGTCGTTGCGCTGCATGAAGAAGGTCTGGATGGCGCTGGCGAACGCCGCGACGGCGACGCCGGCGAGGATGATCACGACCTCGGTCCGACCGCCGCCGACGCTGCGGCCGAGCGCGTAGGTGGCCGTCACCGCGATCATCCCGCCGACGAAGGCCGCGGGGGGCACCATCGCCGAACCCATGGCCCCGCCCACGACGATCGCCAGTGTCGCGCCCAGACCGGCGCCGCTGGACACGCCCAGGAGGTAGGGATCGGCGAGTGGGTTACGGAACACGCCCTGGTAGGTCGCCCCGGCGATCGCCAGCATCGCGCCGACGATCCCGCCGAGCACGACCCGCGGGATCCGGATCTCCCACAGGATGACCTGCTGTCGCGGCGAGAACCCCGAGTCGACGTGCACGAACGGCAGCTGGCCGACCAGCTCGAGCAGGACCCCGCGCGGGGTGAGCCCGGCCGGGCCGATCAGCGTGCCCGCCAGCAGCGCCACGAGGAACAGCAGTGTCGCTCCGCCCAACACCAGGGCGTGGCGGGGCGACGCACGGATCACGAGGCAGGTGCCCTCTCGGGCTGTGGTTCGTTCACCGGCAGTGTCGAGACGATCCCGGCCACCTCGCGCATGAAGTCCACCACGCGCGGGCCCCACCGGCTGGCCAGGTCCTCGTCGACCACGAAGACGCGGTCCTGCCTGACCGCGCTGAGCTCGCTCCACCCGGGGCGCTCGGCCACGACCTCCGGCGTGATCCCGCAGCACTGTCCGTCGGCGAGCATCACCAGGTCGGGGTCCGCCTCGAGGATCAGCTCCTCGGACAGCTGCGGGTAGGCGTCGTCACCGGTCGCGATCGAGGTCATCCCGAGCAGGGAGTACACCTCGCCGATGTAGGTGTCGTCGGTGACGGTGTAGAGGGTGTCGTCGAGTTCGTGGAAGTACGTCAGCGGGGTCTCGCGCTCCGGGACCGAAGCCACGATCTCGTCGATCTCCGCCCGCATCCGCGAGACGAGCTCGGCGGCCTCGCCGATCGTCCCGGTGGCCGCGCCGACCTGTTCGAGCTGGGAGTAGGTGTCGTCCAGGGTCCGGGCGGCGGGGAGCAGCAGGACCTCGACCCCGGACCGCTCGAGACCGGACACGATGTCGCCGGTGTCGTCCGTGGCCACGACCAGGTCCGGTTGGTAACCCAGGATCGCCTCGAGGTTCGGGGTGTAGCCCGACAGGTCGGTGACCGGCGCGTCCTCCGGGAAATCCGAGCGTTCGTCCACCGCGACCACCCGGTCGCCGGCCCCCACGGCGTACAGCATCTCGGTGGTGGTGGGGCTGAGCGAGATGATCGCCCGGGGCTCGCCGGAGGCGGCGACGTCGGTGCCGTCGGCCCGGTCGGCTCCCTGGTCGTCGGTTCCGGAACACGCCGAGGCGACGAGGGCGACGGCGGTGAGGGTGGCGACGAGCAGGGAGCGGGATCCGAGCATGGTGCGGGCTCGTGGACGGTGCATGACATCCTCCTGGGGGCGCCAGGACGAGAGCAGCTCGGCTGCGACGCGGACGCCGCGGCACGAAACCGTCCTTCGTCCGAGGTCAGTTCGTACGGCGCCGTGGTACCGGCCGACCTGGCTCGCCCGCTCGAGGCGGGATCACAGTTGCGGGACAGCGTCGGATTCACACCGACTTCCGCCGGGTACCACGGGTGTCCGGCGCGGGAGCCGGACCATCCGAGAGTAGCCGACCCCGGGGTCGACGGCAGGATGGGCCGTGACCGCCCGGCGACGGGCCACGACGGGAAGGACCACGAGATGACGACGACGAACGGTTCAGGCGACGGGCCTTCGGCCGGGGATCTGCGGTCGCAGGGTTTCGCGACCAGGCGTGAGGTGATGAGCGACGCCTTCGTGGACCGCGCGATGGGTCGGGCGGAGGGCACCGCCTCCGAGGCCATCCAATACGTGGTCACCGAGAACGTGTGGGGCAACATCTGGAACCGCCCGGGGCTCGGGCGGCGGGACCGGAGCCTGCTCAACATCGGCATGCTCGTGGCGTTGCGGGCGAACGCCGAGCTGGCCGGGCACGTGCGCGGCGGCCTGACCAACGGCCTCACCCGCGAGGAGATCACCGAGGCCGTCATCCACGCCTCGGGGTACTGCGGTGCACCCGCCGCCCTCTCGGCCATGAAGACGGTCCAGGAGATCTTCGACGATCTCGACGAGGGGTAGGGTCGGGGGCCAGGCGTGACCCCCGACACCCCTCAGTAAGGAGCTCCTCGCATGCGCAGCACCATGCAGCCGGAACAGCTGAACATCAGCACGATCCTGCAGTTCGGCGCGACCGTCCACGCGGACGCCGTCGTCACCACCTGGACCGACCAGGGACCGCGGAAGGTCACGTTCGGCGAGCTCGGCAAGCGTGCCGCGCAGCTCGCCCACGCGCTGCGGACCCTGGGGATCGACGACGACCAGCGCGTCGCGACGTTCCAGTGGAACAACTCCGAGCACATGGAGGCGTACCTGGCGATCCCGTCGATGGGCGCGGTTCTCCACCCCCTGAACATCCGGTTGTTCCCGGATCAGCTCGAGTTCGTGGCCAACCACGCCGAGGACCGCGTCGTGATCGTCGACCCGAGCCTCATCCCGCTCCTGCAGCCGCTCCTGCCCCGGTTCTCGACGGTCGAGCACGTGATCGTCACCGGCGGCGCCGCCGCCAACCTCGACGCCCCCGAGGGCGTGCAGGTCCACGACTACGAGGAGCTCCTCGCCGGCCAGCCGACCGAGTTCGACTGGCCCGAGGTGGACGAGAATTCCGGCGCGGCCATGTGTTACACCTCGGGCACGACCGGTGACCCGAAGGGCGTCGTCTACTCGCACCGGTCGATCTACCTGCACTCGATGCAGGTGTGCATGTCCGACGGCATGGACATCTCGCTCGACGACAACGTGCTGGCGATCGTCCCGATGTTCCACGCCATGTCGTGGGGCCTGCCTTACGCGTCGTTCCTGGTGGGGGCTTCCCTGCTCATGCCGGATCGCTTCCTCCAGCCGGAGCCGCTCGCGGCCATGATCGCCAGCGAGCGGCCGACCCTGGCCGCCGCCGTACCCACCATCTGGATGGCGGTCGACGCCTACAGCGTGGATCATCCCATCGACATGTCGAGCTTCCGTGCCGTCGTCGTGGGCGGCAGCTCCTGTCCGCCGGCGCTGATCCGCAAGTTCAGGGACAACTACGGGATCAACATCATCCACGCGTGGGGCATGACCGAGACCTCGCCCATCGGCACCCTGTCCCGGCCGAAGGCGGACCTGCCGGAGGAGAAGCAGTTCGACCTGCGCACCACGCAGGGTCGCTTCATCGCCGGCGTCAAGGCCCGGATCGTCGACGACGCCGGTGCGGTCCTGCCCTGGGACGGCGAGTCCGTGGGTGAGCTCCAGGTACGCGGTCCGTGGATCACCGGTAGCTACTACAAGGTCGAGAACTCGGATCAGTTCGACGACGGTTGGCTGCGCACCGGCGACGTCGGTTACGTCCGGCCGGAGGCCTTCCTGCAGCTCACCGACCGGGCCAAGGACATCATCAAGTCCGGCGGCGAGTGGATCTCCTCGGTCGAGGTCGAGAACCATCTCCTCGAGCACCCGGCCGTGGCCGAGGCGGCCGTGATCGGCATCCCCGACCCCAAGTGGGACGAGCGCCCGCTGGCGACCATCGTGGTCAAGGAAGGCGTGGCCGACCCCGACGTCGAGGACCTGCGCGCGCACCTGGAGACCCGGATGGCCAAGTGGCAGGTGCCCGAGCGCTTCGCCTTCGTCGACGAGATCCCCAAGACCAGCGTCGGCAAGCTCGACAAGAAGCGTATCCGTGTCTCGCACTCCGAGGGCGAGCTCACCGTGGTCAACGCGCTCGACAGCTGACCCGATCCGCCGGGCTGGTCCGCCGGACCAATCCCGCCGAGTGGTCCCTGACGTTCGCGTTTTCCCAGGTGACGGTTCCGGAAATGCGACGTTTGTGACCACTCGGCGGAGGGTGCGCGGCGCGGCCCGGGGTTACGCGGTGCGGGCCGGTGTGAGCGGACGCAGGGACACCGGGAGCCCGTCCCCGGGGAACGGCAGTGAGTCGTTCTTCATGGGCGGGGTGTAGTCGAGCGGCACCGACCACTCGAAGTGCCGGAGCAGCGCGCTGAGCACGAGCTTGGACTCCAGGTTCGCGAAGATCATGCCTAGGCACTTGTGCACCCCGCCGCCGAAGGGTTCCCACGCGTAGCGGTGCGACTTGTCCTCGCGCCGGCCCTCGGTGAACCGCTCGGGATCGAAGAGTTCCGGGTCGGTCCAGTACTCGGGCATGTGGTGCGACATCAGCAGCATCACCGAGACCAGCCGGCCGGCCGGGATCTTGACGCCCAGCACCTCGGTGTCCTTGACCGCCCTGCGGGCGAGCACCGGTACCGGGGGATGCAGCCGCAGCGCCTCCTTCATCACCAGGTCCAGATCGGTGAGTCCCTCCAACTCGGCGAGGGTCGGCGACGGGCCCAGCTCCAGACACTGCCGGCGGCACCGCTCCTGCCACTCGCGATCGCGGCCGAGCTCGTAGACCATCGAGGTGACCGTGCTGGTCGTGGTGTCGTGCGCGGCCATGAGCAGGAAGATCATCTGGTTGATGATGTCGTCGTCGTCGATCCCGCCGGAGGCGTCGGCCACCTGACACAGGGCGGAGAACAGGTCCTCGCCGGGGTTCGCGCGGCGGGCGGGCAGGTGGCGCCGGAGGAACTCCTCCAACAACCGCCGACCGCGGGTGGCGCGACCCCACTTGGTGAACGGCAGCGGCGCCGTGGAGCGGATGTAGCCGTTGGCGGCCTGCACGCAGTCCACGAACGCCGTGTTGACCCGCTCGATCTCCCCGGGTCGGGCGTACTCGGCGCCGCCCATGAACACCTCGGTGGCCAGATCGAGCGTGTGCGACTTGAGCGCGGGATAGATCTCGAACGCGCGATCCGGGGTCCAGCCCGAGATCCCGCTCTCGACCAGTGGCGCCAGCGTGCGGGCGTACCCCTCGAGTCGCGGTCGGGTGAACGCCTCCTGCATGAGGTGCCGGTAGTGGTGGTGTTCGGCGAAGTCCAGCAGCATCAGGCCGCGATCGAAGAACGGCCCCACGAGGTATCCCCATCCGGGGCCGTTGGCGAAGGCCTTGTCGGCGTTCTGGAGGGCGATCTGGCACGCGTCGGGGCCGAGGAGCGCGGTCCAGGTGGCGCCGAGGAAGCTCAGTTCGGACACCGGTCCGTGGTCGCGGTATCGACGGGTCATGGTCGCCAGTGGGTTCTCGACGTACTCGAGGGTCCCGCCCAGGATCGGCAGGTGGGAGCGGAGGGGGGCCGGGCCCGGTCGGTAGACCGGGTCGCGCGGATCACCATCGATGGACATACAACACCTCTTTGTCGGATAGCCCTAGTCTGTGACAGCACTCACATCCTGTCAGAGCATTTGCGAAACCGACGGTGTCGTTTCTCCGGATGCCGGGATCAGGCGCGGGCGACCAGCGCCGGTATGTCCACACCGTCCGGGAGTGCGCCGTACTCGGCTGAGCGGTCCTCTCCGAGCCTGGCCAGGCAGAACGCGTCCGCGACCGGCGCCGGGGCGTGCGCGAGCAGGACCGCACCCTGCTGGGCGAGAGCCATGGCCTCGACGAGCCGACGTGCGATCGCCGGCGCCGACGCGGGGTCAGACGCCGCGCGCCCGATCAGTCCGCGGACCCGCTCCACGTGCCGATCGAACAGCTCGTGGGTGCCCAGTTGGGCGGAGAGTTCGGCGTCGAACGCGGCCACCGACTCCGGCTCGCGGGCCATCGCGCGCAGGACGTCGAGCGCGATGACGTTGCCCGAGCCCTCCCACACCGCCAACACCGGCTGCTCGCGGTAGCGGCGGGCCAGGGGGAACGCCTCGGTGTAGCCGTTGCCGCCCAGGCACTCCAGCGACTCGTAGGCGTGGTTGGGCCCGCGCTTGCACGTCCAGTACTTGGCGACGGCGGTCGCCAGCCGGCGGTACGCGGTGGACTCGTCGTCGTCGTACGCGGCGGCGAGTCGGGTGGCGGTCCACGTGGCGGCCTCCGCCTCGAGTTGCAGGTCCGCGAGGACGGCGGCCATGGCGGGTTGGTCCACCAGGGTCGCGCCGAACGCGGCCCGGTGACGGGCGTGCCACGCGGCCTCGGCGACGCCCTGGCGCATGCCCGCCGTCGCACCCAGGACGCAGTCCAGACGGGTGCGGCCGACCATCTCGATGATCGTGCGCACCCCGCGGCCGGGCTCGCCGACCATCCAGCCCAGGGTGCCGTCGAACTCCACCTCGGACGAGGCGTTGGACTTGTTGCCGAGCTTGTCCTTGAGGCGCTGGACCAGGAAGGGGTTGCGCTCGCCGCCCGGCAGGACGCGCGGGACGAGGAAGCAGCTCAGGCCCTCGGGCGCCTGCGCCAGCACCAGGAAGGCGTCCGACTGCGGTGCCGAGCAGAACCACTTGTGGCCCCGCAGCATGTGCAGTCCGTCGCCCACCGGGGTGGCCGTGGTGGTGTTGGCCCGGACGTCCGAGCCGCCCTGCTTCTCGGTCATGGCCATGCCGAACAGCACGCCCGACTTGGTGGCGGGGTCCCGCAGCTCGGGATCGTAGACCCTGGACATCAGCGCCGGCTCCCACTCCGCGGCCAGCTCCGGGCTCAGGCGCAGGGACGGGACCACGGCGTGCGTCATGGACAGCGGGCAGCCGTGCCCCGCCTCGATCTGCGAGACCAGCATGAAGCCGGCGGCCCGCTCCACGTTGGCGCCGGGTCCCGGATCCGCCCAGGCGGAGGTGTGCAGACCGCGGGACACCGAGTGCTCCATGATCCGGTGGTAGGAGGGGTGGAACTCGATCTCGTCCACCCGGTTGCCCCACCGGTCATGGGCGTGGTGCACCGGGGTCAGGGTGTTGGCCAGCTCCGCGTCGTGCTGATACTGCTCCGTGCCCACGTGTCGGCCGATCTCGTGCAACCGCTCGGTCGCGGCGCCCGCCGCGCCGGGAGCGAATACGCCCACGGCCTCCCGGAGCGCGGGGTTGAGGTCGTACTCGTCCACGTCCACGCGCGGCGGTGCCTGGTTGAGGACCTCGTGGGTGGTGTGGTTGCGCGTCGTCGACATGTCCGGATTCTCTCTGTGGGTGTTCCCGCTGCGGGGTCGAGTGCGTCAGGACTTGAAGTACATCAACTGGTGGCTCGTGGCGAGGAGCGTGCCGTCCCGGCCCCACAGGCGAGCGGACTCGTCGTGGTAGTTGCCGTGGAAGCGGTGGGCGTGGACGCTGCCCAGGATGAAGTCGGTGCCCCGGGCCGCGATCTCGTCCGCCGTGGCCAGGTAGTGGATCGTCAGCGTGACCGTGCCCGCGGGGACCGGCCGACCGAGCCGTAGGAACGACCTCGGGAAGAACGAATCGCACATCGCGGTGAGTGCGACGTGGTCGAGGGGGCGGGGCGGGGTGTCGCGGATCCACATCGTCGTAGTCGAATCCTGGCTGGTCTGCCCGTCCTCGACCGACTGCCACGCCCCCGTCACGAACCGCATGTCGTAGTTGTCCACCCACCTGACCCCGCGGTCCGCCGCGGCCGGGGTCAGGTCCTCCGGTGCCGGGACCTCGGGCGGCCGGGTCTCGGTCTCCGACCAGGTCTCGCGGCGCAGCGCGGTGATCGCGGTGGCGGTGGTGACGATCTGGTCGCCCTGGCGCATCTCGAGCCACCAGTGCTGATTGGAGCGGTTGGTGCGGGTCGGTCGCACCTCGATCTCGAACTCCCCCTCGGCCACCGGGCCCGCGTAGTTCAGCGTCAGGGCCAGCGGGTCACCGTGTCGCTCCGGGTGCTGCAGGATCGCCTGCAACATCGTCGCCGCGGTCGTCCCCCCGAACGGTCCGACCATGTTCGCCCACGCGTCGACGGTGCGGCCGCGGACCAGGTTCTCGCCGACGTGCTCGAGGGCGACGGCCTGATCCAGCGTGTGGGCAGGGGGGTTCAGACCGGTCACGGCACTCTCCTGGTCGGGCGGCGTGAGGGGTGCGCCGCCGAGTGGTCCCACCGTACCGAGGGGGAGGGGAGAGTCAGCCACAACCCACGGTGGTCCCTTAGTGTGAGCCATGTCACCATGGGGGTGGTAGGAGCGCAGTAGGAGAGGGCGATCACGATGTCCGGAACCGTCAGAACACTCACCGCCACGGCCATGACCGCCGGCCTGCTCGCCGCAGGGGCGCCCGCTGCATCCGCGGTCAACACCGACTCCCTCACGCCCCCGCCCGCCGGGTGTTCCGTGGACGTGCAGCGGATCGCCGCACAGACCCCCGGGCCCTTCCCCGGGGTCGGGTGGACTGTCGGGCAGAGCGGGAACCTCTGTGGTGAGCTCGGATTCCTGTTCCTCGAGACAGCGGGCGGGACGGCGTCGTCGCCCACCCGTGTCGTGCTGTTCCACCGCGGTGCGCAGGTCGCCACCCAGCCCGGCACCACTCCGCGGGTGCTGCTGGGTCAGCACAGCGACTTCCACGTGGAGCTGCGCGTCCAGCAGGAGCCGGTGGCGGGCCAACCGAACGCGGAGGCCGACTACGCCTCCACCATCTACGTGTGGAACCCGTTCGCCGGAGCGGGCGACGCGACCCCGATCGGCCCCCTGCCGCCCGGGATGACCCTCTAGCCCTGGCGACGGGGTGGCGAGGTGAACGGGCCCGGCGGGCCTGACGGCGGTAGGGGAGCCGGTCGCTCATGGGTCTACCCGGCCATCGCGGTGGTCGTCGTGGTCGGGGTCCTCGTCGTCGTCATCACCACGGTCGCCCTGATGCGCGCGCACGACGACACCCCTCCCGAGGTTGTGGCGACCCCGACCAGTCCGAGCACGACCGAGACCTCGACCAGGGTCTCGCGGACCTCCACCACCGTGCCGGACACCACGGTCGTCGCGGGTCCAGCGGCGGTGTGCGACGCCGGGGTGATCAACACCGACCTGGGGTACCCGGGCAGCGGAGCGCGAATCATCGACTGCGGTGGAGGCTGGGCGGTCATGGCCAGCGAGATCTCGGGAGACCCGTTCTGGGTGGTGTTCCGGAACGGTCGATGGCGGCCCGCCGATGGAGTCTCGATCTACACCATGACCTGCCCTGACGAGGCGATCGCGATGGGAGCGCCCGCGTGGATGGCGCGCGAGCACCTGCTCACCTGCCGCACCTCGATGACCTCCGCCGCCGCACCCACGGCGCGTGCGTCGACGACCGTGCCGACGACCCTGCCTACGACAATCCGGCCTACGACAACCCTGCCGACGACAACCCTGCCTGCGACGTCCCGAGCGCAGACGTCGGGCCCGACCTCGATGCCCGCGACCTCGCAGGCGCCGACGGCGGCCCCGTCGGACACCTCGACGCCGACGGGGGGTTCAGCGACGGCCGCGGTCCCTCGCGGACCAGGTGACGACTCCGACCAGTAGGCCCGGGAGCTCAACCTCGGTTCATGAACTCCTCGAGCGCCGCCCACGTCTCCCCGGGCGCCTCCTCCACGAGGTAGTGCCCGGCGTCGATCGCGCGACCCTCGGCCCGGGGGAGCCGGCTGCGCCAGACCTCCAGCGGATCCGCATCCGCGCCCACCTTGCCCCGGGATCCCCACAGCACGAGCGCGGGCAGGACCGGCCGGAGGCCCTGATCCGACTCGTCGTGCTCGATGTCCACGGTCGCGCCCGCCTGGTAGTCACCGCAGATCGCGTGGATGACGCCGGGCCTGCGGATGGCCTCCTCGTACTCGGCCAGGGCCTCCGGGTGGAACGCCTCCAGCGGGGAGTAGAGCCCGGCGAGCGCCGAGTGCAGGAACCGCACCGGGTCGTCGGCGATCATCGGCTCCGCGATCTCGGGCCGGGCCAGGAAACCCCAGTGGTAGTAGGAGCGGATCATCTCCGGTGACATCAGTCGCCACACCTCGATGGTGGGCAGGATGTCGAGCAGGGCCACGCGCTCGACCAGGCCGGGCCGGTCGAGTACCAGCCGGTGCGCGGTGCGGGCACCCCGGTCGTGGCCGATGACGATCGCATCGGCGTTGGGGGAGTCGTCGTCATTCCCGCCGCCACCCGAACCGGGCCCACCTCCCCCGAACTCGCCGATCAGCGCGGCCACATCGGCGGCCATGGCGCGGAAGGAGAAGTCGTCGTCGAGGCACTCTGAGGCGCCGTATCCGCGCAGGTCAGGGACGGCGACGGTGTGCCGGGCGGCCAGCTTCGACGCGATCGGGTGCCACATGGCTCCGGTCTGCGGGTACCCGTGCAGCAGCACGACCAGCGGTCCCGATCCGCCGACCCGCACCCGGATCCGGGCGCCGGGGGTCTCGATCACCCGGGAGTCGAAGCCGGGGAAGAGATCGGTCGCGTCGGTCACCGGGTCTCCTTGGACGAAAAGGGGGTCGCCAGAGCGACGCTAACAGGCACAATCGGTCCATGCACCGATCCCCACGAGCGACATTTGTAGAGTTGACCGAGGGCAAGCCCTTCCCGCCGATGTCCGGCCGCGCGGCCCCCGACCTGGCCGCGGCCGGGTTCAGCGAGTCGGAGTGGGCCGTCTCCGGCGAGGCGGTCTCCTATGACCCGGTGGCGACGCCGGGGGACGGGCGCTTCGAGCTCACCGAGGCGGATTCCGCGCCGTTCGCGACCCGCGTGTTGGTGCGGCGGCCGCAGCCCGGGGCGTTCAGCGGCGTGGTGCTGGTGGAGTGGCTCAACGTCAGTGGGGGCCAGGACGCCGCGCCGGACTACACCTATCTCGCCGACGAGATCCTGCGGGCGGGCCACGCCTGGGTCGGGGTGTCGGCGCAGTTCGTCGCGGTCGAGGGCGGGGACGCGGCGGTGGGCCTCGGCGGGCAGACCAAGGGACTCCGAGCCCAGCGGCCCGAGCGCTACGGCGACCTGCACCACCCCGGTGACGCGTACGCCTACGACATCGTCACGCAGGTGGGCCGGTACGTGCGCGAACCGGAGGGCGGCGGGCCGCTCGCGGACCTGCGCGCGCGGACGGTGATCGCGGTGGGTGAGTCGCAGTCGGCGTTCGCGCTGACGTCCTACGTCAACGGCGTCCACCCGCGGGTCGGGGTGTTCGACGCGTTCCTCCTCCACAGCCGTGGAGCCGGATACCTGCCGTTCGACGACCGGGGCCGCGGGAGCGACATCGTCGCAGCGCTCAGCCGCGGGCCGGCCGGGCTCCGCGAGGACGTGGGCGCGCCGGTGGTGGTGGTGCAGGCGGAGGGTGACCTGATCGGCAGGATCGCCTCCCTTCCCGCCCGCCAGCCCGACTCCGAATCCGTGGTGACCTGGGAGATCGCGGGCCAGGCGCACGCGGACCTCTACCAGTTGGGGGAGTTCGCGCAGTTCGTCGACTGCCACGGCCCGGTCAACAGCGGCCAGCAGGTATTCGTCCTCCGCGCCGCCCTGCGCCACCTGGTGTCGTGGGTCGCCGGGGGTGCGCGCCCGCCGGCCGCTCCGCCGGTGGAGATCGACGACGACGACGAGGTGATCGCCGACCAGATGGGCAACGGCCGGGGAGGCGTGAGGACCCCGGTCGTGGAGGCGCCGGTCGAACACCTCACCGGCGTGCCACATCCCGAGGCGCAACCCCTGTGCATGCTCCTGGGGCGGACCGTCGAGCTGCCCGATCAGGCGCTGCGGGAGCGGTGGCCGGGTGAGGGGCAGTCAGGGAGAGAGAATCCGGGGCGTGAGCAGTACCTGGTGGCCTATCGCGAGGCCACGGACCGGTTGATCGCCGAGGGGTTCCTCCTGCCGGAGGACCGCGAGGAGATCCTGGCAGACGCCCGCCCGGAGCGCATCACCTGGTGACCCGCGCGGCCGGCGTTTCCCGCATCCGCTCGGCGTCGATGAACTCGGGCGAGTGCAGGGTGCGTCAGGGATTGGCGGGGGCGCGTGTGCCGCGGCGGGGTGCCCGACCGAAGGTGCGGTCGGGGGAGCGCGTGAGCAGGACGACCGCCACGAACAGCGCCTGGGCCGCTGCGTACGTGGCCATCACCGTCAGGTCGCGGTTGGCCCAGTCCACCAGATCGGGACGGAAGGCCCCCAGGGCGATGAGCCCGTCGGACAGGACGAACATGGCGCCACCGAGTGCGCCGACCCAGCCGTGGCTGGACGCGAGCCACGCTACGGCGAGCAGGAGCAGCCCGTAGACAACGACGGCCGGGGCGAGGATCCCGGCTTCCGGAACCGTCACCGCCAGTAGCGCGGCCGCCACCACGATGAGCAGCAGTGTCCACGCGAACGGCGATCGGCCCCGGTCCACGCGGGTGAACGCGACGATCCACAGCACCTGGGCCACGGCGAACCCGCCGATCATCGCCAGGAACTGCGCGTCGTGGGGAACGACCTTCGGCAGCGAGTCCCCCACCCAGCTCGCGGCCAGTGCGCCCAGGGCCCAGGGCCAGGCGGGACCGCGGTCGCCCCGCGGGAGGGCCACCAGCACCACCGCCAGTGCGGGCATGAGCAGGACCTGCGACCACGCTGCCACGACCCCCGCGTCGGCTGTCAGCGCGATCAGGTGCACGAGGGTCACCGCGGCGAAGGGGATCAGGCTCAGGGCGCGCATGCGGAGAACGCTATAGCCAGTCACCGCACGGCGTCCCGGGGTGGGCCGCCTCGTCGTCGTCCCATGACGGCGTGCCACGTCAACGCCACCATCACCGCGGTGCAGCACAGTACGCCCACGCCGAACGCCATGGTGATGCCCTCGTCGGTGGAGTAGGTCGAGTCGGACGGGTGGGCGGCGAGCACTGCGGCGGACAACGCGGCGCCCACCGCCCCGCCGACGGTGCGCAGGACCTGGTTGAAGCTCACGGCGCTACCGAGCTGGTCCACGGCCACGCTCCGGGCGATCAGCGCGGGCATCGCGGCGTAGCCGGAGCCGATCCCCGCACCGAACAGGAACATCCCTGCGGCGAGCGTGAGGAAGTCGCTGTGCGCCAGCCACAGCAGCACAGATGCCACGGTCATCACGGCCGCGCCGACGGGCAGGAAGACCGCCATGTCGACACGGCGGGAGAGTGCGCGGACCGCGCGGTTGGCCAGGAAGCTGCCCAGGGAGAGCGGGGCCATCATGAAGCCCGCCCACATCAGGGGGACGGCGAGCCCGAAGCCGGTGTCGGTGGGGGCCTGTGCCACCAGACTCGCGATCGACAGGCCGATGTACAGGGCGGTGCCCAGCCCGATCGCGGTGGCGTTGGCCAGCAGCACCTCGGGTCGGCGCACCACCCGCAGGTTGATCAGCGGGTACCTGGTCCGCACGCTGTGCACGCCCCACGCGGTGAGGGCGGCCAGAGCCACCGCGAGCGTCACGAGGGCGCGCGCTGAGGCCCAACCCCAGCCCTGGGCCTCGGAGATCCACAGCAGCAGCGTGGCCAAGCCGGTGCCCAACAGAACCGCCCCGCGCAGGTCGAGGGGTGTGCGAGGGGCGAGGGGGTCGGGCCCGGCGGGCACGAACCGCCACACCCCGGCCGCCGCGGTGGCCACGAACAGCGCGGCGAAGGCGAACGCGGACCGGTGGCCGAACCCCGCGGCGAGCAGACCCGTGAGCGGGTAGCCCAGGCCCATGCCCACCGAGACCGTGACCGACAGGGTGGAGATCGCCGGCTGGGATTCGGCGTAGCTCAGGTGCCGTCGGGCCAGGGCGATGGTGACCGGGACGGTCCCGTAGAGCAGGCCCTGCAGTGCCCGGCCGATCAGGAACACGGTGAAGTCCGTGGCCACGGTGGCGA
This sequence comes from Dietzia sp., assembly GCA_046289795.1. Taxonomy (GTDB): domain Bacteria; phylum Actinomycetota; class Actinomycetes; order Mycobacteriales; family Mycobacteriaceae; genus Dietzia. Next base: position 3,653 of record JBKBUP010000010.1, on the reverse strand, counting down.
TGACCGACCCCGCGAAGATCACGGCCAGCGACGCCAGGAGCAGGCGCCTGGTGTGGGGGCCGTCCGCGAGGCGCCCCATGATCGGCGTGGCCACCGCGCCCACCAGCAGGTTGACGGTGAGCATCCACTGCGCGGCGCTGACGGTGATGCCGAACTCGCCTGCCACCGACGGCACGAGCAGCATTCCCAGGGAGCTGACGATCGCGCTGGTGAGCCCGGCGTAGACCAGGGCCTGGAGGAACCAGCGGGGCGCGGGTGCGCGGTCGGTCGTGGTCACCTCGGACCCTCTGCGTCCAGCCTGTTCAGCAGGGGCACTGCTGCGGCCAGGGTGGCCCGCTCGGACTCGCTGAGCCCGTCGGTGACCGCGTGGATCAGCCACTCCTGGCCGGCCGACCGCTCGCTGACCAGGCGTGAGCGGCCGGCGTCGGTGAGGGTGACCAGGACCCGCCGGCCGTCCCCTGGGTCGGGGCTGCGGGAGACCAGGCCCATCTCCTCGAGTTCGCGGACCGCGCCCGCCACCGCCTGATGGCTGATGCGCTCGAGCGCGGCGAGGTCGGTCGCGGTCAGGGCGCCGTGGTGTTCGAGGCGGAACAGGATCCCGGACTTGCCCATGGACAGCGTCCGGTGCGCGTTGAACCGTCGCCACAGCGGGCGTAGGGCCTCGCGCAGGTCGGCGGCAAGCACGGTCGGGTCGGTCGGGTCGCTCACCCGGGTCATTCTACAAGGCGGTTGCGCAATCTACTTGCGGGACCGGGGCCGCGACCGGGACCCGGGTCGCTCAGTACGTCCCGCAGTTGACCGGCGCCGGGACGCCGTCGATCCGGTCGGCCAGGTACTGCACGGTACCGCCGAGGCCGGAGAGCATCGGCACGGCGTGGTTGATGACCAGACCGGTGGCCACTGGCGGGGTGTGGTCGATGACCATCTCGACGGCCGCGCCCTTCGCGCACCATTCGCGGCCGAGATGCTGCGACTGGTGGCCGGGCACCACGTCGTCGTTCACCGGGGAGAGGATCCGCACCGGCGTGGTGGGCGTCAGTCGGCCGATGCGCTGACGCTCCAGATAATCCATGATGGCCGGATCCTGCCTGGCGATCTCGCCGGCAGACTGGCCGGACAGCGTGTAGTTGTTGGTGCGCTGCTGGAAGAACTGGATGGCGGTCTCGCCGATGCACTGGTCCGAGGTGGCGGCGAGCATCAGCCGCCCCTGGTCGTTGAGGTAGGCGTCGAGCAGTTGTTCCATCTGTGGGTAGGCGTCCACGAGGCTGTTGAGGGAGTATCCGATCACGCCGGCGATCGCGGACCCGTCCGCCTTCTCGAGCGTGGCCAGCAGATCGGCGGGCGGGGAACCGGCCGCGGTGCCGACCAGGTTCACCTCGGCCGCGTACCGCGGGTGCAGTTCGGCCGCCGCGGCCACCGCGCCGCCGCCCTGCGAGTAGCCGGTGAACACGGTGCGCGGAGAGGGGCCGATGTCCGCACCCGGGATCCGCGGCGCGGCGCGGGCGATGTCCAGGACGGAGCGGGCGGAGGACTCGCGGTGGACGTACGGGTGGATGCCGGGCGTGCCCAGCCCCTCGTAGTCGGTCATCGCGACCGCGTAACCGCGGGCCAGCAACGCGTAGGCCTGGATGATCTCGTATCCGAAGCCCACGCCGGGCGGGTCGGTGCGCACACCGGCCAGTGTCTGGAACGTCTTGGACGGCGCACAGTGGTCGGCCTGGCCCTGGGTCCCCGGCGCGAGCACCGCGAGCGGTCGCGTCCCCGGGCCCGTCCACGGGGCGCGGGGTTGGAGGTAGGTACCGGTCACCGCGATCGGCTGGTTCCTCGAGCCGACGGAGGTGTACATGATCCGCTGGGCGTCGGTCGAGACGGGCCCGGCGCCGTCCGAGACGAACTCCGCACCGGGAATCGGTGGGATCGCACCCGCGAGTGGGAAGGCCTCGGTCTTGATGAGCGTGCCCGCGCCCGCGGGCAGCTCGGCCGGCGGCTGGTAGAACGCCGGAGCCGGGTCGTTGGACGACCCCTGCGCGGTGGCGACGGGGGCGAGCATCGCTCCTCCGCCGACGGTGGTCGCTACAGCTGTGGCGAGTGCGGCAGCGCGCATCGCGGTTCGACGAAGTAACACGGTCCCCCCGGACTGAATGTGTCGTGGATCACTATTGAACGGAGTCTAAACCGCTGCCCTCCTTCGCGGTTCACGCACCCTGCCGGAGCTAACGTCATGGTCATGACCGATCACACGCCCGGCCGGGCCTACTCCACTGACAGCGACCCCCGATGGGCGGAGGTCGACGCGTTCTTCGACGAGGCGCTGGGCCTCGAGGATGAGGTGCTCCGGGAGGTGCGTGAGGCCACCGCGGCGGCGGACCTGCCCGGGATCGAGGTCTCCGCAGCCCAGGCACGGTTCCTGTCGATGCTGTGCCGGATGGTCGGCGCGCGGCGCGTCCTGGAGTTCGGGACCCTCGGCGGGTACAGCGCGACGAGCTTCGCCCGCGCCCTTGGTGACGACGGCGAGGTGGTCACCTTGGAGATCGACCCGCGTCATGCCGAGGTTGCGCGCGGGAACCTCGAGCGGGCCGGGGTGGCCGATCGCGTGGAGGTGCTCGTGGGCCCGGCCGCGGACTCGGCGAGAGGGCTCATCGACTCCGGCGCCGAGCCGTTCGACCTGGTGTTCATCGACGCCGACAAGCCCGGTAATCCGCGCTACGTGGAGCTCGCGTTGCAGCTCACGCGTCCGGGCAGTGTGATCGTGGTGGACAACGTCGTCCGCCGCGGTGGGGTCGCGGACACAGACTCCGGCGACCCCGGGGTGCTCGGCAGCCGCGAGGTGCTCAAACTACTCGGCGGCCACGCGCGGCTGGACGCGACCGCTCTGCAGACCGTGGGCGCCAAGGGGTGGGACGGCTTCGCTGTGGCCCGCGTTCTCTGAGTTCCGGTAGGTCGTCGTTGCCGGCGGTTCAGGCGCAGGGCGTGGACTGCCGATCGCCGAAAGGTCACATACGATCGCGTTTCCCCAGGGTGAATTCCATTGGTCGGTGCAACACGGATCGGTGGAGGTCGTGTTGTGGCGTTGTCGGTGTTGGTTCATGCCAGGTGTGTGAGGTTGCTGCTGGAGGGCAAGAACAAGGCTCAGGTCGCCCGTGAGCTGGGGGTCTCGCGCACCTGGGTCAAGGGGTGGACTACCTCGCGTGGTCTGGCGAGCTCGATGGGGCCGGATTCGGCGTTGACCAGCGAGTCCCGTGAGCGTGCGCGGGTCTTGCTGGAGACACTGTGCGGCGTGGACCCCACCCTGGAAAACCCCGATCAGAGCAGCTATGTCGACGCTCGTGGCCATCTGACCTCGTACGGGCGGGGGGTGCTGTTCCACTTGCTGCTCAAGGGCGAGAAGAATGCGCAGATCGCGCGAATTCTGGGCACCCACCGCGGCACCGTCGGTCGGGAGCTCGCTCGCAACGGGGGCCGGGACCGCTATCTGCCGCAGGAGGCCCAGGAGCGTGCCACCCAGATGGCTGCTCGCCCCAAGGCCTCCAAGCTCGCCGAGGGAACAGCGCTTCGCCGTCAGGTGGCCGAGCGGCTGAATTGTCGGGACTCCCCGGAACAGATCAGTGCCCGGATGAGGCTGCTGTTCCCGGATGATGAAGGCATGAACGTCA
>JBKBUP010000108.1:0-9054 GCA_046289795.1 Dietzia sp. | reverse complement strand
AGGCGCACCACAAGCGACCCTTGCCGCCGCGAGTCCCCGGGCGTAACCTGCACAACGCAAGTCGGCAGACGCACGGCGCGACCGCGGAGAGATCCCGGTGGCGAGGGGCGTGAACCGAGAAACCGAGACGAGGAGATTCCAGGACAGTGCTCGACCCCAGGTGAGACCCGGCCCATCCGCCACCTCCCTGGAGCACACATGTCTTCCCTCGTCCTGTCGGACGTCGCGTACGCGTTTCCCGACGACACCCCACTCTTCACCGGGCTCGACCTCGCGATAGGCCCCGGCCTGACCTCTGTAGTCGGTCGGAACGGCGCCGGCAAGTCCACGCTGATGCGTGTGATCGCCGGGGAGCTCACGCCCTCCAGCGGGTCGATCACCGTTGACGGCGAACCCGCACGACCGCCCACGGTCGGGTACCTGCCGCAGCTACTCGTCGACGCCCCCGACGGGCGCACCCTCGCCGACGAACTTGGGGTAGCCGGCCGGCTCTCGGCATTGGCGCGGATCGAGGCGGGGGAGGGCGACGACGACGACTTCGCTCGCATCGGCGACGACTGGTCCGTGGCCGAACGGACGGTCGCACTGCTCGACGAGCTCGGCCTGCCCACCGAGTTGAACCGACCCGTGGGCGAGCTGTCCGGCGGGGAACGCACCCTCGCGGCGGTGGCGGGCCGGATCCTGGGGCAGCCGCAGGTGCTGCTGCTGGACGAGCCGACCAACAATCTCGACCAACCGGCCCGGGCGAGGTTGTCGGCTGCGCTCGACGGGTTCGTCTCCGGGGGCCGGCGCATCGCGCTGGTGGTGAGCCACGACCTCGATCTGCTCGAGCGCGTCGGCACCACGATCGAGCTGCGGTCCGGGCGCTGCCGGGTGTTCGGCGGGCCGTACTCGCTGTACCGGGAGGCGGTCGACTCCGAGCAGACCGCGGCGCTGCAGGCCCTGACCGGAGCCCGCAACGAGCTGCGCGCCGAGAAGCGGGACAGGGTGGAGGCCACGGAGAAGGCGAGTCGCCGGGCCGCGCAGGGTCGCCGGGTACAGGCAGCGGGAGGGATGCCCAAGATCCTGATGAACGCCCGCCGCAAGTCCGCCCAGGAATCGGCGGGCAGGCTGCGGGCGGTCCACGAGCACGGAGTGGACAGGGCCCGCGAGCGGATGCGCGAGGCCGATACCGCGGTCCGCGGCGAGGAGCTGCTGCGGATCCCGATGCCCGACCCGGGGCTGCCGGCGGGCCGGATCGTGGTGGACGCCCACGATCCGGTTGCCGGGCGGATCCACCTGGCCGGGCCGACGCGCGTTCGGCTGACCGGCCCCAACGGGAGCGGAAAGACCACGCTGCTCCGGCGCCTGTTCGGCGGAGACGAGGCAGGTATCGGGGACGGAGCCGCGGAGGACGGGGCCGACGACGACAGGGCCGTTCACGTGCCCTGGGCCCTGCTACCGCAGGATCTTCGCGTCGTGCAGCCGACATGGTCGGTGGTGAATGCGATCCGGGCGGTGCGCCCCGACGCCGATCCCGAGCAGGTCCACGCCCACGCGGCGCGCATGCTGTTCACCGGTGAGGCCGGGTTCCGCAGGCTCGCCGAGCTCTCCGGTGGCGAACGACTGCGCGCGGCACTGGCGGCGCGGCTGTTCGCCCTGCCGGTCCCGCAGCTGCTGGTCCTGGACGAGCCCACAAACAACCTCGACCTCGCCGGCGTGGAGGTGCTCGCCGACGCCCTCGCGCAGTGGCGCGGGGCCCTGCTCCTGGTGAGTCACGACGACGGGTTCTGCGACCGGGTGGGGGTGGACGACGTGATCCGGCTCGGCTGATCCCACCCGACCCGAACAGAGAACGCGAAGGGACTCACCTCATGCGCAAGCTCATCTACTACATCGCCGTGACCGTCGACGGGTTCATCGCAGCCCCCGATGGCCGGACCGACTTCTTCCCGATCGAGGGCGACCACATGCCCTGGCTCATCGAGCACTACCCGGAGACGATCCCCGGTCACATCCGCGGCCCGATCGGACTCGCGGGGACCGCCCCCCGCGCGTTCGACACGGTCCTGCTCGGCCGCGCCACCCATCAGGTCGCGGTGGACGAGGGCCTGGCCAGCGGTTATCCGCACCTCCGCCAGTATGTGGTGACGCACCGGCCGGGTGACCTGCCCGCGGAGGACGGGCTCTCGGCGTCCGACGAGGACCCCGTCACCCTGGTCCGCCGGCTCAAGGCCGAGGACTCCCCGCTCGACATCTGGCTCTGCGGCGGCGGAGCGTTGGCGGGGGAGTTGGTGGACGAGATCGACGACTTCCGGCTCAAGGTCAACCCATTGATACTCGGGGACGGCATTCCGCTGGTCGCGGGCCGAGCCGGAGATGCAGGACGAGCAAGAGGCACCGGTGTTGGAGTCGGTGTCGGTGGAGACGTGCGAGCGCTCCCGCTGGTCCAGCGGATGAGCCGGGAGTTCGAGAGCGGGGTGAGCTACGTGGAGTACACCCGCGCCTGACTCTCGTCCGCGCCTGACTCTCGTCCCCCGCGTCCGGTCGACATCTCACGGCGATTGGTCGACGGTCGTCGCGCCCAGATTCCTCCGGAGCGCGAATGCTGTCTACCCATTGCGGCGAGATGTCGACCGAACGGTTGGTTCTGGGTCAGACGGCGCCGCCGGCGACCGCGGGCGGGGTGCCGGTGTTGGAGGACGAGTCGGTCTCACGCGCGAGGTACTCCTCGATGCGGAACCAGTCGTTGTCGGCGCGCTCGGCGATAGCCACCAGCGTGCTCATGTTGGCGACCTCCTCGACCTGCTCACGCAGGAACCACAGCATGAACTGCTCGCCCAGCGGGTCGGACTCGGCGCGGGCCGCCTGGAACAGCGACTCGATCTGCCGGGTGACCTGCTTCTCCTGCTCGAGTGCAGAGCGCAGCGCGGCGACGGGGCCCTCGAAGTGGGCCTGCGGACCGGGCACGGCCGGGATGGTCACCTCGATGTCCCGGTCGAGCATGTACTGGACCATCATCATGGCGTGGTTCCGCTCGCCCAGGCTGTGCTGGTAGAAGCGACCCGCGAGCTGGGGCAGGTCCTTGGCGTCGGCCCAGACGGCGATCGCGATGTACTGCTGGCTCGCGGCGAACTCGTGTCCGACCTGCGCGGACAGGAGTTCGGTGAACGACGAAGACTTCTTGGCCATGATCATGGCACCCTTCCTCTCGGGGACCTCGACGGGCGTCGAGGTTCGCCCGGGGTCACGTCCGCCCGGGAGCCACCATCGTATGCAGGCCCACAGTGTTCCGCCAGGTCAGTAAGCCTAACCTGGGTCAGTCGACGGCTCGCCGGTGCGCGCGCATCGCGGAGTGCTGGTCCCGCGGCTTCACCACGATCTGGTCGAGGTTGACGTGCGACGGCCGGCTCGCCACGAACCCGACCACCTCCGCGATGTCCTGCGCGACCATGGGGGTCAATCCCTGGTAGACGGCGCCAGCCTTGTCGTCGTCGCCGTCGAACCGCACGAGCGAGAACTCGGTCTCCACCATGCCGGGCGCGATCTCGGTGAACCGCACGGGCTGGCCCAGGTGCTCCCCGCGCAGCGTCCGGTGCAGCACGGCCTGCGCGTGCTTTGCCGTGGTGTACCCGCTGCCCTTGTCGTAGGACTCGAGCGCGGCGATCGAGGTGATGGTCACCACCAGACCGTCGCCGGTGTCCACGAGTACCGGCATGAGTCCGCGCACGAGTCGCAGGGTGCCCAGGACGTTGGTCTCCCACATCCACCGCCACTGCTCCTCGTCGGCGTCCATGACGGTGGTCGTGCCCTTGGCGCCGCCGGCGTTGTTGACCAGCACGTGCAGTCGCGGGACGGCCGCGCAGAACGCCTCACACGAGTCGGGGTCGGTCACGTCCAGGGGAATCGCGGTGCCGCCGATCTCGTCCGCCAGGGTCTGCAATCGGTCGAGTCGCCGGGCGCCGACGACCACGTGGAACCCCTGCCGCGCCAGCTCGCGCGCGGTTGCCTCCCCGATGCCGGAGGAGGCGCCGGTCACCACCGCGATGCGGGTGTCGGCGGGGAGGGCGGCCAGGCGCTCGCGGGCGGCGGGGTGATCGAAGCTCATGTGATCAGGCTAGAACAGCGCCCCGTGCGGCGCGCAGCGGCGACAATCGGCAGGGTGCGTGCGGTGTGGATGGTCCTGGTCTCGGTGGTGGTGGCGGCGATGTGTGTGGCGTGTGGGTCCTCTCGGCAGTGCGAGGTCACCCCCGACCCCCTGGACGCGCCCCTCGACGCCCCCGGGCAGGCGTGCCCGCGCTTCGGTGTGAGCACCCCCGGCGGGCCCGCGGCCCCGGGAGAGTTCCGGGCGGTCGCCGACACGGTGGGCGCGCAGCCGAGCGTGGTGTTGTGGTTCGTCGACTTCACGGCCCCGCCCCCGATCGCCGAACTCGAACAGGTTCGTGAGTGGGGAGCGGACCCGATCATCACGTGGGAGCCGTGGCGCTGGGTCGCGGACGGCGAGTACGACCGGGCGGCGTTCCCGATGGAACAGATCGCGGCCGGGGTACACGACGACCACCTGTACCGCTGGGCCGACGAGCTGGCCGCCTGGGGCGACACGGTGTACCTGCGGTTCGCGCACGAACCCAACGGCGACTGGTACCCCTGGAGCCCGGCGGGTGGGACCCCGCCGCAGACCTATGTGGACGCGTGGCGGCACGTCCACGACCTGTTCGCCGTCAAGGGGGTCCACAACGTGAAGTGGGTCTGGACGGTCAACGTCCCCCACCCGGGCAGCAGCCCGATCGCCGAGCTGTACCCGGGCGGGGACTACGTGGACGTCGTGGGTGTCGACGGCTACAACTGGGGGACCACCCAGCCGTGGAGCTCGTGGCAGGGGCCGGAGGAGATCTTCGGCCCCACCCTGGACGAGGTGGCGACGCTCGCGCCCGGTCGACCGGTGATGGTCACGGAGGTGGCCAGCGCGGAGGCGGGTGGGTCCAAGTCGGAGTGGATCAGGGACCTCGTCAGTTATCTTGACTCCAGAGAAGAGTTAACGGCGTTTGTGTGGTTCGATTTATATAAGGAGACCGATTGGCGCCTGGCGAGCAGCCCGGAGTCCGCCGAAGCCATGATGAGCGCACTGAACAGAGAGCACCGCACGAGATGACCCCTGACCCGTGGAGCGTCCCCGCCCCCGTCGAGGCCGAGCGGATGCGCGACGTGGAGCGACTCGGGTTGCTCGACACCCCGCCCGAGGGCCGGTTCGACCAGGTCACGAACATGGCCCGCCGCGTTCTGGGGGTGCCGGCGGCGTCGCTGTCCCTGATGGACAGCGACAGGCAGTGGATGAAGTCGATCCGGGGTCTGGACATCGACGAGGTGCCGAGGGAGAAGACGGTCTGCCGCACCACCATCGCGCGGGCCTACCGCCGGCCCGACGACCCGGTGCTCGTCATCCCGGACGCCGCCTCAGACCCGGAGTTCGCGGAGATCCCCGGCATCGGTGGCCCGGACGGGATCCGGTTCTATGCCGGTTACCCGCTCTACGGCCCCTCCGGGCACCCCGTGGGTACCTTCTGCGTCTACGACACCGAACCCCGGAACCTGGACGCGCAGCAGATCGAGGCGTTCACCGAACTCGCCGAGTGGGCGCAGCGGGAGCTCGACCGCTCCGCGGAGTTGGACCGGGCCGCGGAGATCCAGACCCAGTTGCTCCCGCGCCCACTCACCGGGCTCGACGGGTACGGGGTGGCCGCCGTCTGCCTGCCGGCGTTCATGGTCGGCGGGGACTTCTTCGACCACTACTGCCGCGGTGAGGCCCTGATGGTCGCCGTGGCCGACGTGATGGGCAAGGGGCTCGGTGCGGCGATCCTGTCCTCCTCGGTCCGCGCATCGGTGCGGGGGGCGTCGCGGGTGCTGGAACGGTTTGGTTCCGCCGCCGGGGCGCAGGACACCGGGGCGGTCACGACGCTGGTGGCCGAGCACCTCACGGAGGACTTCGAGCACACCTCGACGTTCGTCACCGCGTTCCTCGCGGCGATCGACCTGCCCACCGGGGCTGTCCACTACACGGATGCCGGCCACGGACTGGCGCTGATCCGGCGCGCCGACGGGCGCATCGACCCCCTCGAGGACGGCGGCCCCCCGATGGGCGTCCTCCCCGGCACCACCTGGACCACGGGCGATGCCGTTCTTGAGCCGGGAGACACGTTGGTGATCTGCTCGGACGGCCTGCTCGATCTGCTGGACGAGGACAGTGACCGCACCGCGTTGTGGGAGTTCGTCGCCCCCCACACGTGCCCCGGCGATCTGGTGGCGGCTACCCGCGAACTGGTGGCGGGTCGGCCGCCGCTGGACGACGTGACCGTGGTGGCGGTCCGTCGGGAGACCGCGTGAGTACTGCTCCGACCGTGCCCCGCAGCGAGTACCCCTCGCCCTACCTGCGACTGCTCATCGTGGTGACCGTGATCGTCGGGCTGAACTACATCGTGTGGCGGTGGCTGTTCTCGGTCAACTGGGACGCCTGGTGGATCGCCGTCCCGTTGGTGCTGGCGGAGACGTACAGCCTGATCGACTCGGTGCTGTTCGCCGTGACGATGTGGCGGTTGAGGCGTCGCCCCGAGCCGCCGCCAGCGCCGGAGGGGTTGAGCGTCGACGTCTTCATCACCACCTACAACGAGCCACTCGACCTGGTGCTGGAGACGGCGGCGGCGGCCAAGCGGATCCGCTACCCGCACCGCACCTGGATCCTCGACGACGGGGCGCGACCGGAACTGGCGGCCGCCGCCGAGGAGTTGGGGGTCGACTACCTCACCCGGTCGGCGAGTTGGACCAACAAGCCCCGCCACGCCAAGGCCGGGAATCTCATCAACGCACTCCTCCAGACCGACGGCGAGTTCCTGCTGATCCTGGACGCGGACCAGATCCCTGAGCCGGAGATCCTCGACCGGACCCTCGGGTACTTCACGGATGACGGGATGGCACTGGTCCAGACGCCGCAGTACTTCACCAACGTCCCCGAATCCGATCCGCTCGGCAGCCAGGCCCCGCTGTTCTACGGCCCCATCCAGCAGGGCAAGGACGGCTGGAACGCGGCCTTCTTCTGCGGATCGAACGCGGTCCTGCGCCGCGAGGCACTGATGCAGCTCGGCATCACCGGGTACGTCAAGGCCGTCGAGGACGGGGTGGATCGTGCCCTGCGGACGGCCGGCAGGGTGATCAGGCGGGCGCAACGCACTGCCCCGTCCGGCCAGCCGGAGGTGGGGGCGGCGCTCGGGTCCATCCGTCGAGCCGTACGCACCGCCCGCCACGACCTCAGAGCCGGCGGGTCCCTGGCGGAGATCACCTACGGGTTCCAGCAGACGGTGGACGAGGCCGCCCGCTCGGTGGTGGACGCCGACATGGGTGCGATCCGGGCGGACCTCGAGGCGATCGCGGCGCTGGACGAGCACGGGACCGACGCGATGGTCCTCGACGAGGTGGTGCTCGACCAGCTCGCGGACCGCGAGTGGTCACCGCTGGGGGCGGTCGAGTCGGTCCGCGCCCTGATCCGTGCGGTGGACATCGACCGGGCCGACGAGGCCGAACCGACCCAGGCCCTGGCGACCATCTCGGTCACCGAGGACATGGCCACCGCGATGCGTCTGCACGCCGCCGGCTGGCGGACCGCCTACCACCACGAGATCCTGGCCTATGGTCTGGCGCCCGAGGACCCCAAGACCATGCTCACCCAGCGACTGCGGTGGGCGCAGGGCACGATCCAGGTGATGCTGCGGGAGAACCCGCTGGTGCAACGGGGCCTCACGCTCGCGCAGCGGTTGATGTACTGGTCGACCATGTGGAGTTACCTGTCTGGCTTCGCGGCCCTGGCGTACTTCTCCGCCCCGGTGATCTACCTGACGCTCGGGGTGATGCCCGTCCAGGCGTGGAGCGTGGACTTCTTCGCCCGACTGATCCCGTTCCTCCTCCTCAGCCAACTCCTGTTCTTCATCGCCGGCCGCGGGAACCCGACGTGGCGGGGCCAGCAGTACAGCCTCGCCCTGTTCCCGGTGTGGATCGCGGCGTGCTGGACGGCCGCGCGCAACGTGTACTTCGGTAAGCCCCTCGACTTCGCGGTCACCCCCAAGACCCGTCAGGGCGAGGACGCGACCCCGTGGTACCTGTTCCGGCCGCAGCTGATCGTCATGGCGTTCCTGGTGGTGGCGGCCGTCATCGGTGCCGTGCGCCTGTACCTCGGGGCCATCTCCGTCCTGGGCGTGACGGCGAACCTCGTCTGGGTGGTGTTCGACCTGTTCATTCTGTCGGTGGTCGTCCGGGCCGCTCGCTACCGTGGACCCGACAGAGAAGGAGCCTCATGACCGCCTACGACACCCGGGAGGCCGGCACCGCCGTTGTGGTGCAGCCGACCGGTCGACTGAACATGGTGGCCGCGCCCGGCCTCCGCGACCAACTACGCGATCTGGTCGACGGCGGGTCGCGCCGGGTGGTGGTGGATCTCAGCGCCACGGAGTTCATCGACTCCTCCGGCCTCGGGGCGCTGATCTCCGGACTCAAGGCCGCGCGTCAGGCCGGGGGAGACCTCCGCATCGCCGCCCCGAATACGCAGGTCCGCAGCGTGTTGAAGCTCACCCGGCTCGACCGGGTGCTCACCGCGCACGAGTCGGCGGACACCGCCTTCGATGGCGACTGACGATCGCTGGGAGCTGACCCTCACCACCGGTGAGGGGACGCTCGACCGGATCCTGGATCTGGTCGGGGAGATGTTCGAGGCCGGTCGGGTCGAGGAGGAGGCCCGGCTGCGGTTCGAGGTGGCCGTGGCGGAGATCGGCGCGAACATCATCGAGCACGCCGGGGACGGTGCTCCGGTGACCCTGAACCTGGTGCTGGAGCTGGCGCCGGACCGTCTCGAGGCCCGTTTCACCGACGACGGCAGCCCTCCCCGGGTGGATCTGCGTGCAGTGCAGATGCCGGACGTCTTCGCCGAACGCGGCCGCGGCCTGGCGATCGCGCTGGAGGCGCTCGACGAGTTGGACCACCGCCGACGCGGGGGAGACAACGTCTGGAGGCTGACCTGCTACCGCGACCGCGGGG
>JBKBUP010000107.1:0-9088 GCA_046289795.1 Dietzia sp. | reverse complement strand
GTCGAGCCGGAGATCCACGCCGACATCGCCCGCCGTCGACTGGCCGGCGAGGACCCCTGGGCGGTCGACCCGCGCGTGACCGCGCTGCAGGCGCGCGCCCGTGAACAGGGGCTGTGGAACCTCTTCCTGCCCGCCGGGCACGAGGGTCCCTACGCCGAGCGCTACGGCACCCACGGCGGGACCGGGCTGAGCAACACCGACTACGCGCCGGTCGCGGAGGAGATGGGGCGGTCGTTCATCGCCCCCCTGGTGTTCAACTGCAACGCCCCGGACACCGGCAACATGGAGGTCCTGCTCAAGTACGGCTCGCAGGAACAGAAGGACCGCTGGCTGGACCCCCTGCTCGACGGGAGGATCCGCAGTGCCTTCCTCATGACCGAGCCGGAGGTGGCCTCCTCCGACGCCTCCAACATGGCCGCCACCGCGCGGGTCGAGGGCGACGAGGTGGTACTCGACGGCCGCAAGTGGTGGTCCACCGGCGTCGGTCACCCGGACTGTGAGGTCGGCATCTTCATGGGGGTGTCCGACCCGGACGCCCACCGGTACCTGCGGCACTCGATGGTCCTGGTGCCCATGGACGCCCCAGGGGTGCGCGTCGAGCGCATGCTCACCGCGCAGGGGGTCTACGACGAGCCGCTCGGCCACGGCGAGGTGTCCCTCGACGGCGTGCGCCTGCCGGTGGAGAACATCATCACCGGGCCCGGACGGGCCGCCGAGATCGCCCAGGGCCGGCTCGGCCCCGGTCGCGTGCACCACTGCATGCGGCTCATCGGGTTGTCGGAGATGGCGCTCGACCTGGCCTGCCGTCGCGCCTCGGGCCGCGTGGCCTTCGGCAAGCCCATCGTCAACCTCGGTGGGAACCGGGAGCGGCTGGCGGAGGCACGGATCGCGATCGACCAGGCCCGCCTACTGGTGCAACACGCCGCCTGGAAGCTCGACACCGAGGGACAGGCGGCCGTCGAGGTGAGCGCCATCAAGGCTGCCGTGCCCAGAATGGCCCAGCAGGTGATCGACATGTCCCTCCAGCTGCACGGCGGCGGCGGGATGAGCGACGACTTCCCGCTCGCCGGCGCCTACGCCACCGCGCGCTCACTCCGCCTGGCCGACGGCCCCGACGAGGTCCACCTGGGGGTGGTCGCCCGCGCGATGCTGGCGCCGTACCGCGACGCCGCCGCCGCGGGATCCACTGCGGGCAGCCAGTCCGCTACAGAAGCAGAGTCGGGCCGATGAGCCGACCGGCCGGTGCCTCCCCGCTGAGCCGCCGGATCCCGGGCGCGGGTGCGGTTCGCGACGAGGACGCGTTCGACGTCGCGGCCGTCGCGGCCTGGCTGCGATCCGTCACCCCGCACGACCCCACCGTTCTGGCGGGAGCGGACCTGGGTGACGACGACGAGCCGGTCATCCCTGAGGTGAGCCAGTTCTCCGGAGGCGCGTCCAACCTCAGCTATGTGTTGCGCTACCCCGGCCTGGACCTGGTGTTGCGCCGCCCGCCGGCCGGCACCAAGGCCCGCGGTGCCCATGACATGAAGCGCGAGTACCGCGTCCAGTCGGCGCTGCGCCCGGTGTACCCGCTGGTGCCCCGCATGGTCGGGTTCTGCGACGACCAGTCGGTGATCGGGTCCGACTTCTACGTGATGGAGCGGCTCGAGGGCACGATCCTGCGCAAGGACCTCCCCCGGGAACTCCGCGCGGACAAGGCCACCATCCGGCGACTCTCCGAGCGGGCGGTCGACGCCCTGGTGGAACTCCACGCCGTCGACGTCCGGGCCGCCGGCCTGGACGACCTCGACCGCGGCGAGGGCTACGTGCGCAGGCAGGTCGAGGGCTGGTCGGCCCGGTACCGCCGCGCCCGGACCCCGGACGTGCCCGACTTCGCGCCGGTGATGAAGTGGCTGGACGCCAACCAGCCGGAGGACGTGGGCCACTGCCTGGTCCACAACGACTTCCGCTTCGACAACCTGGTCCTGGACCCAGACGACATCACCTCCGTCATCGGCGTCCTGGACTGGGAGATGGCCACCGTCGGCGACCCGCTCATGGACCTGGGCGGCGCACTGGCCTACTGGGTCGAGGACGGGGACGGCCCGGTGTTCAAGGCGTTCCGGCGCCAGCCCACGCACGCTCCCGGGATGCTCACCCGCCGTCAGGTGGTCGAGCGGTACGCGCAGGGGTCGGGACTGGAGATCGACGAGGAGACCTGGCGTTTCTACGAGGTCTTCGGACTGTTCCGGCTCGCGGTGATCGCCCAGCAGATCAACCACCGCTTCTTCCACGGGCAGACCACCAACCCGGCGTTCCGCGCGTTCCGGCCCGCGGTGGCGTTCCTCGAACAGCGCTGCATGCGCATCATCCGTACCGGGGAGGGGCGGCTGACGCCAACTCGGCTCAGCCCGCGCGACGTGATCCCGGAGCTTCTCGCGGTGCCCAGGGTGGTCCTGCCGCTGCTCGCCGGCGGGGTGCACGACGCGCGCAACAGGATCGGCGGGATCCTCGGCGGACTGCCGGGGACGGGGAACCGGAAGTGACGGGGGGCGAGCACTGATGGGGGCCATCCACCTGGTCCGCCACGGTCAGGCCTCGTTCGGCAGTGGCGACTACGACCGGCTCTCGGAGACCGGCCACCTGCAGGCCCGGCTCACCGGCCAGGACATGGCGGCCCGAGGGCTGAGGCCCGACGTGCTGATCCACGGCGGCCTGCGGCGTCAGCGCGAGACCGCGGAGGGTCTGCTCGACGGTCTGCGAGAAGCTGCCGGGTGGGACTGCCCGGTCGAGCTCGACGACCGCTGGGCCGAGTACGACGCCGACGAGGTGCTCACCGCGGCCCGGGTGGCCGGGGTGGGCGCCGGCCACGGCACCCTCGACTCGGCGGGCTCCTCCGATGAGGCCAAGCAGGCGTTCCAGAGTCAACTCGACGCCGCGCTCGGGCACTGGGCCGGTCTCGAGGCGTTCGAGGACTACCGGACGGCAGCGAACTCGGCGATCGCGGACGCGGCGGCCCGGTCCGGGTCGGGCCGCACGACGGTGGTGGTGAGCTCGGCCGGGACCATCTCGTTGGCGGTCGCGGGTCTGCTGGCCGACCCCGAGGGCGTGGTGGGGCTGTGGAGTCGCCTCCAGCGCGTCACCGTCAACACCGGTGTCGCCCGGGTCGTGGTGGGACGCGGTGGGATGACCTGTATCGCCGTCAACGAGCACCAGCACCTGGAGCGGGCCGCCGGGCCCGAGGACCCGCGGGGTCTGATCACCCTGAGGTGACCCGGGGTCCGATCACCTCGAGGTGACGGAAAGGGGGCGTCGGCCGCCGTATCGTACGACTGTGGCGGCCGGACACGGTGGCCGTCCGACTGTCAGGAGAGCCCCGATGCCCACATTCCAGCGCGGTCACACGACCATCGCCTACACCGACACCGGTGTCCCCGCCGGCCGTGAGGACGCCCCCGTGGTGTTCTTCGCCCACGGGCTGCTCTTCTCAGGCTGGATGTTCAAGCACCAGATCGCTCACCTGAGGGACAGGTACCGGTGCGTGACCATCGATTTCCGTGGTCAGGGTGACTCGCCCCGCGCCATGGGCGGTTACGACATGGACACGCTGACGGTCGACGTCTCCGAACTCCTGAGGCACCTGCAGATCCCGGTGGTCAACTTCGTAGGGCTGTCGATGGGCGGTTTCGTGGGGATACGGCTGGCGGCCCGCAACCCGGAGGTCGTGCACTCGCTCACCCTGCTCGACTCCGCCGCCACCGCCGAGGATCCGGCCAACCGCAGCAAGTACAAGACGCTCTCCAAGGTCTACCGCCTGGCGGGCATCAAGCCCCTGCGGTCCCGGGTGGCGCCCATCATGCTCGCGGACCGCAACCAGACCGCCCCGTGGGTCGACGAGTGGATGGCGATTCTCGACCGCACCGACCGCGTCGGTCTGGTCAAGGCGATCGAGTCGGTCGCGGACCGTGACCCGTGCGAGGACGAGGCCATCCGGATCATCGCTCCCACACTGGTCATGGTGGGTGCGGAGGACGCCGCGACGCCGCCGGAGAAGTCACGCCGGATCGCCGACCTCATCGCCACCACGACCCTCCACGAGATCCCCGGTGCGGGCCATTCGCCGACCATGGAACGGCCCGACGAGGTCAACGCCATCCTGGAGGCGTTCCTCTCCGAATACAACGCGTGAAGACTAGGGAGACGATGAGAGCCGAGAGCCCCGCTGCGGAGACGGGCACGTCGACCGGCGGCTGGTTGGGCGTGCTGACGGGCAAGCTCACCGCCTGGTTGATCCTCGCCGTGGTGCTGCTGTTGTCCGGCGCGGTCTTCGCGTTGGCGTCGTCGGAGGGCGCGTCCGAGGCTCCCCAGACGTTGCCGGACAGTTCCGAGGCCGCTCTCGTCTCCCAGATCCAGCAGGAGTTCCCCGACGCGGGATCGGTGCCGGCGGTCCTGGTGGTCACCAGGGAGGACGGCGGAGAGCTGGGCCCGCAGGGGATCGCCGCGGCCGTGGGAGCGGGTGAGCGGATGGCGGAGGTCGTCGGCGCAGCGCCCCAGGGCCCGATACCGTCCGAGGACGGCGCCGCAGCTCTGGTCCTGGTGCCGGTCGAGGCCGAGTCCATTTCCAGCGAACAGGGCAGTGAGCTCGTCCGGGAGATGCGTGAGGCCATCGCCGAGGGTCTGGACCCCGGTCTGAGCGCGCAGCTCACCGGTGGGCCCGCCTTCGCCGCCGACACCGCCGCCGCCTTCGAGGGCGCGGACTTCCGACTGCTCGCCGCGACCGCGACGGTCGTCGCGGTGCTGCTGATCATCACCTACCGCTCGCCGGTCCTGTGGCTCGTCCCGCTCATCGTGATCGCCGTCGCCGATCGCGTGGCCGCCCTGTTGGTCTCGACGGTCGGCGAGGCCGTCGGCGTGACCGTCGACGGTTCCACCTCCGGCATCGTCTCGGTCCTGGTGTTCGGCGCCGGCACCAACTACGCGCTGCTCCTGGTCTCCAGGTACCGCGAGGAACTGCGGAAGACCCCGAACCGTCGACAGGCGTTGCGCGACGCCTACCGGGGTGCCGTCCCCGCCATCATCGCCAGCAACATCACCGTGGTGCTGGCCCTGCTGACACTGCTGTTGGCAACCCTGCCCAACTACCGTTCGCTCGGGATCTCCGCGGCCGTCGGATTGCTCGTCGCGCTGGCGTACGCCCTCGTGGCGCTGCCGGCGGCCCTGGCCGTGTGCGGTCGCGGGTTGTTCTGGCCGTTCGTCCCCCGACCGGGGCGTGAGTCCGAGCCGAAGGGCAAGGGTGCCCGCGCTCGGCTGACCGCCCCCACGACCCCGGAGGACTTCCGCGAGGACATCCCGTCCGGCGTCTGGGGTCGCATCGCGTCCGGGGTCGTCAAGCGTCCCGCCCGCGTCCTGATCTCGTGCGTGCTGATCCTGGTGATCCTCGCATTCGGGCTGCTGGGCACCCGCATCGGACTGAGCCAGACCGAGCAGTTCCGCACCCCGTCCGAAGCCGCGGCCGGTCTGGAGACCGCCGCCGAGCACTTCCCGGCCGGCGTCACCGACCCGGTCACCGTTCTCGCCCGGACCGGCACCGAGGCGGACGTCCTCGACGTGGTCGAGGGTGTGGAGGGCGTCGTGTCCGCCATGCCGGCCGGCGAGTCGGGAACCGGGTGGAGCCGCATCACGGTGACCCTCGACGCCGCCCCCGCGACCGACCGGTCGGAGGACAGCGTGGTGGCGTTGCGCTCCGCGGTCGACGAGGTGCCCGGATCCGAGGCGATCGTCGGCGGATCGGTGGCCGAGGGCGTCGACACCTCCGACGGCAACCTGCGCGACCTCGCACTGATCGCACCGCTCATCCTCCTGGTGGTGTTCGTCGTGCTGGTGCTGGCGCTGCGAGCGCTGATCGCCCCGCTGCTCCTGCTGGGTGCCACAGTGTTGTCGTCGCTCGCCGCGCTCGGTCTGGGGACCTTCGTCACCACCCAGATCCTCGGCTTCCCCGGACTGGACGTGTCGGTCCCGCTGTACAGCTTCCTGTTCCTCGTCGCCCTGGGCGTGGACTACTCGGTCTTCCTGATCATCCGGACCCGGGAGGAGGCGGCCACGCACTCGACCCGCGAGGCCATGGTCCGGGCCGTCGCCCTCACCGGTGGCGTGATCACCTCCGCGGGAATCGTGCTGGCCTCGGTGTTCGTGGTGCTGGGCGTGCTGCCGTTGATCGTGCTCACCCAGGTCGGCGTGATCGTGGCCCTCGGCGTCCTGCTGGACACCTTCGTCGTGCGGACGCTCGTGGTGCCGGCTCTGTTCACGCTCGTCGGGGAGCGGGTCTGGTGGCCGGGAGACCCCCGCCGCGGAGTCACGTCCACCGATCAACCCGCGTCGACCACTTCAGACAGCCCTGCCGACACGAAGGAGTTCCACTCATGACCGCCTCACGCCGTTCCCGGTTCCGTTCACTCGTCACCGCCCTCGCCGTGGCTCCGCTGCTGGCGGCCGGTCTCGGGGCCGCGCCCGTCGCCGGGGCACAGGACCTGACCGACGGGGGCCGACTCGGCGGCGGCTCCTCGCAGCTGCTGTTGCCCGACGGTGTCGCGGTGGGGTCGATCGGCGGCCCCGAGCTGGAGCAGGTCGGGTACGTCGACCCCGACCGCTACGTGGGCAAGTGGTACCAGGTCGCGGCGGTCCCGCAGCCGTACACGTTGCAGTGCACCAACGACACGACCGCCGAATACGCACGCATCTCGCCGGACACGATCTCGGTGCGCAACTCCTGCGGTTCGGCGATCAGCTCCGACTCGGTGATCGAGGGGGAGGCGAAGATCCGCGACGCCGGCTCCAACGCCTCCTTGCGCGTGAACTTCCCGCAGGTGCCGTTCCAGGACGAGAACGGGCCGGTCAACTACCGGATCACCTACCTCGCGGACGATTACTCGGTGGCCATCGTCGGTGACCCCAGCCGGTCCTCCGGCTTCGTGCTGAGCCGCTCCCCCGAGCTCGGCGCCGAACAGTGGTCCATCGTGCGCGACGTCGTCGAGGCGCGTGGCTGGTGGCCGTGCGCGTTCCTGACCGTTCCGATGGCCGGCGGGCGCGGCGACGTCACCCCGCTGTGCCTGTTGCCCTGAGAGAAGGTCCGATGAGCATCGACCTCAGTTGCACGATCCAGGCCGGCGCGGACGAGGCGTGGGACTACCTCGCCGCACCGGGCGCCTTCGTCCGGATCTCCCCGCCGTTCATGCCGTTGCGGCCCGTCAGTCAGGCGGATTCGCTGCGGGACGGCGTGGCCGTGCTCGAGCCGAGGTCCGCGCTCCCCGGTCCGTTGGGGGTGAGGTTCGGTCCGCGCTGGATCGCACAGCACGACCCCGCCGGGTACGTCGAGGGTGAGCGCTTCGTGGACCGCTGCGTCTCCCAGCCCTACGCGGGACTGACCGGGTGGGTCCACGAGCACACCGTCACCGCGGGTCCGGACGGTACCGCCGTGCTGGGCGACCGGGTCCGCGCCCGCGTGCCGGGACGATTGCTCGCCCCGGTATTCGCCTACCGCTACCGCCAGATGGCGGCGGACCTCGACCGGATCCGGCGGTTGCCCGGCCCGGACGGCGGACGCCCCCTGACCGTCGCGGTCACCGGCGCCTCCGGGCTGGTGGGGACCGCGCTGTGTGCCCTCCTGGGGGTCGCCGGCCACCGGGTCATCAGGCTGGTCCGCGGCACGGCCCGCGGGGCCGACGAGCGGACGTGGGACACCGCCGATCCCGCCCCGACCCTCCTCGACGGCGTGGACGTGCTGGTCCACCTGGCCGGCGCCTCCATCGCGGGCCGCTTCACCGACCAACACCTGGCCACGGTCCGCGACAGCCGGATCGGGCCCACCCGCCGGCTCGCCGAGCTGGTGGCCGCGCGGGACGGCGCCACGGCCATGGTGTCCTCCTCCGCGATCGGCTACTACGGCGCCGATCGGGGGGACCGGACCCTGACCGAGGAGACCGCGCCGGGATCCGGCCCCCTGGCCGAGATCGTGGCCGAGTGGGAGAGCGCCTGCGAACCCGCACGCCGCTCCCGCGCCCGGGTGGTCACCATGCGCACCGGCCTCGTCCTGTCCGGAGCGGGCGGGATGCTGCCCCCGCTGGCCGCCATCACCCGGACGGGGCTCGGCGGCCGCCTGGGTTCGGGCCGGCAGTGGATGTCCTGGATCGCACTCGACGACCTCACCGACATCTACCTCCGCGCCGTCGTCGACCCCACCCTGACCGGGGCGGTCAACGCGGTGGCGCCGGAACCGGTCACCAACGGGCAGTTCACCCGCGTCCTGGGTTCGGTGCTCCGTCGACCGACGATGGTCCCGGTCCCCGGGTTCGCGCCCGGTCTGCTGTTGGGCAGTCGTGGGTCTGACGAGCTGGCGTTGGCCGACCAGAAAGTCGACCCGGTGGTGCTCCGCGCGGTCGGCCACCCGTTCCGGTACCCCGGACTCAAGACCGCGCTGGCCCACGAACTCGGTGCGGAGAAGGTGCCCGCGGCGCTCTGACCGAGGACGTCAGCGCTGGAGGATCATCGGAACCAGGACGCGCCGGGCCAGCGCCCGGATCTCGTCCTCGGTCTCCAGGACGGGCGGGCCGTCCGGCATCACCGCGACGGAGTGCAGGAAGCGGCCGACGACGCTGCCGACCTCCCGGGACAGGGTGTCGAACTCGTCCGCGTGCATAGGCCGGGTGTGGACGTCGGCGTTCCAGGTGCTGCGGACGAACTCCGCGACGATCTCCGTGATCGCACCGAGGACGGAGTCGGACTGGCCGGCGAGCATCGCCATCGCCTCGACCTTGTCCACCTCGACGAGCCGCTGGAGCAGTTCGCTTCTACGGATGTCGAACACCGTGCCGACGAGCAGATCCTCGACGTGCCTGACGGGATCCCACTCGAGGGACTCGAACGGGGTGAAGCGTGCGTTGACCGACATCATCAGACGCCGGGCCTCGTGGGCGTACAGCGCACGGAGGATCTGCTCGCGTGGACCGAGCCGGCGGTACAGCGTCACCCGCGTCACCCCGGCCGATCGGGCGATGTCGTCGGTGCTCGCGCCCTTGATGCCGCGCTCCGCGAAGACCGAGGCAGCCGCCTCGAT
>JBKBUP010000106.1:0-9287 GCA_046289795.1 Dietzia sp. | reverse complement strand
CGGGCCTGCGGGACGAGGTCCTACGCCGGTACGGCTGAGGCGGACCACATCGGCGAAGCGGATCACGCCTCAACCGGCGGGCGTCGGGTCGATCACCAGGACCCCCGCGAGCGCGATGCCCGCCACCCACACGGTGGACGCGGCGGCGAGGACGACAGGCCGCGCGCCCACCTCGCGCATCGTGGCGAAGCGGACGCCGACCCCGAGAGCGAACATCGCACACGTGAGCAGGACGGTCTGCGCGAGCGAGGCGGCGTCGAGCACCCCCTCGGGGAGGATTCCGGTCGAGCGTAGGCAGACGCACCCGACAAACGCGACGACGAACGCGGGGACCATCGGTGGTCTCCTCGCGCTCCCGTCTGGCCCGGCACGCCGTCGCTGATGGATGCTGATCGCCGTCACCACGGGGGCGAGCAGCAGGACGCGCGCGAGCTTGACGACGGTCGCCACGCCGAGAGCGGTGCCGCCGATGGCCCCGCCCGCCGCGACCACCTGGGCGACCTCGTGGATGGATGCCCCGGCCCACATCCCCGCCGCGGTGTCCGACAGGTGCAGGGAACTGGAGAGCAGCGGAACGGCGACGATCATGGCGGTGCCGAAGACCACGACGAGGGTCACCGCCGTGAGCACCTCCTCCTCGTCGGCCTCGGTGACGCTGTCCACCGCCGCGACCGCCGCCGCGCCGCAGATCGAGAACCCGCAGGCGATGAGTAGTCGCTGCGTCCAGCCGAGACCGAGCGCGGCGCCCATGGCGACGGTGCCGGCGATGCCCAGCCCGACGATGACGACGACGAGCACGATGACCTGCCAGCCGAGCGCGGCGATGTCTCCGAGCAGGAGCTGTAGGCCGAGCAGTGCTATGCCGACCCGCAACAGCGTCCTGGCGGAGAAGGCCAGGCCCGCGCCGACTCGAGCGGGAAGGCGGATGGCGTTGCCGAGTACGGCACCGAGCACGATCGCGGCGAGCATCGGATTGAGAGCCGGGAACAGGCGGCTGCACGCGATCGCCACGACCGTGCCCGTGAGAGCGACAGCGACCCCCGGGGCGATCTCCGGGGTGAACCCGCGCGGGCGGGTGGACAGGTCGCCGATCATGTCTTCAGGGTCGAGCACCCGGGTCCCGTCCGGTAGTCCCCGATCCGATATCGGAGCATATCTGGATGATATGACTTACCCATCAGTCATATGCTGACTACATGACCCGGACCTGGCCCGACCTCGTCGTCCTCGAGCTGCTCGTCGGAGTCGACGAGTATGGCAGTCTCAGCGCGGCAGCCAGGCGGGTGGGGATGGCGCAGCCCAACGCGAGCAGGGCGGTCAAGCAACTCGAGCGGCATTTCGGGACGCCGTTGCTGCGCAGGCACCCACGAGGAGCGACGCTGACGCCGCACGGCACGGTGATCGCCCATTGGGCGCGCCGGGTTCTCGCGGAGGCGACCCGGTTACTCGACGTGGCGGAGAGTCTGCAGACCGAGCGGTCGGCGACGTTGACGGTGGGTGCGAGCATGACCGTCGCCGAGCAGTTGATGCCCCGCTGGCTGGGGGCTCTCCGGGGGTCGCGGCCGGAGGTGGGCATCCATCTGCAGGTCCACAACTCGGTCAGGGTGACCGAGCTCGTCCTGGACGGCACGTGCGACGTCGGGTTCGTGGAGTCGCCGACCGTGCCCCGCGGTCTGCACGCGAGCACCGTCGCGCGGGACAGGCTCGTGGTGGTGGCGTCGCCGTCCCATCCGTGGGCGCGTCGACGTACTCCGCCGACCATCGCGGAGCTCGCGGCCACGCGACTCGTGGTGCGGGAACCGGGATCCGGCACACGCACGACACTGGACCGGGCCCTGGAGGAGTACGAGCGCGCCGAGCCGTTGCTCGAACTCGCGAGCGCGGCAGCCATCCGGACCAGCGTCCTCGACGGCGTGGGCCCTGCGGTGATGAGCTCTCTCGCGATCGCCGACCAGGTGGCAACCGGCGAGTTGCGCGCCATCCACGTCGACGGGCTCGAGCTGAACCGCGAGCTACGGGCGGTGTGGCGACCTCCCCGTCAGTTGTCCGGACCGGCGGGGGAGTTGGTGACCCTCGCGCGTCGGAGCGAGCGGCGTGCGGCGGGTGAGGGTGACGGCGTGATCCCGGGGAGACCGTGACCGTCGCGTGGTTTCCGCCCGTGCACGGCTGCGGGTCAGGTCCCGTGCGGGTCAGGTCCGGTGCGGAGCAGATCCTGTCCGGAGTAGATCCAGTGCGCTGCGGACCCCCTCGGCCGGGAGCTGGCCCGGGGCCGAGGCCGCGCCCACCGTGGCGAAGGTGGCCGAGGAGCCGAAGGGGCCACCGCCGAGCCGCGTGACGGCCCCGAGTCCGCCCATCGACATGGTGATCAGCGGGATGCCGGCCACCCGGAAGCGCTGCTCGGTGGCTGATAACAAGGTCACCACGTCGGCCGCGGACCGCGGAGTCACGGCGATCTTGGCCACGTCAGCCCCCGCGTCCTCCATGGCGGCGAGCCGCTCCACGATCTCCTCGGCCGGTGGGGTCGCGTCGAAGTCGTGTGCGGATGCCACCACCGAGGTCTGGTGTCCCTGAACAGCGGCGATCGCGTCCCCGGCGAGCGGGTGCCGGTACTCGACGTCGATCGCTGCCGCCAGACCGGTCGAGGCGAGCGCCTCGGCCAGTGCGACATAGGCCTCCGGCGAGATCTCCGCACCTCCGCCCTCGGCACGGGTGCGGAACGTCGCCAGGACCGGCAGGCCCGGCAGCTGGGCCGAGATCCGCTCCAGGGCCTCCACCGCCGGGGAGGGATCGCTCCCGGCCCCGGCGGTGAACGGCTCGTAGAAGTCGACACGCCACTCGACGACGTCGAACAGCTGGACCGCGTCTGGAGTGGTCCCGTCTGGAGAGGTCCCGCCTACAGCTGCCCCGCCGAACTCGGCGCCCGCGGTGTTCAGCGCCCCGATCTGCTCGTCGAGCTCCGGGAGGTCGCGTCCCGTGAGCGGGACGATGATCGACGGCGAACGCGCGTCCAGGGTGAGCCGATGGCGAGGCATGCGTAGACCCTACGACGACCCCGCTCGAGCAGTGCCCTCAGCAGCACCCGTCGCACGGGCAGGGCCGCCGCGCGGACACCAGCTCCAGGGCGGTGAGGCCGCCGGTTCCGGCGGTGCGGTAGTAGCGACCCGCCCAGCGCAGGGTCCTGGAGGGGCGCCGGACCGGAACCAGCTCCCACGTCGGCCTGTCGGGACCCTCACACAACAGGTGGCCGGCGTCGAGGACCTGACCGTCCAGGACACAGCCGCCCCATCGGTTGAGTATCCGGGCCGTCTCCCGGGCACCGAGGCCGCGGACCAGGAGCTCCGGGTGCCCGCGGTCGGTGAGCCCGACCGTGTATCCGAAGCGTTGATCCGGTGGCAGGGGCGCGGAATCGCAGTCCTCGCAGGTGCAGCCCTCGCCCACATGGACCAGGTGGAGGCCGAAGCGGTCGATGTTGGTGGCGACGAGCGCCATGTCGGGGTCGATGGCGGCGACGGGACGGAACTGGATGGCGGTGTGGGACATGGGAACTCCTCGTTGTGGGGTCGGAACTGTCGGGTTGGAACTGCCGTGGTGGAACTGTCGGGTTGGCGATCATTCGTATCGAACAGGTGCTCGATACGCTGTTGAAGGTAGATCGCGCCTACGACACGATGGCCGTGGTCCCGGGATGACATGGGCCTCGCCGGTGCACACTGGAGGCGAATCCGCTGATGGGACGGCCCGGTGTGATGTCACCGGGGACGATTGAGGAAGACGTAGGAGGAGGACCGGATGAAGGTCGCGTTGGCACTGGGTTCCGGTGGAGCGCGCGGGTACGCGCACATCGGGGCGATCCGCGAACTCGAGTCGCGCGGACACGAGGTGGTCGGGGTGTCCGGGGCGTCGATGGGCGCGGTGGTGGGTTCGCTGCTCGCGGCTGGCGAGTTGGACCATTTCGAGGAATGGGTGCGTGGGCTGACCCAGCGCGACGTTCTCCGACTGCTCGACGTGTCATTCGCCGGTGGGGGAGCGATCCGGGCCAACAAGATCATGGGCGTGATCGGCGAGATGCTCGACGACGTGCGGATCGAGGATCTGGCGATCCCCTACACCGCGGTGGCCACCGACCTCCGTGCGCGCCGGGAGGTGTGGTTCACCCGTGGCCCGGCGGACGTCGCGGTGCGTGCGTCGTTCGCGATCCCGAGTGTCGTCACACCGGCGATCGTGGGCGGGCGACTGATGATCGACGGCGGGGTGACCAACCCGGTCCCGCTCGAGCCGCTCGCCTCCGTGGAGAGCGATCTGGTCCTGGCGGTGTCCCTGACCGGGCGACGAGCCGGCATCCGCGGTTCCACGTTCCAGGAGAGTTCGGACCCCGAGGAACCGTCGCCCGGGGCAGATCCGAAGATCTTGAAGAAGGGCGGCGCCGTCACCGCGGGTACCGCCGCCAGGCTCTCCGGGCGCATCCGGACAGCTGCAGCAGACGTCCGCGACGCCGACCTGGTGCGCCTCGTCGCGGCCCGTTTCGGTCAGGACGCGGCTGGGGTGGATGCGGCCGGAGTGGATGCTGCCGGGATCGGTTCGATCGGGGAGGGGGCCGAGTTCGACCCGGCAGCCGTCGACGCGTCGACCCCGGGTGGGTCGGGGCAGCCGTCACCGGAGGTCGAGGAGGCGGTCGAGGACGGCGAACGGGAGGTCCGGGCCGAGGCCCAGGGTGACGAGCGGAGCCTCGATTCCCTCCCGGGCACGCTGCGGATCTTCGACGTGGTCTCCCAGTCGATCGAGGCGATGCAGAGCATCCTCACCGGTTACCGGCTGGCCGGTAACCGTCCCGACGTCCTCGTGGAGGTCCCCTCCGACTCGTGCTCGGCGTTCGACTTCCACCGGGCGGAGGAGATGATCGAACTCGGTCGCCGGCTCACCGCGGAGGCGCTGGACAGGGAGGGTTTGTGAGACGGCCCCACCTCGGACCTAGCCGCCCTGGCCGACCTGGGGCAGGTGCTGGGGGCAGAATGCCCTGACCGCGGCGGCCACCACCACCGGCGCTTCGGTCACCAGTGCGTCGGCGTGGGCGTCGTTGTACTGCCGCACCACGTCGACGTAGCCCATGTCGCCGTCGAGTGATGCGCAGGCGTCTCGACCCCGGGTGAGGTAGTCCTGCTCGTCCTCGGCGTCCACACCGACGGTCCGGATGTCGCTGAGGAACTGCTCGTCGGGGGCCTGCTCGTCGCCGCCGTTCCCGCCCGTCCCGTCCGGTGCCGGTTGCTCGCCGGTCGTCGCCCCGTCACCGTCGGTGGCGTCGCCGACCGGCGAGGTGGCCTCGGCCGCCACGGACCCCACCGCGCTGGTCGCCTCACCGACCGCGTCCTCTGCCGTGCCCTCCTCGCCGCACGCCCCCAGGACCAGGGCGAGCGCGGCGAATCCGGACGCCGCGGCGACCGCACGACGGCGGCCGGGACGGGATGCATGGGCGCGCCCGGGGGCCTGGTCGGCTCGGTGTGCACGTGCGGTCATGGCGGGCCCTCCTCGGTGGTGAGATGCGGGGGTCGGTATTCGGGAAGGGTACGTAGGCGGCGGACGGGACCGGGACCGTTTGGCCCGACCGATATGACCGGTGTCACGATCGAGACGTGATCGAGACGGGATCCACGCAGTCGCCGGTCCGCTCCCTGCGAGACCGCCCGGTTACGCGTTCGGGTCCCTCGGGTGGACCCCGGACGTATCAACTCCGACGGTCGCCGGGCACCACTAGGGTTGGGCGCATGGGCACTGATGGTCGTCCGTCCGGATCGCTGATCGTCGGACGTCGGCGCCACGACGAGGGTGTACGACGACTCCTGGCCAGCTTCGAGGCGGTCCCCCGGGGTGAGTCCGTCCGGCTGGCCAAGAAGACGTCCAACCTCTTCAGGCCGCGCGCCTCGTCGTCGTCGCCAGGTCTCGACACCACCGGCCTGACGCGCGTCGTCTCCGTGGATCCGGACGCCCGCACCGCCGACGTCCAGGGCATGTGCACCTACGAGGACCTGGTGGACGCCACCCTGCCCTTCGGGCTGATGCCGTACGTGGTGCCGCAGCTCAAGACCATCACCCTCGGCGGCGCCGTCACGGGTCTCGGGATCGAGTCCAGCTCGTTCCGGCTGGGGTTGCCGCACGAGTCGGTGCTGGAGATGGACGTGCTCACCGGTGCGGGTGAGATCGTCACCGCGCGCCCCGACGGCACCGAGCGCGAGCGCGCGCTGCACCGTGGCTTCCCCAATTCCTACGGCTCGCTGGGCTACGCGGTGCGGCTGCGGATCGCGCTCGAACCGGTGTCGCGGTACGTGGAGCTGCGGCACGTCCGTTTCGATTCCCTCGCCGCGCTGACCGACGGGCTGGCGCGGATCAGCGAGCTCGGGTCGTACGACGACGAGGTGGTCGACTTCCTCGACGGGGTCGTCTTCTCGGCCGACGAGTCCTACCTGACCCTCGGGCGGCGGACCGACGAGCCCGGCCCCGTCTCGGACTACTCGGGGGTGCGCGACAAACAGGCCGTCTACTACCGGTCGATCCGGCATGGTGGGCCCGCCGGGACGGTGCTCCGCGACCGGCTGACCATCCGCGACTACCTCTGGCGCTGGGACACCGACTGGTTCTGGTGTTCGCGAGCGTTCGGGGTGCAGAACCCCCGCATCCGCAGGTTGTGGCCGCAGCAGCTGCTCAGGTCCTCCGCGTACTGGAAGATCATCGGGCTCGACCACCGCTACGACCTGGGTAACAGGATCGGGGCGCTCAAGGGTGAGGGGCCGCGCGAGCGCGTGGTGCAGGACGTCGAGGTGACCATCGACCGCACCGCCGAGTTCCTGGACTGGTTCCTGCGCGAGGTGCCCATCGAACCGCTCTGGGTATGCCCGCTGCGGCTCCGCGAGCGCACCCCGGCGCCGACCCTCGGAGACGGACCGGGGTCCGATCGCCCGTGGCCGCTGTACCCGCTGGCGCCCGACACCACCTACGTCAACATCGGGTTCTGGTCCTCGGCGCCGATCGAACCGGGAATGGCCGAGGGCGCGTGGAACAGGCGGATCGAGGAGGAGGTCTCCAGGCTCGGCGGGCACAAGTCGTTGTACTCGGAGGTCTTCTACTCGCGGGCGGAGTTCGACCAGCTGTACGGCGGCGAGCACGCGGCGCGGCTCAGGACACGGTTCGATCCACAGGGTCGTTTCTCGACCCTCTACGACAAGGCGGTGGGTGCACGGTGACGACGGACAAGATGACGATCGGCGAGATCATCGGCGCGTTCGCGACGGGCGAGCCGCCCCTCCTGATCGAGGCGTACGACGGCTCGGCGATCGGCTCGGAGAACAACGGCCTGGTGCTACGCCTGAAGAGTGAGAGGGCGCTGCAGTACTTCGTGACCGCGCCCGGTGACCTCGGCCTGGCCCGCGCCTATCTCTCGGGCGAGCTCGAGGTGGTGGGCGTGCACCCCGGGGCGCCGCGGGACGTGTTCGGTGCGCTAGAGGTGTTCCGCAAGACCATGACCCGCCGGCCCGACGCCCGGACGATGGTGCAGGTCGCCCGTTCGATCGGACGGGAGAACCTGACGGTCCCACCGATCCCCGCGCAGGAGGTGCCCCCACCGTGGCAGCGGGTGCTGCACGGCATGAGGCGCCACTCCAAGGCGAGGGACTCGCAGTCGGTGAGCTACCACTACGACGTGTCCAACCGGTTCTACTCGTGGATCCTCGGGCCGACCATGGCCTACACCTGCGCCTGCTACCCGGACCCCCTGGCCTCGCTCGAGACGGCGCAGGAGAACAAGTACCGGCTGGTGTTCGACAAACTCGGCCTCGAGGCCGGTGACCGGCTCCTGGACGTGGGCTGCGGCTGGGGCGGCATGGTCCGCTACGCCGCGAGTCGGGGCGTGAACGTGATCGGGGTGACCCTGTCCCGGGAGCAGGTCGAGTGGGGCCGGGCCGGAATCGACGCCGACGGGCTCGGCGACCTGGCCCAGGTGCGACTGCAGGACTACCGGGACGTGCCCGAGCGGGACTTCGACGCGGTCAGCTCGATCGGGATGACCGAGCACATCGGGCGGCGGAACTACCACGACTACTTCACCCGGCTGCACGGCTACCTCAAGCCGGGCGGGCGTCTGCTCAATCACTGCATCACCCGGCCGGACAACTCGCGGCTCAGCAGGGCGGGCGGGTTCATCGACCGGTACATCTTCCCGGACGGCGAGCTCGCCGGGGCCGGGACCGTCCACCTCGAGGCCGAGAACGCCGGGTTCGAGGTGGTCCACGAGGAGAACCTCCGCCAGCACTACGCCTTCACCCTGCGCGACTGGTGCGCGAACCTCGTCGAGCACTGGGACGAGGCGGTCGAGGAGGTGGGCGAACCCATGGCCAAGCTGTGGGGGCTCTACATGGGGGCCTGCCAGTACGGCTTCGAGCACAACAAGATCCAGCTCCACCAGATCCTGGCCGTCCGGCTCGGCGACACCATGACCTGGGACGTTCCCCTCCGGCAGTGGTGGCAGGCGTGACGCACCGACACTGACCGCCCGGCTCCGACCCGGCACCGCCCGTACTGTGGGCCGCATGCGAGCAACCCTCATGTACGCCCCCGGCGACGTCCGCGTGGAGAACGTCGACGCCCCCCGCATCGAGCAACCCACCGACGCGATCGTCCGTATGGTCCGCACCTGTGTCTGTGGCTCCGACCTGCACCCGTACCACACGATGGACCCGGCCCACGGCCCCGCGCGGATGGGCCACGAGCTGCTCGGTGTGGTCGAGGAAGTGGGGTCCGAGGTCCGCAGGGTCTCGAAGGGCGATCTGGTGATCACGTCCTTCCACTACCAGGACGCCACGTGCGTGACCTGTGTCGAGGACTTCGCCTGCGCGTGCCCGGCCGGCGGCTTCCTCACCGAGTGCCAGGCCGAGGTCTCGCGCGTACCACTGGCGGACGGCACGCTGACGGTCATGCCGGTGGGCGAGGACCAGACGGAGATCCTGCCCTCACTGCTCACCCTGGCAGACGTCTATGGGACAGGCCACCACGCCGCGGTGATGGCGGGCGTGCGGGAGGGCGACACCGTGGCCGTTGTCGGCGACGGCGCCGTGGGTCTGCTCGCGGTGCTCTCCGCCAGGAAGCTGGGCGCCGAGCAGATCATCCTCATGGGCCGGCACCGGTCGCGCACCGACCTCGGCCGCGAATTCGGCGTCACCGATGTGGTGGCCGAGCGCGGTGAGGAGGGCATCGAACGCGTCCGCGAGCTCACCGGGGGCCGCGGCGTCCGCGCCGTACTCGAG
>JBKBUP010000105.1:0-9290 GCA_046289795.1 Dietzia sp. | reverse complement strand
ACCGGCACGCGGTTCCTGTCCCGGGCCCGGATGTTCGACGCGGAGGAGCAGGAGGCGTTGGCGGCGTTCCCGCCGCGCACGGGGGCGGACCTGGACGTCTAGGTACGTTCACGCAGTTCACGATTCACGCAGATGGGACGGGGTCCGGCGGTAGCATCGGAACATGGAAACCGACCGTCTGGCAGCCGCTGACCCCCTCGACGCCGAGGTCGAGTTCCTCACGCCCGAGTTGCGGTCCGATCTGCTCGAGCGGTGGAACGAACCGCAGCGGCGCTACCACAACGAGACGCATCTTCGCGCGGTGCTCCGTGCGGTGGACGCGCTGGAGGCGGACGGTGAGGCGTTCGACGGGACCGCGGTCCGGCTGGCCGCCTGGTTCCACACCGCGGTGTTCGACCCGACGGAGTCGGAGAACAACGACAAGTCGGCGGTGTTCACCGAGAAGGCCCTCGACCCGGCCGCCCCCGTCGAGGAGGTTGCGCGCCTCGTGCGGCTCATGGGCGGGCACCGGGTCGAGGCCGGGGACCTCAACGGTGCGGTCCTCTCGGACGCCGACCTCGCGGTCCTGGGGTCGGAACCGGAAACCTACGACACCTATACGCATGACGTCCGCCACGAGTTCGCGCACGTACCGGGCGAGCGGTTCGTGGCCGGGCGGATCGCCTCCCTGGAGGGGCTGGTCGAGCGGAAGTCGGTCTTCCGGACCCGGGCCGGGCGCGACGCGTGGGAGAAGCAGGCGCACGCCAACCTCAACCGCGAACTCGGGCTGCTCAGGGCCGGCATCGTCGAGTAGGCGTCGCGTCCCGTCGACCGGCCCCGTCCACGCCGGGGCAGGGGGGGGACAGGGCCCGCGCGGGCGGGTCAGATTCCGGGCGGCGTGTAGGCGGCGGTGTGCTCGGCGGCGCCGCTGGCGATCATGATGTCGGTGATCCGGCGGATGTCGGCCCGGCCGGGCAGGCCCCACCCCGGTTGGTACCCGTAGATCTCCGCGAGAGTCGTCGACTCCCGGGTGCCGTTGGCCAGTTCCACGTCCTCGGGCCCGATCAGCGACGGGTGAGGGACGCCGACGGCGCCGGAGATCTTGACGAGGTCGCGCCGCAGCGACCGGATGTAGGCCGCGCACCGGACGGCCTTGTCGGTGGGGTCCACACCGCGGACGAGCCACGGGTTCTGAGTGGCCACGCCGGTGGGACAGCGGTCGGTGTGGCATTTCTGGGCCTGGATGCAGCCGATCGAGAGCATGGCCTCGCGACCGACGCCGATCATGTCCACTCCGAGCGCGAACGCGACCGCCGCGTTCTCGGGGATGCCCAGCTTGCCGGAACCGACAAACACCACGTCGTCGGTGAGCCCGGCCTCGGCGAAGACCCGGTACACGCGGGAGAAGCCCAGCCGGAAGGGCAGGGACACCGCGTCGGTGAAGACCAGTGGGGCGGCGCCGGTACCGCCCTCGCCGCCGTCGACGGTGATGAAGTCGACGCCGCGCTCCCGCGTCACCATCGCGGAGGCCAGCTGCTCCCAGAAGCCCAGCTCGCCGACCGCGGACTTGATGCCCACCGGCAGACCGGTGTGCTCGGCGATCTCCTCGACCAGGTCGAGCATGGAATCGACGTCGTGGAAGGCGGTGTGTCGGGAGGGGCTCGCGCAGTCCCGGTCGGTGGGGATACCGCGGATCCGCCCGATCTCCGTTGTGACCTTGGCCGCGGGCAGCAGACCACCGAGCCCGGGTTTGGCTCCCTGGCTGAGCTTGATCTCGATCGCCCTGATCGGGTTTTTCTCGGTGAGGGCGACCAGTTTGCCCATGTCGAAACGGCCCTGTGCGTCGCGGACCCCGAAGTAGGCGGTGCCGATCTGGAAAATCAGGTCACCGCCCTTCTGGTGGTACGGGCTCAGGCCGCCCTCGCCCGTGTTGTGCAGCGCGCCCGCGAGTGCGGCGCCGCGGTTGAGGGACTCGACCGCGCGGGCCGACAGGGCGCCGTAGCTCATCCCGGAGATCGACACCAGGGACTCCGGGCGGAAGGCGCGGGCACGGCCGCGGGCGGCGCCGAGGACCTTGGCCGGTGGCAACTGGAGCTGCTCGGCCGAGTGCGGTCGGGCGGACACCGTCACCCCGGTGAACGTGCGCGGCTTGACGATCGGGTATCCCTCGAGGAACTCGATGTTGTTGTCCGTGCCGAACCCGAACGTGGTGGCCCGTCCCTCCGCCGATTCGTACACCCAGGCACGTTGGTCGCGGGTGAACGGCCGCTCCTCGTTGTTACCCGCCACGATGTACTGGCGCAGTTCGGGGCCGATGGAGCTCAGGGCCATGCGTGCGTGACCGAGGACGGGGAAGGTCCGCAGGATCGGGTACCTGGTCTGTCGCATGTCCACGGCCGCGACGGCGGCCAGGGCGGCGACGGGGGCGCCGAGGAGCCACTTGCGCATGTCGACCTCCGGGGTCTGTCGGTGTCCCCATCATGACCCACCCGTGGCCTCGCGGGCCCGTGGACCGGTGAGGTCACACCTGCAGGCCGGGGAGGCGTTCGGTGTCCACGGAGAGAGTGCGGGTCTACAGTGACCCCACCGTTGCGGCATGCCGGAGAGTGGGGTCACACCGATGAGCAACCCAGGGCCGATGAGCGACCCGGGGCCGATAAGCGACCCGGTACAGGACCCCGGTCTGCAACCGCTTCCCCCACCGCCGTCGACCGGATCGGGTTTCTCCACCTCCCGCAAGGTGCGCACCGGCGACGTCGATCCCCAGCGAAGGCTGCGGTTGGACAGTATCGCCCGGTACCTCCAGGACATGGCGGGTGACGATCTGGAGGCCGCCGGCCACGAACTGACCGACCCGTTCTGGATCGTGCGGCGGACGGTGATCGACGTGATCGAGCCGATCTCCTGGCCGGCCACCGTGCACCAACAACGCTGGTGCTCGGGCTTGTCCACTCGGTGGGCGAACATGCGTGTGCGGCTGACCGCGGAGCACCAGACCAGCCCTCCCGATCCCCGGGCGCGACCCGACGGACTGGTGGAGACCGAGGCGTTCTGGATCAACGTCAACGCTCAGGGCGTACCCGCCCGCATCAGCGACAACGGATTCGCCACCCTCGCCGCGACCACGGACACGCACCGCCTGCGGTGGGCCGCCATGACCACGGCCCTGCCGACCCAATCCCCCGACCGGAACCGACCGGAGGACCGACCCCACATCCTCCGGAGCACCGACTTCGACCTGCTGCAGCATCTCAACAACGCCGCCTACTTCGAGGCCGTGGAGGATGAGCTCCTGCACCATCCCGATCTTCTACTTGGCCGCCACCGCGCGGTGATCGAGTACTCCCGCCCCGTGGTGCCGGGCTCGTCGATGACGATCCGACGGAGGCGGTCCGGACACCGACTGGAGATGTGGATGATCGTGGACGACCGCGTCGCGGCCGCCGCCACCGTCACGAGTTGGCCGAACCACCAGAGGTGGCGGTAGTCGACGTGGTGGACGGCGGAGGTGCACCGCCGGGACCGTCAGGGCAGGATGCGCGAGACGACCTCGGCGGCCACGTCCTCCAGCAGTGCGCCCGCGTTGGCCATCGACCTGGCCAGGTCCGGCTCCCGCTCGGTGAGGGCGGCGGCGGCCGCGAACCCCGCCTCCGCCACGCGGTCGGCACCCAGGTCCAGCCGGCCGCACACGGCCACCACGGGCACGGCGTGTGAGCGGCACAACGCGGCCACGCCCATGGGGGTCTTGCCGTGCATGGTCTGGTCGTCGAGCCGTCCCTCGCCGGTCACCACCAGGTCGGCCGCGGACACCACGTCCTCGAGGCCGGTGAGGGTGCCCAGGACCTCGAATCCCGGGTCGAGGGACGCGTCGAGCAGTTCGCGAGCCGCGAAGCCGACGCCACCGGCCGCGCCCGAGCCCGGTGCATCGGGGTCCACGTCGAGTCCCTGGCCGCGCAGGACCTCGACCAGGCGGGTCAGGCCCGCCTCGAGGTCCTCGATCTGTTCGGCGGAGGCCCCCTTCTGCGGACCGTAGACGCGGGCCGCACCCATCGCGCCGAGCAGGGGATTGTCGACGTCGCAGGCGACGAGGATCCGGGAGGCGCGGACGGCGGGGTCGATGCCGTCGAGGTCGACGCGGTCGAGGTTCACCAACGCGCCGCCGCCGTCGGGGAGTTCGGTGCCCGAGGAGTCGAGGAAGCGGGCGCCCAGTGCGGAGAGCATCCCGGTGCCTCCGTCGGTGGAGGCGCTGCCCCCGATGCCGAGGTGGATGTTCCCGCGACCGGAGCGGAGCGCGGCCAGGAGGACCTCGCCCACCCCGCGGCTCGAGGATTCGAGGGGCCGCATCAGGCCTCCGGGGAGGCGGAGGAGCCCACAGGCGTCCGCCATCTCGACGAACGCGGTGTCCGGGTCGATGGCCGCGAAGGAGGTCTCGACGGACTCGCCGGTGGGACCGGAGGCGGTCACGCGCACCTGGCGGGCACCGCCGGCGACCATCACCTCGAGGCTGCCGCCGCCGCCGTCCGCGACCGGTCTGACCACCACATCGGTGTCCGGGTGGGCCCGGCGAGCACCCGCGGCAGCGTGATGGCATGCCTCGATAGCGGTGAGAGAGCCCTTGAAGGCCCCGCATGCCACGACGATCGTCACCCCTGCATCATTCCCCATCGTGTCCGCGGACACACGACGGCCCGGGGTCGTGACGGTGAAGAAGTCACGACCCCGGGCCGCGGAAGTGCATCCGGGGTACGGGGATGCGGGGCTATCAGCCCAGCGAACCGGTGGTCAGGCCCGCGTCGACGCCGACCTCCGCTCCGGCCTCGGCGCCGGAGCTGAGTCCGGCGAGCGCGCCGCTGAGCGACCCGGTGTCGGTGTCCGTGCCCTCGTCGGAGCTGCCCGCACCGAGCGAGCCGGTGTCGGCGCCCTCGTCAGCGGAGCCCGAGACCGAGCCGGTGTCGGTGTCAGTGCCCTCGTCGGAGCTGCCCGCAGCGAGCGAGCCCTCGCCGAGGTCGGTGCCCAGCGAGTCCGTGCCCAGCGAGCCGGTGGCCGCGTCGGCGCCCTCGGCGGCGGAGCCGCTGTCGATGATGTCGCTGCCGGTGTTGGGCGAGACACCGAGGCTGCCGAACTCGACCGAGCCCGGGTTGGACGCCTCGGCGCCCAGGTTCAGGTTGAAGGCGAGGCTGCCCAGGTCGACGGCGAGGTCGGTGCCGAGTTCGAGGTCGGCGAGGCTGCCGTCCTCGCCCGTGATCTCCGTGAGGCTGCCGGTGTCGCCCGCGAGGCCCTCGAGGCTGGCGGACGGAGCATCCTGGGCGGCCGCGAGGCCGGGGAACGCGATGGCGGCACCGATTCCGAACGCGCCGACGGCGGCGATCTTGGCGGTGGTGCGGTTGGTGGTCTTCCGGTGGGTGTTCGTCATATCTGAACAGCTCCCATCTTCATTGACCCCGATGTCTCTCATCGCGGGCACCCCGAGTGGAGCGAGGTGCGTCGGCGACCCTACAAGCGATCCACGGCCGTGTCAGGGGGGTCAAAACCTTAGTGTTCCTTGATGTAACACTCCGGTCACCGGGGGCGAGGGGGGCGTATCCGGTCAGACCCGCGGGTCGGCGACGAACGACGTCGTGCCTGCCTAGGCTGGTGTTATGGACACCCCTACGGATGCCGACCCGGTGACGGACGGAGAGCCCGCCGTCGTAGAGACGCACAGCGCTCTCATCGTGCTCTACGGTGACGAGGCTCACAAAGTGCGGAAGCGTATCGACCTCGGGTTCCTCGACAACAGGACGGTCGAGGCCCGGGCCGAGCAGAGCCGGCGGGAGGTCGAGCTCAACAGCCGCCTGGCACCGGACGTATATGACGGCGTACTCGAGGTCCGTGGTCCCGACGGCGAGGTGATCGA
Organism: Dietzia sp.; assembly: GCA_046289795.1. GTDB lineage: Bacteria > Actinomycetota > Actinomycetes > Mycobacteriales > Mycobacteriaceae > Dietzia. The sequence goes on along the minus strand of JBKBUP010000105.1, from coordinate 3,415 downwards.
CCACGTGGTCCGGATGCGTCGACTGCCCTCCGGGAGGAGCCTGGCGTCGCTCGTGCGGTCGCGTGTCTCGGGCACCGGCCGCGTCGGCGATCCGGACCTCGCGGTGGGCGTGCGCGAGGTGGCCCGGCAGCTCGACCACCTCCACGCGGCGAGCTCCCACTCGGAGGAGATCGACGCGGTCGGCACCGCGGATGCGGTCGCCGGTCTGTGGGGGGACTCGATCGCACACCTGCGGCGTCTGAGCGTGGGTGAGGACGCACCCGAGATCGTCGACGACGTCGAATGGCTGGCGGGGGAGTACCTCCGCGGACGGGAACGGCTCCTGGAGTCGCGTATCGCGGCGGGCCGGGTGGTCGACGGCCACGGGGACCTGCTCGCGGCCGACGTCTACCTGTTGGACGACGGGCCGCGGGTGATCGACTGCCTCGAGTTCGACGACCGACTGAGGTTCGGTGACGCGATGCTCGACGCCGGTTTCCTGGCCATGGACCTCGACAGGCTGGGGGCGCGGGACCTCGCCGCGACCTTCCTGGAGGCGTATCGGGACTTCTCGGGAGATGACGCACCGCCGTCGCTCGTCCACCACTACATCGGCTACCGCGCGCTGGTGCGTTCCAAGGTCACCGCGATCCGCGCCGAGCAGTCCCGGAGCGGCGGGGTGGACGCGCGTCACGCCCTGGAACTGGCGGACCGGGCCGTCGACGCGCTCCTGCGCGCCCGCGTCCGGCTGGTCCTGGTGGGAGGGGTGTCCGGGTCGGGCAAGTCGACGCTGGCCGCGCCGCTCGCCGTGTCACTGGGCGCCGAGTTGCTGCGGTCCGACGCACTCCGCTCCGACGTCCTCCGCTCCGACGTGCTCCCGGGCGAGGACAGGTGTGACGGCCGCTATTCGGAGGAGGCGGTCGCGGCCGTCTACTCCCGGATGCTCGACAGGGCCGGGGAGTTGCTCGCGGTCGGCCGGAGCGTGGTCCTGGACGCCACCTGGCTGGACCCGCGCCGCCGCGCCGAGGCGGAGACGGTGGCCGCCGACGCCCACGCCGAGCTCGTGGAGGTCTCGTGCACGGCTCCCCACGCGGAACTGGTCCGGCGGATCGAGGAGCGGGGCCGCACCGGCACGGACCCGTCAGAGGCCACGGTGGCGGTGCTCGAGAGCCAACTCGCGGACCTCGCGCCCTGGCCCGACGCGATCGAGGTGGACACCACCGACCTGGATCCCCGCTCCGCCGACGCCGTGCGGGACTGGGCGGCACGGAACCTCGGGCCGCTGCCCTGGGCCTGAGCGGCCGGGACTGACCTGCCGGCGGGCGTCAGTTCCGGGCCGGTGTCCCCGGCGGTCGCGGGATGGAGCCCAGGAACTGCATGGACCGGTACGGCCAGCCGGCCCGACCCGCGGCCGAGTCGTGGGTGTTCCACTGGCTCACCACGAAATGCCATTCCTCGGGCGTGGAACCCGGGACCGGGCAGCCGCAGTAGAGCTGTGCGACACGAGCCGGTCCGGTGGCCGGATCGGAGCCGTCGGACTCGTCGCCCCAGGCGCACCCGTGCAGGAGCGTGGTGTGGGTGGTCGCCGAGCGGTCCAGCAGGTCCGCCCCGATGTGCGGGAAGGTGAGGCAGTCGATCCGGTAGTGCTCCGCGTCGAAGTAGGTCAGGGTCCAGAAGTCCTCGCACCGCCGCAGGTACATCTCGCCGATACGGCCCGGTAGCACGATGGTCGTGGGGTTGCCCCAGTCCCAGGCGCCTTCGCGGAAACCCCACGTCTGCCAGCCGTTGACCTCCGGGTCGGCGAGGTGCTCCTCGCGGACCCGCATCAGGATGACCCCCTTGTCCCGCTGGAAGCCGGTCGACAGGACGTAGACGAATCCGTCCCCACCGGCCTCCCAGGTCCACAGTTGGCGGTGCCCGCCCTCGAGACGAGGGGAGAACGTCACACCGGTCGACTCCCAGGTGCGACCGTCGTCGACCGAGCGGTGGATCTCGGTACGGGTGACCGTGCCGAGTCCCTCGTTGACCATGACGTGGAGGTACATCGTGTCGCCGATGGTCAGGACGTCGCCGGGGAGGACCGTGGAACAGTCCCGGCCGTGGACGTAGTCGATGAGCTGCCCCGCGTAGTCCCGGGGGCCCGGACCGGCGGCACCCACCCACGCCAGGCCCCCGTCCGGGGCGTCGACGTCGGAGAACAGGCCCACTGGGGACCGCCAGTCGGGGTTGCCGGGCCCCGGTCGCTCGTCGGTGGTGGGTGAGCACTCTGCGATCCCCGGATGGGGTCGGCCCACGTGGGGCGCGCCGATACCCGCTCCGGCGAAGGTGTCCCCGAACACCGCGAGCAGGCGTCCGGAGGGCGTCCTGGCGGTGATCCCCAGATCGGTGCCCTCCATGCCGAACGCGGTGGTGATCCCCGGTCCCGTGAGGTCGCGGATCTTGCGGGTGCTGGTCGGCGGGGCCGGCGTCGGCGGTCGCGAGTCCGTCATCGCACCGACGCTACCGCCACGGACGACGGGCGGAGCGCCGATCGTGGACGCATCACGATTCGATTAATGCACCGACGAACAGGGATCCGGGAGGCGTAGGGTCGTTCGCGTGACACACCCCTTCGCCCGGGCGGGGCGCGAAATCGTCCCCGGCCACTGGTTCGGCCCGCTGGCCGTCATGGCCGTGGGGTGCGCACTCGCCTGGACGCTCGTGGGCTTCGGGCACGGTGCGACGCCGGCGCTGTTCGTGTTGGCGGTGACCGCCGTGGTGGCCCTGTGGAACTCTCCGCTCAGGGTCACCGGTCACGAGCCACTGCAGTCGGTGCGGAGCACAGCCTGCATGGAGCACGCCGTGGTGGTGCTGTGGCGTCCCGGATGCCCGTACTCCTCCGCACTGCGCAGGCGGGCCGCCCGAGAGGGCCTCGAGGTGCACTGGGTCAACATCTGGCGGGACGAGGACGCCTACGAGCTCTGCCGCAGCATCAACATGGGCTCGGAGGAGACACCTACGGCGATGCTGCTCGACCCGTCGCTCTCCGGTCCCGTCGTGATCCCGGCCTCCGTACCGGGCATCCGCGAGGCCACCGCCGCGAGGCTCCCCCGGGTTCGTGCGCGTCGCGCGATCTAGGCGACGGCCCCCGCTAGGCATCGGACCACCTCGTCGTCGTCGCCGATCCCGTCCCCGTGCTTCCCACCCGGCCTCACCCGTAGCGCAGTGACCCCCGCACGTCCGCACACTCCGCGCCGAGCTCCATGTCGGCGATCCGGCCCGAGGCGCGAAGCTCGGCCAGCCGCGGCGCGACCCGGTCGCGCAGTGCCCACGGGTCGATCGTGTTGACGTAGATCCCGGTGGCGCCCTCGAACCCGGCCGGGTTCGAGATCCGCCACTTGAGCACGATCCGCCACGGCATCGCCGCGCCGACCCCCGGCGGCCGGGTGTGCCACTC
>JBKBUP010000104.1:0-9338 GCA_046289795.1 Dietzia sp. | reverse complement strand
GTCCCGGGGCCTTCACCCGTCGGTCACTGTTCGACGGTCACTGTTCGACGTAGGCGCCGTCGAACAGCATCGTCGAGAACAAGGTGGGCGCGACGCCCCTGACCGAGTCGTCGAGCACCACGTACTCCTCCGCGTTGGCGATCACCGCGAACGGCACCACGCGGTTGTAGACCTCCTGCAGGGCGTCCAGCGCCTCCTTCTGCGACTCCAGGTCCGGCGCCGCCTTGAACGCCGAGACCGCGGCGGTCAGCTCGGGATCGTCGACGCCGGAGAGGTTGAGCGACCCGCCGGGGGTCATGGCACTGGCGAACGTGGACGCGGGATCGGCGTCAGACGGTGACAGTCCGCCCACGACCGCCTCGAAGTCACTGGTGAACTGCCGCGCGACGACCTGCGCCACGGGCGCGCTCTGGATGGTCACGTCGAAGCCCGCGGAGTCCAGCAACGCCTTGATCGCCACGCCGGTCTCCATGTTCTCCGGGCTGTCGGCCACCAGCAGGGTCAACGAGCCGTCCCAGTCGGGTCGGTCGGCCTTGACCTCGTCGACCAGCGTCCGCGCCTGCTCGACGTCGTACCGCGGTCCCTCGAGACCGTCGAAGAAGCGCGAGGACTCGGCGATGAGCGCGGCGGTGGGTTGCCCGAGCCCGCCGGTCAGGCGCTGGTTGATCAGGTCGCGGTCGAGTGCGTGGGCGAAGGCCCGGCGCGCCCGCTCGTCGGTGAGGACACCGTCGTATCCGGCCGCGCCGGCGTTGAGGTTGACGATGGACCCGGCGCTGGTGATCACCTCGAACCCCTGCTCGCCCTCATCCTGGGCGGCGGTGACGGTCTTGGCCCCGCGCAGGAAGCCCACCTGCAGCTCCCCGGTCTGGAACGCCTCGTAGGTGCCCTGCGAGCCGGGGATGCGGATGAACTTCAGGGTCGGGCAGACCGGACCACCGTAGTAGTCCGGGTTGGGCTCCAACACGACCTCCTGGTCGGGGGTGTAGGACGCCACGGTGAACGCACCCGCGCCGATCGGCTCGCGGGCCCAGTCCTCGGGACCTGTGGCCTCGTAGGCGGCCTCGGGGATCACTTCCCCGGCAACGCCCGCGAGCAGGATCGGAAAGCCCGCCCACGGCTCGGCGAGAGTGAACTCGACGGTGAGGGGGTCCACGACGCGGGTCTGCTCGACCTGCATCGCGTCCGTCATCGCATTGGAGCGCGTGGCCGGATCCTTGTGCAGATCCATGGTGAACGCCACGTCCTCGGCGGTCAGCGGGTCACCGTTGGAGAAGGTGACCCCGTCACGCAGCGTCAGCGTCCATACCGTGTTGTCGTCGTCGGACTCCAGGGACTCGGCGAGCTTGGGCTCGAACTCCTCGGCCTCCGGGTTCCACCGCATGAGCCGGTCGTAGACCGCGGCGGACTCGGCGGCCCCGCGGACGCCGAACATCCCCTGGCCGGGCGCGAAGGTCGGGAGCATGGCGTACTCGCCCACGGTGATCGTGCCGCCGACCCTGTCCTCGGTGCACCGCTCGGACTGGTCCGGGGCGGTGGCCCCGGAAGCGGATCCGGTGGTCTGTGTGTCACCGCCCCCGCAGGCGGTGAGGGCGAGGGTGGTCGCGGCGAGGACGGCCAGGGCGCTGGTGGCGCGGGTCATCTGTACTCCTGGTGGGTGCGGTGGGGCGCGCGGCGGGCCGGTCGGCCCGGCGCGTGGAGGTGGTGAAGGCAAAGGGGGGCCCCGGGCGGCCTCACCGAAGGGCGAGAGCCCGGGGCCCGTGGGGGTGGAGCGGAGCCGGCCGGTCACGGTCGGCGGGGATCACTCCTGTTCAGGACTCACTCCTGGACGTAGGCACCGTCGTAGAGGACCGTCGACGACAGGGTCGGGGTGAGGCCACCGACGGTGTCGGAGACCGCGACGTACTGCTCGGCGTTGGCCATCACGGTGAACGGCTGAACCTCGTTGAAGATCTCCTGCAGACGGGTGAGCGCCTCCTTCTGGGCGTCGACGTCGGCGGCGGCCTTGAGGTCGTCGATGGCCGCGGTGAGCTCCGGGCTGTCGATCCCGGTGATGTTGGTCGCGCCGGTCGGGAGCATGCCGCTGGCGAAGGCGGCCGCCGGGTCGGCGTCCGAGGTGGCCAGGCCACCGATCACGATCTCGTAGTCACCGGTGAACTGGCGTGCGGTGACCTGGGAGACCGGCGCGTTGTCGATCACGACGTCGAATCCGGCCGCATCCAGCAGGGCCTTGGCCACCACTCCGGCCTCGATGTTCTCGGGGCCGTCGGAGATCAGCATGCGCAGGGTGCCGTCCCAGTCCGGGGTGTCCGCCTTGATCTCCTCGACCAGGGCCTGGGCCGCCTCGACGTCGTAGGCCGGCCCTTCCTGGCCGTCGTACAGCCGCGAGGAGTCGGCCACGAGCGCGGAGGTCGCCTGACCCTCGCCGTCGTACAGGCGCTGGTTCCACAGGTCGCGGTCCATGGCGGCCGCGACGGCCTGGCGGGCGCGGACGTCGGTCAGGATGCCGTCGTAGCCAGCCTTGCCGGAGTTCATGTTGATCACGGAGCCGGAGCTGATGATCTCCTCGAAGCCGCGGACGTCGTCACCCTGGGCCATGTTGATGAACTTGGCGCCGCGCAGGAAGCCCACCTGGACCTCGCCGGTCTGGAACGCGTCGTAGGTGCCCTGGGAGCCGGGGATGCGGATGAACTTCAGGGTCGGGCAGACGGGGCCGCCGTAGTACTCCGGGTTGGGCTCGAGCACGGTCTCCTGGTCGGGGGTGAAGTCGGCGACGGTGAACGCGCCGGCGCCGATCGGGTTGCTGGCCCACTCCTGCGGGTCGGCGGCCTCGTAGGCGTCCCGGGGGATGACCTCACCGACGGTTCCGGCGAGCGTGATGGGGAACCCGGCCCACGGGTCGGCGAGCGTGAACTCGACGGTGAGCGGGTCCACCACCCGGGCGTCGGAGATCTCCATGGCCTCGGTCATCGCGACCGACCGGGTGGCGGGGTCCTTGTGCAGGCCGACCGTGAACGCGACGTCCTCCGCGGTGAGCGGGTCACCGTTGGAGAAGGTGACACCGTCGCGCAGGGTCAGGGTCCACACGGTGTTGTCGTCGTTGGACTCCAGCGACTCGGCGAGCTTGGGCTCGAACTCCTCGGCCTCCGGGTTCCACACCATCAGTCGGTCGTAGACGGCCGCCGACTGGGCGCCGCCGCGGACGCCGTACTGGCCCTGGCCGGGCGCGAAGCTGGGGAGCATGGAGAACTCGCCCACGGTGATCGTGCCGCCGGCGCGGTCCTCGGTGCAGCGCTCGGACTGGTCCGGCGCCAGGCCCTCCCCGCCGGCCGCGGCCGACGAGTCGTCCCCGCCTCCGCCACATGCGGTCAGGGTCAGGGTGGCCGCCGCTAGTACGGCCAGTGCGCTGGTGGTGCGCTTCATCGGTTCTCCTCGAGAGGGTGGTGGCACGCGACCTGGTGGCCGGGTGCGATGACGGTCAGCTGTGGGCGTTCGGCGGCGCAGATCTCGGTGGCCCGGGGGCACCGGGTACGGAAGCGACAGCCGGACGGGGGGTCGAGCGGGGAGGGCAGCTCCGAACTCGTGGCGGTGATCGGCGACTCGCCGAGTGTGTCCGCGAGGGTGCCGCCGAGCGTGGGGGCCGACGAGATGAGCAGCATCGTGTACGGGTGGGCGGGCGCCCGGTAGAGGGAGGAGGTGTCGGCCACCTCGCACACCGTGCCCAGGTACATCACGGCCACCTGGTCGGCGATGTTGTGCACCACCGACAGGTCGTGGGAGATGAAGACCATCGTGAGCCGGTAGCGCTCCTTCATCTCCTCGAGCAGGTTGAGGATCTGCGCCTGGACGGAGACGTCGAGCGCGGAGACCGGCTCGTCGCACACCAGCACCTCGGGCTCGAGGACCAGGGCCCGCGCCAGGGCGATGCGCTGACACTGTCCGCCGGAGAACTCCGACGGGCGCCGTTCGCCGGCGTGCTCGGGGTCCAGACCCACCGCCTCGAGGGCCGCGTCGACCCGGCGCCGGATCTCCTCGCGGCCGCCGTCCGTGCCCTGGATCTCCAGGCCCTCCGCCACGATGTCCCGGACCTTCCGGCGGGGGTTGAGGGAGGAGACGGGGTCCTGGAACACCATCTGGATCATCTTCCGGGCCCGTTTGAGGGAGGCGCCGGACAGCGAACACAGGTCGGTGCCGTCCACGACCACGCGGCCGGAGGTGGGCCGGGGCAGCTGGAGCAGCGCCCGGCCGAGGCTGGACTTGCCGCAGCCGGATTCGCCGACCAGGGCGAGCGTCTTACCGCGGGGGACGTCGAGGGAGACGTCCGAGACGGCGTGGACCGTGCCCTTGCGGGTGTGGTACTCGACGGTCACGTGATCGACGACCAGCTTGTCGACGACGAGCTCGGCCTCTCCGGGCCGTCCCGCGTCCGGCGGGGTGGGCGCGTCGGCGACGTCGGAGCTGTTCATGAGGCCTCGCTGCTGGTGCGGTGGTGGGCGGGGACGGTGGGGTGGAGGCAGCCGACGCGGTGGACGGTGGTCGCCGTGGGGTGGGTGGCCGAACCCGTGGCCAGGTCCTCGAGAGGAGGGTCGACGACGAGGCAGTCGTCCGCCACCCGTGGGCACCGCGGGGCGAACCGGCATCCCGGCGGCATCTCCCGCAGGTTCGGCGGGCGGCCCTCGATCACGGTGAGCCGGGTGTGCGGCGGCAGGTCCGGCCGCGGGATCGAGTCCAGCAGTGCGCCGGTGTACGGGTGCGCGGGCTCGTCGAGCAGGGCCCGGGTGTCGCCCACCTCGAGGAACCGGCCGGCGTACATGACCCCGATCCGGTCGGTGTGCTGCGAGACCACGGCCAGGTCGTGGCTGACGAGGATCATCGCCATGTCCCCGTCGGACTGCAGTCCGTGCAGGAGGTCCAGGATCTCGTGCTGCACCGTCACGTCGAGCGCGGTGGTGGGCTCGTCGGCGATGAGCAGCTTGGGCGAGCAGGACAGGGCGATGGCGATGCCGACGCGCTGGCGCATGCCGCCGGAGAGCTGATGGGGGTATTCGGTGAGGCGGTTCCGGGGCGAGGGGATGCGGACCCGTTCGAGGAGCTCGACCGCGCGGTCGGCGGCCTCCCGGCGGCTGAGTCCCAGATGGTGCCGCAGCGGGTCGATGATCTGACGGCCGATGGTCCTGATGGGGTTGAGCGAGGTGAGCGGGTCCTGGAAGACCATGGCGATCTCGCGGCCCCAGAACCTCTGTGCCTCGCGCTGGGTCAGGGACAACACGTCGTGGCCGTCGAAGCGGACCGTCGACGCCGGATCCACCCTGGCGGTGGTGGGGGCGATGCCCATGATCGAGCGGACGAGCATCGACTTGCCGGAGCCTGACTCGCCGACGATGCCGATGGTCTCGCCGCGTCGCAGGGAGATGTCGACCCCGTCGACGGGCGTGATGCGCCCTCCGGGGGTGTCGATGTGGGTGCGGAGGTTCCGGACCTCGAGCAGCAGGTCGTCCCGGTCGTTCGAGGACACGGGTCTGCGGGGTGGTGCGGCGGCGATGACGGCCTCCTCGGTGTGATGGTCCGGTCTAAGTCATCTACTTAATCCGTCTTGCTGTGACGAGTATCACGGCATATGGTGTCTACGTCAAGACGAGTAAGCAACCGCCTTAGGCGGTGTCTCAATCGAAGGGTCTCCACGTGCTCAGGTTCATAGGCGAACGCGCTCTACACGCGGTCGTCGTCGTCGTACTCGCCGCGACCGGTGCGTTCTTCCTCATGGAGGCGGTGCCGGGCGATTCCGCGGCCTCGGCCGTCGGCCCGGGAGCAACCGCGGAGCAATACCAGTTGGCGAGGGAGGAACTGGGTCTGGACAAGCCCGTGTGGAGCCGGTTCACCGACTGGGTCGGTGGGCTGGCCTCCGGCGATCTCGGCAACTCGCTCATCCCGCCCAACCAGTCCGTGGCCGAGATGATCGGCAACGCGCTGCCGGTCACCATGCAGCTCGCGTTCCTGTCGATCATCCTGTCCCTGGCGATCGCGGTGCCCGTCGCCGTGTGGTCGGCCTACCGCCGCGGCGGGGTGTTCGACCAGGTCGCCTCGATCGTGGCGTTCGCGTTCATCTCGGTGCCCAGCTTCGTGGCCGGCCTGCTGCTGATCTACCTGTTGGTGTTCAACCACTCGTTGGCGCAGCAGTTGATCCTCGGCGCGGCGGCGGTGATCGGACTGGTGGTGGCGCTGTCCCCGCTGGGTCGGCGCGGTGGGCGCGGGGCGCCCGGGGTGATGTGGGGTCGGGCCCTGCTCGGCGGCTTCGCCGTGGGTGCGGTCCTGGCGCTGGTCGCCCTGTTCCTCCCCGAGTTCCCGCGTCAGGGCTACGTGCCGCTGGCCGACGGGCTGGGGGAGAACCTGCGGAGCATCGCCCTGCCGGCCATCACGCTCGCGTTGATGGAGGTCGCGATCTTCACCCGCGTCCTGCGGACCGACATGATCTCCACCCTGCAGCAGGACTTCGTCCTGTCAGCGCGAGCCAAGGGCATGCCCACCCGGCACGTCCTGGTCGCGGAGGCACTGCGGCCGTCCACGGTCTCCATCATCACGCTGGCCGGGATCAGCCTGGGCCGCCTCATCGGCGGGACCGTGGTGGTCGAGCGGCTGTTCAACCTCCCCGGGATGGGCAGCATGATCGTCGACGCCGTACAGAACGACAACCTGCCCGTCGTACTGGGCGGGGTGATCGTGATCGCCGTCTTCTACGTGCTGGTCAACATGACCGTCGACGTCACGTACGCACTCATCGACCCGAGGATCCGCCGTGGCTGACACCGATTCGACCCGTTCCGACGCCACCCGTCCCGAGGCCATCCCGGCCGGGGCCGTCGCTGGCGACCCCACCTCGACCGACCCCGTCATCGCGGACCCCACCGTGGCCGCGGCCACCCCGGTGCGTCGCCGACCGCGGATGCCGCGGATGTCGGGACTCGGCACCGCGCTCGCCCTCGGCTGGACGATCCTCATCGTCCTGGGTGCGCTGTTCGTGGACTTCCTGCCGCTGAGCGAGGCGCGCGATCCGTCGCTGGCGCTGATGACCCCGTCCACCCTCGCTCCCGATCTGCTGTCCGAGCATCCCCTCGGCACCGACAGTCAGGGCCTGGACATCCTGGGTGGCCTGCTCTACGGCGCCCGGGTCTCCCTGGTCGTGGGTATCGGCGGTGTCCTGGTGGGGGCCCTGATCGGTGGCGCGCTCGGGCTGGTGGCCGGCTACCGCGGCGGGTGGACCGACCGCGTCGTCTCCATCCTCACCGACACCCTGCTGGCGTTCCCGTCGCTCATCCTGCTCATCGCGATCGTCACGGTGCTCGACCCGACGCTGCCCAACATCACCCTCGCGCTCGGGATCATGGTGGTTCCGGCCTACGCGCGGCTCGTCCGGGCCAACGCGATGAGCTTCGCCGGTCGGGAGTTCGTCACCGCGGCCCGGTCCCTCGGGGCGGGCGAGACCCGGATCATGCTGCGCGAGGTCACGCCGAACATCGTCCAGCCGGTGTTCTCGTACAGTTTCATGCTGATCGCCGTACTGATCGTGGCCGAGGCCTCGCTGAGCTACCTGGGGCTGAGCATTCCCCGGCCGGAACCGACATGGGGCAACATGATCAGTGCCGGTCAGTCCGATTTCCAGCGGTATCCCTACCTCGTCGGAGTGCCCGCGGTCGTGCTGTTCCTCACGGTGCTGAGCTTCAACCAGCTCGGCGAGGCGGCAGGAAGGAAGTGGAGTCCCGGTGCAGCAAAGATCTGATCGTGGCGAGGTCCCGGCCGAGGGTCGCGACGGTGTCTCCACGGAGATCAAGGACAACAAGGACAACAAGGACGCCAAGACGGCGATGATCGAGGTCGCCGAGAAGCTGATCGGCGAGCGGGGCCTCGACGACGTGTCGATGCGCGACGTCGCCACGGCCGCAGGTCAGCGCAACAACTCGGCGGTCCAGTATCACTTCGGAAGCCGCGACGGCCTCATCCTGCAGGTCCTGCGTCGCCGGCTCGTGGCGCTGGACGCCGACCGGAAGAAGCGGTTGGCCGCGGCCGATGAGCAGGGGCTCGGAGCCGACCTGTCCACGCTCGTGCAGGTGCTCTTCGAGCCGATCGTCGAGCTCCTCCGCGCCCAGCCCGAGGCCACCTACTACGCCCGCTTCCTGCAGCGGGTCGGTCCGGTCATGGCGCCCGGGATCCCGGAGGCGGAGCTGCGCACGGCCACCGACGACGTGGTGGTGCGCCTGATCGACGTTCTCTCCCACCTTCCGCGACGGGTGGCCTTCGAGCGCATCGACCTGGCGACCCAGATGTTCACCGGGGCCCTGGCGGTCTACGAGGACCGTCGGGACGCCCGCAACACCGTGGTCAACACCCGGTTCGAGGACGTGGTGGCGCACCTGTTCGACATGACCGAGGCCGCCCTGAGGGCCGGGGTCGGGCCGCGGGAGTGACGCTCGGTCAGACCCGCCCCCGCAGGAGCTTGCGGAAGTAGACGATCGGCTGCAGATACCGGTCGAACGCATAGGTCGAGAGCCTGGGGACCGTCAGGTCGATCCCGCGCACGGACGGTGCCGGCACGCCGTCCCGGTCGTGCTCGGCCAGCATCAGCCGGTCACGGCTCACGGCGATCGGGATGATCGTGTAGCCGTCGTACCGGTTCACGGTGCCACCGTCCCGGGCCGCGCGCAGGTTGTCGGCGACCACCGCCACCTGGGACCGCAACGCCCCACCGGACGGACGGGTACCGACTGTCGCGGCGTCCCCCAGGCCCCAGACCGAATCGACGCGCACGTGGCGCAGGAGCTGGGGGTCCACCTCGACGAGCCCGGCGTCACCGCCGTCGGACAACCCCGCGTCCGCGACGAACTTCGGCGCGCGACTCAGGGGCGTGACGTAGGCCAGGTCGACGTGCTCGATCGTGGTGGGGACCGGGCCGTCGAGCGTGACGGTCCGCCCGTGGTGATCGACGGCGGCGACCTGCGACTGCTCGTGGACGGTGATCCCGTACTGCTGGATGAGAGGTTGTAGCCGCGAGTCGCACGGTTCGAGTCCGAGCAGCCCGCGGAACGGGGTCACCAGGTGCACCTCGATACGATCGAGAACCTTCTCGCGCCGCCAGCGGTCGCACGCCAGGAACATGGCCTTCAGCACGGTCCCGCCGCACGAGGCGGGTTCTGGTGGCACCGAGAACACCACGGTTCCCTCGCGCACCCGGACCAGCGCTGCGCACGCGCGTCCGGCGTACTCGGGCACGTGTGCGGATACCGCCCACCCGCCGACGTAGGCCTTGTCCAGTCCGGGAATCGCGTCCCACCGCGGGGTCAGACCGGGGC
>JBKBUP010000103.1:0-9339 GCA_046289795.1 Dietzia sp. | reverse complement strand
GGTCGTACTCGGTCTTCTCGACCCCGGGGACGAGCGCGTCCAGGACCCGGAGCGCCTCTGCAGTGACCTCGACACCGATCCCGTCACCGGGGATGACTGCGAGCTTCATGATCTCTGTATTCCTCTTCACCGGTCCCTCTGCACTCAGGCCAGGGAGATCTGGGTGGCGGTGGCGTCGAGCTCGGAGACGATCCGGTCGACGGTCGGTTCGGCCACCACACGGTCCACGCGGAGGATGAGCGACGCCCCCTCGCCGTGTGCGTCCTGGCTCAGCGCCGCTGCCTGGATGTCGATGCCCTCGCCGCCCAGGATGGAACCCACCTTGCCGAGCACGCCCGGGCGGTCGGAGTAGTGGACGAAGAGGTTCTGCCCCTCGGCGCGCATGTCGAAGCCGCGCTCGTTGATCCGCACGATCTTCTGCACCTGGTCCAGCCCGGAGAGCGTGCCGGTGACGCTCCCGCTGGCGCCGTCGGCGGACACCGCCGTGACGGTGACCGTGCTGCGGTAGGACTTGGACTCGCTGCGGGTCTCCACCGAGTGGGTGACCCCGCGCTGCTCGGCCATCTGTCCGACGTTGACGAAGGTGGCCGGCTCGTCGGTGATCGCGGAGAACATGCCCCGCAGTGCGGCCAGCCCGAGGACGTCGACCTGCTCGGAGGCGAGCTCGCCGGCCACGTCGACCCGCACCGTGGTGGGCACGCCCGGGCACAGGTGACCGGCCATGAGGCCGACCTTGCGGACCAGGTCGAGCCAGGGCGCGACCTCGTCACCGACGGGACCACCGGAGACGTTGACCGCGTCGGGGACGAACTCCCCGCGCAGGGCCAGCAGGACGCTACGGGCGACGTCGGTGCCCGCGCGGTCCTGTGCCTCGCTCGTGGAGGCCCCGAGGTGTGGGGTCACGATGGTGTTCTCGAGATCGAACAGCGGCGAGTCCGTGCAGGGCTCGGTGTCGAACACGTCCAGTGCGGCGGACCGCACCTTGCCGGACCGCAGCGCGTCGACGAGTGCCGACTCCACGATCAGTCCGCCACGTGCGGCGTTGACGATCACGACGCCGTCCTTGGCACGCGCCAGCCGCTCGGCGTCGAACAGACCGGCGGTCTCCTTGGTCTTGGGCAGGTGCATCGTGATGATGTCCGCCCGGGAGACCAGCTCGTCGATGTCCACGAGCTCGATGCCCAGCTGGGCGGCGCGGGCGGCGGGCAGGTACGGGTCGTAGGCGATGAGGTTCGTCTCGAACGCCGCCAGGCGCTGGGCCACGAGCTGACCGATCCGTCCCAGGCCGACAACGCCGACGGTCTTGCCGAGCAACTCGACCCCGTTGAAGGAGCTCCGCTTCCAGGTGTGCTCGCGCAGCGTCCGGTCGGCGGCCGGGATCTGGCGGCAGGCGGCCATGAGGAGAGCGACGGCGTGCTCCGCGGCCGAGTGGATGTTGGAGGTGGGGGCGTTGACCACCATGACGCCGCGCTCGGTGGCGGCGGGGATCTCCACGTTGTCCAGTCCCACACCCGCGCGACCGATGATCTTGAGGTTGGGGCCTGCTGCGAGCACCTCGGCGTCGACCGTCGTGGCGGACCGGACGAGTATCGCGTCGGCGTCCTTGACCGCGTCGAGGAGCTTCGGGCGATCCGGGCCGTCGACCCATCGGACCTCCACGGCGTCGCCGAGCGCGTCGACGGTCGACTGGGCGAGCTTGTCGGCGATGAGGACGACGGGACGTCCGGATGCTGTCACAGTGGGATCTCCTCGGTGTCAATTTAGGCACGCCCAGTCTAGGCCACCGCACACCGCCGACGACCAGTGGCCGGGGTGGCCGGGGACGCCTACCGTGGCTGATGTCACCGCAGGACCCGACCGACGCCCGACGAACGGATCACCTATGTTGCGCCCGCCCCGGTCGACCGGTTTCCCGGTCCGCCTGCCCGTCCCCTGGTTGCCCGTCCTCGCACCCGCGCGAGGCTCGACGGCTGTCGCCTCCTATCTCCGGGCCCACCTCTACGGGGCGGCCGTGGGCCGCAGCCTCCTCGACCACTGCATCCGTGCCGTCGACGAGAGCGACAAGTCCCGCCTGGAACCACTTCGGGCCCAGTTCGAGCAGGAGATCGACACCGCCGCCGGGCTGCTGTCCCGGCTGAGCCCCGTCGGGACCCCGGGCCGGCGACTGCTGCGCCTGTCGACCGGTATCACCTTCTCCGTGCTGCCCGTGGGCCCGGTGCTGAGCGATCCCCTGGCGCGGCTCGCGGTCTTGGAGGCCCTGCGCACCCTCGTGGTGGCCAAGCGCTCCATGTGGGAACTGCTCGGGGACTCGTGGGTCGCCGACCGGCCCTCCGGGGGCGACGACGACGAGGTCGGCGGACCCGGGACCCGGCGCGTCCTGCTGGGCCTGGCCGAACAGGCCGTGGCACAGGAGAGACTGCTCGAGGAACTGCGCCGGACCTACGGCCTGGCGGTCTTCGAGTGACCTCGTCCGCACCGGTTCGCGCCGATGTGGTGGTGGTCGGTTCGGGCCCGAACGGCCTCGCCGCCGCGCTCCTGTGCGCCCGCGCGGGCCGGCGGGTGGTGGTGCTCGAGGCCGAGGACACCATCGGGGGCGGGTGTCGCACCCTCCCCATGGACGGGATGCCCGGCGACCTCGGCGCGGACCTGATGGTCGACCCGTGCTCCGCGGTCCACCCGATGGCCGGCGCCGCCCCCTTCTTCCGCGGGTTCGACCTCGCCGCGCACGGTGTGGAATTGGTGACGCCGCCGGTCCAGTTGGCCCACGCGCTCCCCGGGCGCGACGCGATCGTCGTGCCGTCCGACCCCTCCCCCGGAACCCTGGCCGAGGGGCTGGGGTCCGAGGCGGAGGCCCGAGCCTGGTGGCGGGTCATGGGACCGACGGCCGAGCGGTCCCTCGAGGTGGTGGCCGCCGCGTTGTCCGATCAACGGTCGGTCCCGCCGGTGGCGGCCACGGCGGCGATGGCGGCGGCGTTCGCGCGCGCCCATCCCCGCGGGGTGCTGGGCGACCCGTTCGGGCCCGACGGTCGAACCCTGCTGTCGGGGATCTCGGCCCACGCCATCACCCCCCTGACCTCACCGGCCGCGACCGCCGTCGGGTTGGTGCTGGGTTCGCTCCTGCACTCCCCGCTCGGGTGGGCTCTCCCGCTCGGAGGCAGCGGGGCCATCACCGGCGCGCTGGCGGACGCGGTCCGCGACGCCGGCGGCGAGATCCGTACCGGGGAGCGGGTGGACTCACTGTCGCGGCTCGACGCACGTGACATCGTGTTCAACACCTCCTCGCGCATCCTCGGCGAGATCCTGCTCGCGTCGTCGCCGTCACGATCGGTGGAGCGGCGGGCCCGCCGTCTGACCCGCGCGCCGATCGGTGGGGCGGCGGCGAAGGTCGACCTGGTCCTGTCGGGCCCGGTCCCGTGGCGCGACCCCCGCCTGCAGGGCGCCGGCACCGTGCACCTGGGGGGCGAGTCCGCGGAGATCGCGGCGGCCGAACGCGCTGTCGCATCCGGCCGTCACGCGGACCGGCCGATGGTTCTCGTCTCCCAACCGTGGGTGACCGATCCGGGCCGCGTCGCCGCCGACGGACGACGACCCCTGTGGACCTACGCGCACGTGCCCGCCTGGTCCGAACAGGACCAGACCGAGCAGGTCCTCACCGCGCTGGAGGAGGTCGCTCCCGGCGTCCGCGACGTCGTGGTGGCCACCCGGTGTACGTCCGCGTCACGGATGGGCGACCACAACGCCAACTACGCCGGCGGCGACATCGCCGCGGGCCGGGTCGACCTCCGCGGACTCGTCGCCCGTCCGGTCCCCCGGGCCGACCCCTTCACCACGGGCGTCCCGGGTGTGTGGCACGCATCCGGCTCCACGCCGCCGGGTCCCGGGGTCCACGGGATGGCCGGACAGCACGTTGCGGACCGGATCATCGGCGGCTGACGGGCCCGCTCATCGCCTCCGGATCACTGGTAGGACACGAACCACGGCCGCGGCTCGACCGCCATCGTCTGCTCGGGAGTGAAGGTCGGCGTGTCCTCGTCGTAGAAGTTCTTCCACGCCATCCAGATGTCCGGGGACAGTCCCTGCTGCAGGACCTCCCACGTCTCCAGCTTCATCTCCGGGGTACCGTGCCCGTCGGCGTGGAGCGAGATCGCCACCTCGGGTCGCGAGGTGTCGATGTCCTCGCGATCGGTGATCATCGCCAGGCTGAACTGGTGCAGGATGAGCAGCTTCTGCGGCCCACCCGTGTCGCGGGTGAGGTCTGCGAGCCAGTGCGTGACCCGGTTGATCTCCTCGGCGCTCGCGCTGCCGATCTGCGCCCCCGGCCGCTGGCCGGGCTCGAGCTTCCACTCGGGGTCCAGGGCCAGCCCCACGTTGGGCCGCTTGAGCAGTTCCTCGAAGGGCTTGGCCTGGTCGAGCAGGTCCGCCATCCCGGGTTGGAGATCGATCACGGCGTACCCCCCGGCGTCGGTGATCGCGTCGACCATGGGGACGAACACCTCGGGGTCCCATTCGTTCGTGTAGTTGCCGTCGGGCCCCGGCTCGGTCGCCGCGACGGTCCCGATGATCTCGAACGCCGGCACCACCGGTTCCGGCGAGAAGGGCTGGTACTCCTCGACCAACTGCCGCACCCGCTCCGCGCTCTCCTCCGGCCCCTGCTCACCGAGGATGCCCAGGGCCGGGGTGAGCGGTGACCCGTAGGCCGCCACGAACCGCCGGCCCGGGAACAACAGCTGCCCCCCGCCGGGGAGCTCGGGGACGGTACGGGCCTGCTCGACCCTCTCGGCCAACTCCTCCTCGGTGCCCCATCCGGGTCCGAGGGCGACCACGGCGTCGGCGTCCATGACGGCCTCCACAGAACCGCCGTCGACACGCGGATCCGGGGCCCGCAGGTGAGACACCGCCGCTCCGCTCGCGACGGCGGTCGCCACCGCGGCGACCGGGGTCTGGTCGTACACGAGGACGCGGGGGGCGTCCTCCGCCGACCAGGCGGGTCCTCCGGCGGAGAACGCCTCGACATCCGACGCCGGTCCGCCGCCGGCGGTGAACTGACCGGCGACCATGAGGGACGGCGAACCCGGTGCCTGATGGACCGTGACGTCGTCCACGCGGTCGCCGGGGATCTCCTGTTCGGACTCGAACGTGATCCCGGTGAGCTCCTCCAGCTCGGAGCGCTCCTGAGGGGCGTCGACCACCTCGCCGTCGTCGGGGGTGAACGTCACCTCGCCGACCCGCAGCACCCGCTCGGTACCCAGCCGCTCCAGCTCGTCCGCCAGGGCGTCGTCACCGCCCGTGACCGCGGTGAGCATCGGCGCGCGCAGGCCCACGGCCACGGACGCGGCGCGGGCCTGGGCGGCCTCGTCCGGTGCCGCCACCACGACCACCGGGGCGGTCTCCACCAGGAGACGGGTCGTCTCGACTCCGGAGGCGTCGGTGTCGACGGCGACGCGGGCCCCGTCGACCTGCGCGGCGGTGATCCCCGGGGCGTCGTCGCCGGAACCCGACGTGCACGCGGCGGTGGAGGCGACCAGGCCAAATGAGAGGACCGCCGCCCCCACACCTCGGTTGATGTGGCGCACGGCGGTCCTCCTGAAGCTCGGGAACAGATCCCGGTGGACCCTACAGGGGCCTCACCCGGATCCGTCCCCCAGGTTGATCAGGCGGTCTCGGTGATCGGCCGGTCGACCCAGCTCATCAGGTCGCGCAGCTTCTGTCCGGTGACCTCGATCGGGTGCTCGGCGTTCTCCTTGCGGAGCTGCTCGAGCTCCTTGTTGCCGCCCTCGACGTTGGCGACGAGTCGCTTGGTGAAGGTGCCGTCCTGGATGTCGGAGAGGATCGCCTTCATGCGCTCCTTGGTGCCGGCATCGATGACGCGCGGCCCGGAGAGGTAGCCGCCGAACTCGGCGGTGTCGGACACCGAGTAGTTCATCCGCGCGATGCCACCCTCGTACATGAGGTCGACGATCAGCTTGAGCTCGTGGAGCACCTCGAAGTAGGCGAGCTCGGGCGCGTACCCGGCCTCGACCATGACCTCGAAGCCCGTCTTGACGAGCTCCTCGGTGCCGCCGCAGAGTACGGCCTGCTCACCGAACAGGTCGGTCTCGGTCTCGTCCTTGAAGGTGGTCTTGATGACGCCCGCGCGGGTGCCACCGATCGCCTTGGCGTAGGACAGCGCGAGGGCCTCGCCCTCACCCTTGGGGTCCTGCTCGACGGCGATGAGGGCGGGCACGCCCTTGCCGTCGACGAACTGGCGGCGCACCAGGTGGCCGGGGCCCTTGGGGGCGACCATCGCGATGGTGATGCCCTCGGCGGGCTTGATCAGACCGAAGTGGATGTTGAGGCCGTGGCCGAAGAACAGCGCGTCGCCGTCGCTGAGGTTGGGCTCGATGTCCTCGGTGAAGATCTGGGCCTGCGAGGTGTCGGGGGCGAGCAGCATGATGACGTCGGCCCACTCGGCCGCCTCGGCGGCGGTCAGGACCTTCAGTCCGGCCTCCTCGGCCTTGGCCCGTGACTTCGACCCCTCACGCAGGCCGATCACGACCTCGACACCGGAGTCGCGCAGGCTCAGCGAATGCGCGTGACCCTGCGAGCCGTAACCGATGACGGCGACCTTGCGGCCCTGGATCAGCGACAGATCCGCCGAGTCGTCGTAGAACATCTCCACTGCCATGGTGGATTCCCTTCGTGTTGGTGATAGAAGTCGAGACTATCGAGTGGTGGTGATGGACTTGGGGCCGCGTCCCAGCGCGACCATGCCGGACTGCACGATCTCGCGGATTCCGTAGCCGTCGAGCATGCGCAGCAGCGCGTCGAGTTTGTCCGGGGTACCGGTGGCCTCGAGCGTGAGCGATTCCGGGGAGACGTCCACGATGTGGGCGCGGAACAGAGTGGCGATCTCGACGATCTGGCCACGGTTGGTGGTGTCGGCGCGGACCTTGACCAGGGTGAGTTCCCGCGCGACCGAGCCGGCCGGGTCCTGCTCCACGATCTTGATGACGTTGACCAGCTTGTTGAGCTGCTTGGTCACCTGTTCGAGCGGGAAGTCCTCGACGGCCACGACGATCGTCATGCGCGAGAGCCCGTCGGTCTCGGTGGGGCCCACCGCGAGGGACTCGATGTTGAACCCGCGCCGGGAGAACAGCGACGCCACGCGTGCCAGCACGCCGGGCTTGTCCTCCACCAGCACGCTCAGGGTGTGGGAGCGAGCGGTCACTGGTCCTCCTCCTGGGCGGCGAGCACGGCGGCGTCGATCCGCTCGGTCACCTCGTGGACGTCCGCGGCGTCGTCCGCCACGGAATCGGTGTCGTCGAACAGCGGCCGGATGTCCCGCGCCGCCATGATCTCGTCGTTGGACGTGCCCGCCGCGACCATCGGCCACACCTGGGCGTCCTTGCCCACGATGAAGTCGATGACCACCGGGCGGTCGTTGATCTCGCGGGCCTTGGCGATCACCTCGTCGACGTCCTCCGCCCGGTCACAACGGAACGCCACGCAACCCAGGGCCTCGCCGAGCTTGACGAAGTCGGGGATGAGCCTGGACTGCGTCGACAAGTCGGTCTGCGAGTAGCGCTTGTCGTAGAACAGCGTCTGCCACTGACGAACCATGCCGAGGTTGCCGTTGTTGATCAGTGCGACCTTGATGGGGGCGCCCTCGATCGCACACGTGGCGAGCTCCTGGTTGGTCATCTGGAAGCATCCGTCGCCGTCGATCGCCCACACCTCTGCGTCCGGGCGGCCGAACTTGGCGCCCATCGCCGCGGGCACCGAGTACCCCATGGTCCCGAGCCCGCCCGAGTTGAGCCACGTACGCGGCTTCTCGTACTGGACGAACTGCGCGGCCCACATCTGGTGCTGACCCACTCCCGCGCAGTAGACGGCGTCGGGGCCGGCAGCCGCGCTCAGGCGCTCGATCACGTACTCCGGAGAGAGCGAACCGTCCGACTGCGGACCGTATCCGAGTGGGTACTCGGAGCGGATCTCGTCCAGCTGCCCCACCCAGGCGGTGGGCTCGGCGAGCGTCCCGGAGTCGCGCTCGCCGCGCAACGTCGCGACGAGCTCGATCAGCACCTCCTTGATGTCGCCGACGATCGGCACGTCGACCGCGCGGTTCTTGCCGATCTCCGCCGGATCGATGTCGGCGTGGATGACCTTGGCACCGGGGGCGAAGGTATCGAGCTGGCCGGTGACCCGGTCGTCGAAACGGGCGCCCAGGGTGACGAGCAGATCCGAGCGCTGCAGCGCCGCGACCGCCGCGACCGTGCCGTGCATGCCGGGCATGCCGTAGTGCAGCCGGTGCGAATCGGGGAACGCCCCTCGCGCCATCAGCGTGGTGACCAACGGGATGCCCGACAGCTCGGCCAGGGCCAGCAGCTCCGCCGAGGCGTCGGCCTTGATCACGCCTCCACCGACGTACAGGACCGGGCGCTTGGCCTTGGCGATGAGCCGGGCCGCCTCCCGGATCTGCTTACCGTGGGGCTTGGTCACCGGCCGGTAGCCGGGCAGCTTCATCTCCGGTGGCCACGAGAACGTCATCTCCGCCTGCAGGACGTCCTTGGGGATGTCCACCAACACCGCACCCGGTCGGCCGGTCTGGGCGATGTGGAACGCCTCCGCGATCATCCGCGGGATGTCCTCGCCGTGCGAGACGAGGAAGTTGTGCTTCGTGATCGGCATGGTGATGCCGGAGATGTCGGCCTCCTGGAAGCCGTCCGTACCGATGAGCGCGGTGCCCACCTGCCCGGTGATGGCCACGATCGGAACCGAGTCCATCTGCGCGTCCGCCAGCGGGGTCACCAGGTTGGTGGCCCCGGGTCCCGAGGTGGCCATGCAGACACCGACCCGGCCGGTGGCCTGGGCGTAACCGGTCGCGGCGTGACCCGCGCCCTGCTCGTGCCTGACCAGCACGTGTCGGACCTTGACCGAGTCGTAGAGCGGATCGTAGACGGGCAGGATCGCGCCGCCGGGGATGCCGAATACGACCTCGGTGCCGATCTCCTCGAGGGACCGGACGACCGCCTGGGCGCCCGTCATCCGCTCGGGGGCCGCGGACCGGGCCTTCTGCTCTGCACCCGGACGGGGTCCGGGCTGTGCCGTTGGTGCGCTCACTTCAACTGTCCTTCATGCTGGTCGTGGAGCCGTCTCTCGTCGCCGTCCGCGGTCCGGTCGGTCCGCGGGAACCCGGCAACAAAAAACCCCCGACGGCCACGGGGGCCGGCGAGGGTGCGCGTCGACTGAAAGCCAGGTAACGGCTCAGGCGCCGACGCGCCGGCCGATTACTAGACCGTTCCAGGTGTTCACGCGCCCAGATTAGGCTGCGGCCGTCACGGTCGTCAACTCGTGGAACTT
>JBKBUP010000102.1:0-9374 GCA_046289795.1 Dietzia sp. | reverse complement strand
GTGGCCAGGTGGCTCGCGTACGGCGCGTCTCCCCGTGCCACCCTCGGCGCCGTCACCGCGGCCCGGGCGTTGGCACTCGTCCGGGGCCGCGACTACGTCGTACCCCAGGACGTCGTCGACGTCCTGCCCGCCGTGCTCCGCCACCGCCTCGTGCTGACCTACGACGCCCTGGCGGACGAGATCACCGCGGACACCGTCGTGCGCCGGGTACTCGAGGCCGTCCCGCTCCCACAGATCAGCGCGGTTCCCGCACAGCCCGGCCCGCCGCCCGCACGGTGACCCGGGCAGACGAGGGCACCCGCGACGACCCGGTCGCCGCGGCGTCCCGCGCGGCCCTGTCGCAACTGGAACTCCTCGTCACCCGCCGTCTGGACGGGGTCCTCAACGGCGACCACCGGGGCCTGCTTCCCGGGCCCGGAACCGAACCCGGTGAGGCCCGCGCCTACGAACCCGGTGACGACGTGCGGACCATGGACTGGTCCGTGACGGCGCGGACCACCGTGCCCCACATCCGGCAGACCATCGCCGACCGGGAGTTGGAGACCTGGATCGTGGTGGACATGGCGCCCAGCCTCGACGTCGAGGGGCGGTACGGCAGCAAACGCCGGCTCGTCGAGGCGGCCGCGGCCACCGTCGGGTTCCTGTCCGCCGGGGGCGGCAGTCGCGTCGGGATGGTCCTCACCGGTGCCGGACGCCCCCGGGTCCTGCAGGCCACGGGCGGGCGTGACCACGTCAGGCGACTGCTCGAGGAGGTCTCGCGGTCCACCACCGAGGTCTCGCCGGGCGGGACGTTCGACGACGCGCTCCGCGCCGTCCGCAATGCCGCCCGCCGTCACGGGCTCGTGGTGGTGATCTCGGACTTCCTCGCCGACGTGGACTGGGAACGATCCCTCCGTGTACTGGGGGCCCGGCACGAGTTCCTCGCGGTGCACGTCGCCGACCCCCTGGACATCGCACTGCCCGCGGTGGGGGCGGCGCTGCTCCAGGACCCGGCCACCGGGGAGGTGCTGGAGTTGGACGTCGACGACGCCCTCGCGGCCGACTACCGCCGGGCAGCGGACGCACACCGCGCAGTGGTCCACGCCGCTCTCCGGCGCTGCGGCGCACCGGTGCTCGCTCTCCGCACCGACCGGGACTGGATCAGGGACGTGATCGACTACGTCGGCGCACGCCGCCAGGGTGGACTGCCTACCGGTGAGAACCTCGTCCGGGACCTACCGGACGACCACCCGGCACCGGGTGGGACGCCCCGATGAGCCTGTCGGAGTTCCAGCACCCGCTGTGGCTGATCCTGGTGGTGGTGCCACTGGCGCTCACGGTCGGGTACGTGATCGCGCTGCGCTCCAAGAGGCGCAGGACGGTGCGGTTCGGCAACTTCGGCGTCCTCCGGACGGTCGACCGCGGCGGTCGACGCTGGTTCACCCACGTCCCCGCGGTGCTGCTCATCCTGTCGCTGATCGCGCTGGTGGTGGCTCTGGCGGGCCCCCAGCAGGAACAGAAGGTGCCCCGGAACCGTGCGACGGTCATGCTCGTCGTCGACGTGTCCCTGTCCATGGAGTCCACCGACGTCTCACCCTCCCGACTGGAGGCCGCGCAGCAGGCCGCCACCACCTTCGCCAACAACCTCACCCCGGGCGTCAACCTCGGGCTGGTCTCCTACGCGGGAACCGCCTCCATGCTCGTGGCACCCACCACCGACCGGGGGCCGGTCGTCCGCGCCGTCGAGCGCCTCCGGTTGGACGAGCGGACCGCGACCGGCGAGGCGATCTACACCGCCACGCAGGCCGTCACCACCTTCACCGAGAGCCTCGGCGGGCCCGACCAGGCCCCGCCCGCCCGCATCGTCCTGCTGTCCGACGGTAAGGAAACCGTCCCCGCCGACCCCACCGAGGAGCGTGGGGCCTTCACCGCCGCCGAACGGGCCGCGGAGGCCGGCATCCCGGTCTCGACCATCTCCTTCGGCACCCTCTACGGAACTGTCGACATCCAGGGTCGCCCGCAGCCCGTGCCCGTCGACGACGCCTCGTTGCGCACCATCGCCGAGATCTCCGGTGGCGACTTCTTCACCGCCTCCAGCCTGGAGGAACTCGACTCCGTCTACCGCACCCTCGAGGAGCAGATCGGCTACGAGTGGAAGAAGGCCGACGCCTCCCGGCCATGGCTCGTCATCGGCTCCCTGTTGGCGATGCTCGCCGCCGCCGGATCCCTGGTGGCGCACCGCCGCATCCCGTGACGGGTCCGTGCACCCACGCCGGGTCACCCGCCCCTGTTCGATAGGTTGGTGCACATGGTTCCCGACAGCACGCTCACCACCACCCCCCGCACGGTCCTGGTGACCGGAGGCAACCGCGGCATCGGACGCGCCGTGGCAGAACGACTCGCCGCCGACGGCCACCGGGTGGCGGTGACCCATCGCGGGTCCGGGGCCCCCGACGGACTGTTCGCAGTGCGGTGCGACGTCACCGACCCCGACTCCGTGGACGCGGCGTTCACCGCGGTCGAGGCCGAGTACGGGCCGGTCGAGGTGGTGGTGTCCAACGCCGGGATCACCGACGACACGCTCCTGATGCGGATGAAAGACGAGCAGTTCACCCGGGTGGTCGAGGCCAACCTGTCCGGCGCGTTCCGCGTGGCCAAACGGGCGTCCCGCGGGATGCTGCGTGCCAGGTTCGGCCGCCTCATCTTCATCGGATCGGTGGTCGCCCACTCGGGCACCGCAGGTCAGGTCAACTACGCCTCGTCCAAGGCCGGCCTCATCGGGATGGCCCGATCGCTGACCCGTGAACTCGGCTCCCGCAACATCACGGCCAACGTGGTGGCACCCGGGTTCATCGACACAGACATGACCTCCGGGTTGGACGAGAAGACACAGGCACTCGCGGTGGCGGCGATCCCGCTCGGCCGCAAGGGCAGCGCGGACGACGTGGCGGGGGCCGTCAGCTTCCTCGCCGGGGACGATGCCGCGTACATCTCGGGCGCGGTCCTGCCCGTCGACGGCGGAATGGGAATGGGGCACTGATCATGAGCGACAACACAAGTACGGGCCTGCTCGCGGGCAAGACCATCCTCGTCACCGGGGTGATCACCGACGCCTCGATCGCGTTCCACATCGCCAAGCACTGTCAGCTCCACGGTGCCACCGTCATCCTGACCGCGTTCGGCCGTCCGTCGTTGGTCCGGGCGATCTCGAAACGGCTGCCCGTGAGACCCCCGGTGATCGAACTGGACGTGCAGAGCGAGGAGGACCTCGCCGCGCTCGAGGGGAGGGTGAGAGAACACGCCGATTCGCTCGACGGGGTGGTCCACTCGATCGGGTTCGCGCCGCCCAGTTGCCTCGGAGATCCGTTCCTCGACGCACCGTGGAAGGACGTCTCGGTCGCCGTGGAGATCTCCGCGTACTCATACGCGTCCCTGGCGAGAGCGGTGCGCCCGTTGCTCAATCCCGGAGCGTCGATCATCGGACTGAATTTCGACCCGCGGTTCTCGATGCCCTTCTACAACTGGATGTCCGTGGCCAAGAACGCGCTGGAGGCGGTCAACCGCTACGTGGCCCGCGAACTCGGTCCCGAGGGCGTGCGGTCGAATCTCATCGCGGCCGGCCCCGTCAAGACCCTCGCGGCCAAGGCCATCGCCGGTGACGCCCTGGGGCCCGGCGGAGAACTGGACCAGATGCAGGACGAATGGGCGAGGCGTTCCCCCCTGGGATGGGACGTGAACGACCCCACCGCGGTGGCGACCACCGCGGTCGCGCTGCTCTCGGACCTCATGACGGCCACGACAGGAACAGTGATCTACGCAGACGGTGGCGCCGGCACCGTCTCGTTCAGCGGACAGGAGAACTCCAGATGACCGATGGTGCCCTCGACGGAACCGGGCCCGTGGACGCCCTGCTCGTCCTGTCCTTCGGTGGCCCCGAGGGCCAGGAGGACGTGATCCCGTTCCTGGAGAACGTCACCCGCGGCCGCGGGATCCCGGCGGAGCGACTCGAGGAGGTGGCAACCCACTATCGACAGCTGGGCGGCCGCAGCCCGATCAACGACCTCAACCGGGAGATCATCGCGAACATCGAGGCGGAGTTGGGGCGCGGCGGTAGGGATCTGCCGGTGTACTTCGGAAACCGCAACTGGACACCGATGATCGAGGAGACGGTGCGGCAGATGACAGCGGACGGCGTCCGCAACGCGGCCGTGTTCGCCACCTCCGCATGGGGCGGTTACTCCGGGTGTGCGCAGTACCAGGAGGACATCGCACGCGCCCGCGAGCAGGTCCCCGGTGCGCCCACGATGGTCCGCCTGCGGCAGTTCTACGACCATCCTCTGTTCATCGAGCGGTTCGCGACCGATCTCCGCGCCGCCGTGGCGTCGGCGGCGCCGGGCGCCCGGGTGATCTTCACCGCGCACTCGGTGCCCGAATCGGCGGACGAGGTCGCGGGGCCGCCGAAGCTCGGCGGCCGCCTCTACAGCCGTCAGGTCGCCGAGGCGTCGCGGCTGGTGGCCGAGGCCGCGGGGGTCGCGGAGCACGACCTGGTGTGGCAGTCCCGTTCCGGCCCGCCCAGCGTGCCGTGGCTGGAGCCGGACGTGGTGGATCATGTCAGCGGACTGGCGGACACCCAGGGGGTCCGCGACGTGGTGATAGTCCCGATCGGCTTCATCTCCGATCACGTCGAGGTGATCTGGGACCTGGACACCGAACTGGTGGACGAGGTCCGCGAACTCGGCGTGACGGTCACCCGGTGCGCGACCCCCGGGCCGAGCCCGGAGTTCGCCCGAATGGTCCTGCAGCTCCTCGACGAGGTCGAATCCGGAGTGAACGGCGACAGGCTCGGCGACGTGCCCGCGCTGGGCTGCAACCGCGATGGCGCCCGGTGCGCGGTGGGCTGCTGCTCGAGGTAGGCGTCAGGTCTCGCGCAGGGCGGCGTCCCCCGCAGCGGCCACCGCCGCGCGGCGAGCGGCGTCCTTCACGGCCACGAGTCGTCGTAGGACCGGTTCCCGCGCGGCGGGGTCGGCGCCCACGTCCGGCTGCGCCAGCGCGACCGAGATGATCGCCTCCACCCGGTCGATCCTGTCGACCAACTCGAGGACGCGTGCCGGTAGGCCGGCGGGCAACCGGGTGACGTGGGCGTCGAGGTCGAACGCTCCCACCTGACCCACCTGCGCCGCGGTCCGCTCGATCAACTCGGCCGCTTCGACCACCGCCCGCCCCAGGGCGAACAGTGCCCCGGAGGGCCCGTCGGGCTGTGGCGGCACCGGACAGTCGGCGACGCCACGGGCCCGCCAGCGCAGGACGTCCGGGTGCGGGCGGACGCAGGTCAGGCAGACCGCCTCGCGGCTCGACGGATCACGGACCAGGATTCCCCACCCCGCCTCCGTCACGTCGGAGCGGACCGCGGGGACCGTGGGAAGGCTCGACGAGTCCCCGGGGGCCGCGGTGAGCAGAGCCAGCGACTCCGGAGCGGGATGCGCACGCCCTGAGCGCCGGAGAACCGTGACGAGCCCGGGGAGCAGCGCCGTGGGCCCGGGGGCGGGGGAGATCCCGTCGAGCATCCGCACGGGCTCGCCCGAGATCTCGACCAGGTGTGACTCGGCCAGCCCCGAGACGTACCCGGTGAGTTCGTCGAAGGGTTGGTCACCCCAGGCGGTGCGAAGGAGGAACAGCGGCAACGGCCACGCGGGGGACAGCGCGGCGCTCCGGGTGAGGGGGCGTGACATGACGTTCAATCCTACCGGTCGGTGCGCCGCCCGCCCCCCGCGCGAGTATCCGACTACCGTGTCGGGCCATGGCAGACATGTACGGTTCCGACATCCTGTCCGGGACGGCGCGGCGCCGCCGACCGGAGATCCCCGTCGTCGTCGCCGAGAGCGATCTGGTGGTGGAGCACGCAGACTCCGGCTTCTGCGGTGCCGTGGTGGGATTCAACCGCACCCCCGACGGCGACTTCGTCAAACTCGAGGACCGGCGCGGCCTGGTCCGCCTCTTCGCCATGACACCGTCCGCGTTCCTCATCGACGGTTCACCGGTGACGCTGCGCAGGCCCGGTCCGGTCGTGACGGCCGGCCCGAAGGTCACCGCGTCCGGGTCCCGGAAGGTCGAGGGCCTGCGCGCCCGGACCGCGCGCGCGGGCCGTATCTGGGTCGAGGGCATCCACGACGCAGCTATCGTCGAGAAGATCTGGGGCCACGACCTGCGGGTCGAGGGGATCGTCGTGGAACCACTCCACGGGATCGACGACCTGCCCGCGCTGGTGGCGGAGTTCGGGCCGACGCCGCAGGCGCGCCTGGGCGTGTTGGTCGACCACCTGGTCACGGGCAGTAAGGAGTCACGTATCGTCGCCGGGCTCGGTGGCGACGTGCTGGTGACCGGCCACCCCTACGTGGACATCTGGCAGGCGGTCAAGCCCCGGGCCGTGGGTATCCACACATGGCCGGTGGTCCCGCGGGGCGAGGACTGGAAGACCGGCATCTGCGACCGCCTGGGCTGGGGCGAACCCGCGGACGGCTTCCGGCGGGTCCTGGGCGCGGTGAGCACGTACCGGGACGTGGAGCCGGCCCTGCTGGGTGCGGTCGAGCGACTGGTGGACTTCGTCACCGAGCCCGTCTGATCCACACAGGGGAGCAGGTCACCCTGGGATGCCGACCTCGTCGTCGTCGTCATCCCGGACGGGCAGGCGAGCGTCCAGGATCATGCCGACAAGTCCCACCGCCGCGAACGCGCCCGTCGCCCACAGGGCGGCGGTCCCGTCACCCTCGGTGAGGGAGTGTCCCAGCAGGATCGCCGCGATGGTTCCCGGCGTGCTGCCGATCACGGTCGCGGGCAGGAACTGCCGGTAGGGGATGGACGTGAGCGCGGCCGCGTAGTTGACCACCGAGAACGGGACCGCGGGGACCAGTCTCAGGCTCCCGACGGAGAGCCAGCCGCGCCGCCGGAGGCGGGCGTCTATCGCAGCGATGCGGGGGTCCGCACGCAGCGCGGCGGTGCGTCGGTGGCCCAGACGCCGGACCCCGACGAACGCCAGCGTGGCTGAGATGCCGGACGCCAGCAACGAACAGGGGATCGCCACGGCGGGGGAGAAGAGCACTGCGGCCGAGTAGGTGAAGGTCGACCGGGGGATCGGGGCGACGGTGACGATCGCGTAGGCCGAGAAGAACGCGACCGGGAACCACGGGCCCAGCTGATCCGCCCAGCCGCGCATCTGCTCCAGACCGGGGGTCGGGACGACGGTGGCCAGCAACACCAGGGCCAGGACAACCGCCACCCACCAGATCACCCGTCCGCGCACGGGTCGACTGTAGTCGTCGGGCTCCCGGCACCCTCCCCCTGGTGACCCCGCGCACACGGTCACGTTCCGGCAGGCGGAGGGGCTGCATTAGAGTCCGTGGTGACCCCCTTCACTCCACAAGAGAACGAGGTACCGGTGTCCAGTCCGACCACAGGTCCCGACCTACACTCCTGGTACGCCTCTGTGGGAGCCGTCCTCGCGAAGGCCGCCCGCAAGGATCCCGCCGAGATGCCGGAGGACGCGTGGCGCGCC
Organism: Dietzia sp.; assembly: GCA_046289795.1. GTDB lineage: Bacteria > Actinomycetota > Actinomycetes > Mycobacteriales > Mycobacteriaceae > Dietzia. The sequence continues at coordinate 1,846 of JBKBUP010000102.1, read as the reverse complement.
CTCGTGGCCACCACCCGCGACGGAATCGAGGTCAACCCTCTCTACACGCGGGCCGACGAGACGCCCGAGCGCCCGGCGCCGGGGTCGTTCCCGTTCGTGCGGGGAGGGGACCGGTCGGGGCTGCCGGAGAACGGCTGGCACGTCAGCGCCAGGGTCGAGGCCCAGGGCGACCCCAGCGAGGTCAACACCGCCGTCCTGGATCTGCTGGGCCAGGGCGCCTCCGCCCTCTGGCTGCGGGTCGGGGCCGCCGATGTCGGCACCGTCCTCAAGGACGTCTACCTGGACCTGGCACCGGTCACCTTCGACTCCGGCGCTGACCTCGTCGAGGTCAGCGAGGCGTTCCTGGAGCTGCTCGACCAGCGCAGGGCGGCAGGCGACGGGGTGACCGACCGGTCGGCCGTGATCGCCGATCTGGGCGCCACCCCCGTCACCTCCGCGTACGCCGCCGGCGCGTCATCGGAGTCGGTCACCCTGGACGCGGCGGTCGGCCTCGCCACGCGCGTGTCCGAGCGGGAGGAGACCGTCCGGGTCTTCGTCGCCGACGGCACCGTCTTCCACGCCGACGGCGCCGGGGACGCGCAGGAACTCGCCTACGCCGTGGCCGCCGGCCTGGAGTACGTGCGGGCGCTGATGTCGGCGGGTCTCCCGGTGGAGGTCGCTCTTCGCCAGATCTCGTTCCGACTGTCCGCGACCGACGACCAGTTCGTCTCGATCGCCAAGTTCCGTGCCGGGCGCCTGATGTGGGCGCGCGTCGCCGAACTCCTGGGCGCGCCCGAGGCCGGCGATGCGCCGCAGCACGCCGTCACCTCGTCGGCCATGATGTCGCGGCGTGACCCGTGGGTGAACATGCTGCGCACCACTCTCGCCTCGTTCGGCGCCGGGGTCGGCGGTGCCACCTCCGTGACCGTCCTGCCGTTCGACTCCAGTGTTCCCGGGGGACTGGAGAGCACCTCGCCGGCCTTCGCCGAGCGCATCGCCCGCAACACCCAGCTACTGCTGCTCGAGGAGTCGCACCTGGGCCACGTGGTCGACCCGGCCGGGGGATCCTGGTACGTCGAGTCGCTCACCGACTCGCTCGCCGAGGCCGCCTGGTCCGCCTTCCAGACCGTCGAGGCCGAGGGTGGACTCGCCGCCGCGATCGCCTCGGGGAGCGTCGCCGGCGCGATCGCCCGGGTCCGCGAGGCCCGGGATTCCGACATCGCGCACCGCACGGCACCCATCACCGGTGTCTCCGAGTTCCCGAACCTCGCCGAGCCGCCGCTCGACACCTCGCGGCGCGGCGGGGAGGACTACCGCTACGGCCGCGACTTCGAGGCCCTGCGCGACCGTTCGGATGCGCACCTCGAGGCCACCGGCGCCCGGCCGACGGTCCTGCTCGCCGGGCTCGGCCCGATGGCCGAGACCACGGGCCGCATCACCTTCGTCGCCAACCTGCTCGCGGCCGGCGGGATCGAGGCCCGCAACCCCCTGGCCACCGCCGCCGACCAGTACGCCGGGGTCCGCGAGGGCGAGGACATCGCCGTCCTCTGTGGCGGTGACAAGCGCTACGCCACCGAGGGATCGGACGCCGTCCGTGCACTGCGCGACGCGGGTGTGACCACGGTGTACCTCGCCGGGGCCGAGAAGGGATTCCCCGCCGACGCCGAGGACCGACCGGACGGGTACCTCGCGACCGGGATCGACGCCGTCGCTGCCCTGACCACCCTCCTCGACCAGCTGGGAGTGAAGTGAGATGACCACCTTCCCCGATTTCAGCACCTCTCCGCTGCGCGACACCACCGACGGGGTTCCGCAGGAGGCCGCCGTCGACGCGGGCCCCAGGTGGGAGACCCCCGAGGGCATCGAC
>JBKBUP010000101.1:0-9483 GCA_046289795.1 Dietzia sp. | reverse complement strand
GTCACGCGGGCGGTCACCTCGACGTCGGCGTAGGAGAGCGTCACCGGGCCCGCGGACACCGACTCCAGGGTCTCGATGAGGTCGATCGACACCTGCTCCCGGGCCGAGGTCGTCCACTCGGGTTCCTCCGGGCGGCACAGGGCCAACCCGTCGTCCAGGTCCAACTCGTCCACGACGAAGGACTCCCCCTGGTGCAGGTACAGCGCCCCCGGGTGGACCTGCGACCGGGCGCGGACCGAATCGATGGTCCCGAGCATCCGGCCGTCGACGGCGTCGACGATCACCACCTCCGCACCGCCGGTCCCCCGGATGTCGACCTCCGTGTGCGGGGCGTGGTCATCCGCGGCCGGGTACCACCCCGCGGCCCGGCGCCGGACCAGGCCTTGCGCGGCCATCTCCTCGAGGACTGCGGTGGCGCCCCATGCCCGGGCCTCCTCGTGCGACATGGGCCGTTCGCTGACAGCGCATCGCAGCTGCCCGGCGAGCAGAACCGGGTTGCGGGGGTCGGTGACGGTGGCCTCGACCGGCCGACCGAGCAGCGCCTCGGGGTGGTGGACCAGATAGGTGTCGAGGGGGTCGTCGCGGGCCACCAGCACCACGAGCGCGCCCTGTCCCCGTCGACCGGCCCGCCCCGCCTGCTGCCAGAACGAGGCGATGGTCCCCGGGAACCCGGCACTGACCACGGCGTCGAGGCCGGAGATGTCCACGCCCAACTCGAGTGCGGAGGTCGAGGCCACGCCCACCAGGTCCCCCTCGGCGAGCCCGCGTTCGAGTCGGCGACGGTCCTCGGCCAGGTATCCGGCGCGGTAGGCGGCGATCCGCCCGGCCAGCTCCCGGCCCCTCTCACCGTGGTCGATGGCCAGTCGCTCGCGTGCCCGTAGCGCGGTGGACTCGGCACCCGCCCGAGAGCGCACGAAGGTGAGGGTCCGGGCGCCCTCGGCCACCAACCAGGCCATCAGCGTGGACGCCTCGACCGGTGCGGGTCGACGGACCGGCGCACCGTTCTCCCCGGAGAGCCCCTCCATGAGCGGCGGTTCCCACAGCGCGACGGTCCGGCCCCCCTGGGGCGAGGCGTCGTCGGTGACCTCGACGCACTGGCGGCCGACGAGGGTGGTGGCGGCCACCCCGGCGTCCGAGGTCGTGGCGGAGGCCAGGACGAAGGTCGGTTCGGCGCCCAGGGCCCGCGCGAGCCGGTCGAGACGCCGGAGGACCAGCGCGACGTTGGAGCCGAACACGCCGCGATAGGAATGACACTCGTCGACGACGACGTAGCGGAGCCCCCGCAGGATGCGCGTCCACTGGCGGGACCGACCGAGCACCGACAGATGGAGCATGTCCGGGTTGGTGACGATCCAGCGTGAGTTCTCCCGGATCCATGGCCGGGCGTCGGTCGGGGTGTCGCCGTCATAGGACGCGGGGGCCACATGGGCGAGCGCGGGCACGGAGTCCACCAGCGACACCACCGAGGACAACTGGTCCTGGCCCAGCGCCTTGGTGGGGGACAGGTACAGCACGCAGGCCCCGCGGTCGGTGGCGAGGGTGCTCAGCGCGGGCAGCTGGTAGCCGAGGGACTTGCCGGACGCCGTGCCGGTGGCCACCACCACGTTCCGCCCGGCGTGCGCGTGCTCGGCGGTGGCCACCTGGTGGGCCCAGGGCCTCTCGACACCTCGTCCGCGCAGTTCGTCGACCAACCCCGGGTGTGCCCAGGTCGGCCAGTCGGCGTACCGGGCCTCGCGGGCGGGTAGATCGACGGTGTGGGTGACGGGGGACGGCCCGGCCGGGAGCTGCTCGAGCAGGTGGCCCAGGAGTTCGCGTCCGTAAGTCGTCACCCCTCGACGGTAGAGGGGTACTCGCCCGGACGATCACCCGAGCACGGGGTGGAGTCGGGGCCGGGCGGGAAGCTGGAACCCCGACGGGGTGGACGGCCCTGCGGAGATCAGTTCACCTGGGGCGGGTCTCGTGGTCTACTTGACGCGGTCGTCGACGCCGCCCGCGGGCCCCCGCGGACGGTAGGGCGACCCGATCCGCGTGGCCATCCCGTGGGTCGCACCAGGCAGTACGGAAAAGGAACACAACAACATGGCACAGGGCACCGTCAAGTGGTTCAACGCGGAGAAGGGCTACGGGTTCATCGCCCCCGAGGACGGCTCCGCCGACCTCTTCGTCCATTACTCCTCCATCGAGGGCAACGGCTTCAAGTCGCTCGAGGAGAACCAGCGCGTCGAGTTCGAGCTCGGCGAGGGGCAGAAGGGCCCGCAGGCTCAAGAGGTCCGCGCCATCTGAGGCGCTAGGTCCGTGATCGACGAGGCCCCCGGCGCGCGAGCGTCGGGGGCCTCGCCGTGTGTCGGGGGGCGGCCGTAGGCTCGGCCCCGTGTCGCAGCTGTCGTTCTTCGCCGCCGACGAGCACGTCCCCGAGCCGACCGACCTCGAGGGCGCCCTCGCCGCCCGCGGCCAGTCCACCCTCACCGGTGCCCTCGCGCAGGTCTCGGTGGTGCTCGACGCCGCCTGGCGCGCGGACGCCCTCGTCACCCTGCTCTCCGAGGCCGGACTCGACCCCGTCCGCTCCGCCGCCGGCCCGGACGGCCGGTGCACCGTGTCCACCGCGCGGACCGCTGTTCTCGTCTCGGTGGTGCGGCGCTGGCGGCGCGGCGCCGTGACCGCCGTGCCGGACGGGTGGACCCCGTCGGCCGGGGCGCTGCGGGTCTGGTTCGTCACCGCCGGCCGGATCTCGGCGAGCGGGGCGGTCGATCTGGGGATCGACGCCGGCGTCGAGCAGCACGCGCCCCGGCGGGTGGCGCTCGGAGAGGCTCTGGCCAGGGCCGGGATACGCACCACCTATGTCGGCCCGCGGGGTGACGGGCCACTGCTGCGGCTGGGTACGGCCCGCGCCCGCGCACGGTTGGCGGAGACCCTCGGCGCGGCGCCCCCCGGGGTGCCGTCGGCAGTGTGGCCTGGCTGAGCGGTCGCACTGGATGCCGGGCTGAGCGGCCGGGCTGATCGGCTGGGCTGATCGGTAGGGCTGAGTGGAAGGGCCGAGGCGCGATCCGTGGGGCCCTGTGTTGCGCCGGTTCATCCGGTGCGGAAGTCTTCGATCCCATGTGCATGCTCGTCGTCGCCCGCCGGGTCCACCCCCGTTACCCGCTGGTGTTGGTGGCCAACCGGGACGAGGTCCACGCCCGCCCCACCGAACCCCTGCACGAGTGGACGACCGGCAGAGAGGGAGTCGGGGGCATCTTCGCGGGCCGCGACGTCACGGCCGGCGGGACGTGGCTCTCGCTGGCCGCCGGAGCGCGCCTGGCGGCGGTCACCAACGTCCGCGAGGGCGGCCCGGTGCTCCCTGCGACCGCGTCGCGCGGGGAGTTGCCGGTCGCCGCACTCACCGGCCCTGTCCCCGTCACCGGGTTCGCCCACCATGTCGTCGACGATCTGAGCAGGTACGGGCCGGTCAACCTCCTGGCCGGCGACCTCGACGAGATGTGGTGGGCGTCCAACCGCTCCAGTCGGGGGCCGATGCGGTTGGGCACCGGGGTCCACGGTCTGTCCAACGCGGCGCTCGACACCCCGTGGCCCAAGGTCGTCGGCGCGGTCGGGGAGGTGCGAGCCCTCATGGATGCCGAGGCGATCTCCGGTCCGGACTGGTCGGGCCCTCTGCTGGACCTGCTCGCCGACCGCCGCAAGGCCCCGCTTCGGCACCTGCCGCGTACGGGGGTCCCGCTCTGGCAGGAGCGGCGCCTGTCGTCGCGGTTCGTCCGGATGGGCCGGTGGTACGGGACCAGGTCGACGACGGCGGTGCGGATCGACGAGCACGGTACAGCCGACGTGGTCGAGCGCACCTGGGACGCCCGTGGACGCGTCGCGGGGACGGTCACCGCACAGGTCTGAGCGGGGACCGCCCCCGGGGACGGTTGGTGCCGTGGTCCGACTAGCTGACGGTCCAGGTGTTACTGCCGTTGAGCAGCGACTGCAGATCCGACGGTGCGGTCTCCTTGGCGGCGGCGACCTGGGCACGGGCCTGGTCGTCGTAGGTCTCGCGCCGGACCTGGCGGATGATGCCGGTGACCGTGTACTCGAGGTCCTGGCTGGACAGGTTCGCCAGCGCGTGCGCGTAGGAGGGGTCCTCGGCGTGGGCGTCGTGGACGATGATGTCCGCCGGGTCGACATCGGCGGTCGCGGCGACCTTCAGCGAGAAGCCGGAGCGGATCACGCAGTGCTGGCCATCGTCGCCGAAGATGATCTTCTCGCCGTGGCGCACACCGATGAGGTGGTCGCCGGCGTCCTCCTTGCGCAGCAGGTCGAACGAGCCGTCGTTGAAGATCGGGCAGTCCTGGAGGATCTCCACGAAGCTGGTGCCGCGGTGGCGGGCGGCGGCCTCGAGGACCTCGGTCAGGCCCTTGCGGTCCGAATCCAGGGCACGGGCGACGAAGCTCGCCTGGGCGCCGAGCACCAGCGACAGCGGGTTGAACGGGTGGTCCAGCGAACCCATGGGGCTGGACTTGGTGACCTTGCCCGGCTCCGAGGTGGGGGAGTACTGGCCCTTGGTCAGCCCGTAGATCCGGTTGTTGAACATCAGGATGTTCAGGTTGACGTTGCGGCGCAGGGTGTGGATGAGGTGGTTGCCGCCGATCGACATGGCGTCGCCGTCACCGGTGACCACCCACACCGACTGGTCGGGGCGCGCGGTCGCCAGACCGGTGGCGATGGCCGGGGCGCGGCCGTGGATCGAGTGCATGCCGTAGGTCTCGAGGTAGTAAGGGAAACGGCTCGAGCAGCCGATTCCCGAGATGAACGTGATGTTCTCCCGCTTGAGACCGAGCTTGGGCAGCAGGGCGCGGATGGTGGCCAGGATGACGTAGTCGCCACAGCCGGGGCACCAGCGCACCTCCTGGTCGGAGGTGTAGTCCTTGGGCTTCTGCGGCGCATCGCTCTTGGGTACGGAGGCCAACGCGTCCAGCGGCAGCGGGCTGCCGACGAGTCCGGGTTCGGTGGTGGTCATGGGAATCCTCTCCTCGCTCGTGGTCAGCGGGTTCGGTTGGCGGTGGTGGTACCGGTGGCGGTGTGGCCGATCCGCCGGTTGCGCGCAGCGGGCTCGCCGGTCGTGGTGATGACCCCGTCGAGCGCCAGACGGTACTTGTCGTGCTCTGTGTGTGTGAGTCGGCCGGCGAACTCGGCCTCGATAGCGGTCTGCAGCTCCTCCGCCGAGAACGCCATGCCGTGGACCTTGGTGATGGGCTGGATCTGCGCCGGGAAGCGGGCCTTGAGCAGCATGGCGAGCTGTCCCAGGTTCATCTCCGGAACGAGCACACGGCGGTACTGTGCGAGCACCTCACCGATGTTGTCCGGGAGCGGGTTGAGGTGACGGACGTGCGCGCGGGCCACGCGGTGGCCGTTGGCGCGGGCGCGGCGCACGGCCTCACCGATGGGGCCGTAGGAGGATCCCCAGCCCACCACCAGGACGTCGGCCTCACCGGACGGGTCGTCGACCTCGAGGTCGGGCACGTCGATGAGCGCGATCCGCAGGGCCCTGGTCCGGGTCATGAGGTCGTGGTTCTCCGCCGTGTACGAGATGTTGCCGGTGCCGTTGGCCTTCTCGAGTCCGCCGATGCGGTGTTCGAGTCCGGGCTCGCCCGGGACCGCCCAGTCGCGCGCGAGTGTCTCCGGGTCGCGTGCGTAGGGCAGGTACTCGCCGCCGGCCTCACCGTCGCTGTCTCGCGCCGTGGCGAGGTTCTTCTCGATCGGCGGCAGATCGGCGACATCGGGTAGCAACCACGGCTCGGAACCGTTTGCGATCGCGCCGTCGGACAGCACGATGACCGGGGTGCGGTAGGTGACCGCGATCCGCGCCGCCTCGCGGGCGATCTCGAAGCAGTCCGAGGGGGACTGCGGGGCGATCACCGCGACGGGCGACTCACCGTTGCGGCCGAACAGCGCCTGCAGCAGGTCCGACTGCTCGGTCTTGGTGGGCAGGCCGGTGGAGGGTCCGCCGCGCTGGACGTCGATGATCACCAGTGGCAACTCGGTCATCACGGCCAGGCCGATGGCCTCGGACTTCAGTGCCAGACCGGGGCCGGACGTCGAGGTGACGCCCAGCGCCCCGCCATAGGAGGCGCCGAGGGCGGCGCCGATGCCGGCGATCTCGTCCTCCGCCTGGAAGGTGGTCACGTCGAACTGCTTGAGCTTGCTCAACTCGTGCAGGATGTCCGAGGCGGGCGTGATGGGGTAGGTACCCAGGAAGACGGGCATGTCAGCCGACTTGCCGGCGGTGACCAGGCCGTAGGCCATCGCCGTGTTGCCGGTGATCTGGCGGTAGCGCCCCTGGGGGAGCTGGGCCGGCATGATCTCGTACTCGGAGGCGAAGGCCTCGGTGGTCTCGCCGTAGTTCCATCCCGCGTGCAGGGCCAGGACGTTGGCCGCGAGGATGGCGGGCTTCTTCCCGAACTTGCCGCCCAGGAACTTCTCGATCGAGTCGACCGTACGGCCGTACATCCAGGTGAGCAGTCCGAGCGCGAACATGTTCTTGCAGCGCTCGGCGTCCTTCTTGCCGATGTCCACGGACTCGACCGCTCCGATGGTCAGCGTGCCCATGGCAACCTCGTGCACCTGGAACGCCTCGAAGGCGGGGGAACCGAGAGGGTTGGACTCGTACCCGACCTTGGTGAGATTGCGCTTGGTGAACTCATCAGAATTGACGATGAGGATGCCGCCGGAGGGCAGGTCGTCGATGTTGGCCTTGAGCGCAGCCGGGTTCATCGCCACCAGCACGTCGGGGCGGTCCCCGGCGGTGAGGATGTCGTAGTCCGCGATCTGGATCTGGAAACTCGAGACGCCGTGGATGGTGCCCTGTGGTGCTCGGATCTCGGCCGGGTAGTTGGGCTGGGTCGCCAGGTCGTTTCCGAAGGCTGCGGCCTCCGAGGTGAACTGGTCACCGGCGAGCTGCATGCCGTCACCCGAGTCGCCCGCGATGCGGATGACCACCTTGTCCAGCTTGGTCTTGGACACATTGCCCACCGCTGCTGACCTCCGTTGCGTCTTAGATGATCGGGGCTGATCGTGACTCCCGTACGGCCACCGACGGTACGCCGGTTCCGGCGCAACCCCGTGGCCACGGCCGAGTTGGAAAACGGTAACACGTTCCAGTTCGGCGTAGTGGCCTCTCGTCACTACGGTAGACCGACCTGTCTAACTGTGCCAATCCGCTCCACGGGATAGGCGTTTTCCGTCGACTGACCGGCCAAGATGAGAAAGTCATGATCATGACAGTGTCACCCTGGTCCGCGACGGTCGTCGCGACATGACGATCCCCCGGTGATCCTCGACTGCAACGAACACGCGCCATACCGCCTCCCACCTGCCGCATTTGACCCCCCACCCGATGCGACCGGCCCCGGCGCGGCCTAGCCGACCGGCGGAACCCTCCTCCGGAGCGGTCCCACGATTCACCGCGAAGAATTCACAGGAAGAAGAAGACCGTGCGCATGGCTCGTCTCTCTCGCCCGTCGGCCGTACTGGGCGTCGCTGCCGCTCTCGTCCTGGGCCTGACGCCCACGGCGACCACGGTCCCACCGGGCGCAGCGATGGCCGGTGTCGACACGGTCGCCTGGACCCCCTGTCCCGCCGAGTCGGAGGTCGACGAGATGTTCGATCTGCCCCGTGCCGACGTGCTCTGTTCTTCGGTCTCGGTACCGGTCGACCACGATGCCGTGGACGGCCGGCGCTTCGAGGTGGAGGTACGCAGGATCACCGCCACGGGGGAACGTACGGGGACGTTGTTCGGAAATCCCGGTGGTCCGGGCGCTGACGCACGGGAACTCTGGTACAGCGCGCTCGACGGGGCGCACGACGACGCGATCGATGAGGTGCGACGTCATCATGACCTGGTGATCGTCCAACCCCGCGGTCTGGAGGCCGCGGGAGCGCTCGAGTGCTCACCCGGCGGCGAGGACGCGGGAACCGACTATCTCGCACGGGCGAAGAGGTGCATGGACAGCGATCCGGAGTTCGTCTCGTCGTTCACCACCGAGAACATCGTCCGGGACCACGAGGTGGTCCGCGAGGCGATGGGACTCGAGCGGATCTCGTTCCTGGGGTACTCCTACGGAACCGCTATCGGGATGATGTATCAGACACTGTTCCCGGACAGGATCGAGCGGATGGTCCTGGACTCGGCGGTCGGGCCCACCGACTTCTGGTGGTACGAGATCGACCGCCAGCAGGCGGTGACCCGCCACCAGGCCCGTGACTACGTCATGCAGTGGATCGCCGATCACGACTCCACCTATCAGCTCGGGAACACCCCGCTGAAGGTCTACAACAACATCCGGGCCCTGGACCGCCAGGAGGGCAGCGGTGCGTCCCGGTTCCTGCCACCGCCCGCGCAGCCGGAGGACGGCGTCCCGGGCTCCCTGGCCACGGGCTCCCTGAGCACGGGCTCGGTGGACGGACTCGCCGCCGGGTCGGTCCGGTTGGACAACGCCGCCCTCGCATCGACCGGGGAGTTCGACCGCGAGGTGGAGGACTCGATCCGGTTCTTCGCGATGCTGGACGGGGTCGTGGGGGCACCGTCGAAGTGGTCGGACGTCGTCTGGCTGATCTCGGCCGGGGCGAACGGATGGCTCGAGGGTGAGCTCGAGGGGGACGGTCTGGAGGAGCAGGTCGAGGAGCGGCTGGCGATGCAGGCCGAGGTCGCGGAGTTGACCTCGGACATGGATACGTACCTGCTGATCCTCCAGTGCAACGAGACCGCTGCGCCGGTCCGCAATCCGCTGGCCCCGGCGCTGCTGGGCAGCAGTGACGCTGTCGGCAGCACAGCCGAGGACGTGAAGAACCTGGAGCATCAGACGGCGTTCTGTCCCTTCCCGCCGTCGACGGTCCCGCCGCGCATCGAGGCCAACCCCATGGTCGCCGCACCGCTGGTCATCCAAGCGGACCACGACACCCAGACGCCCGGGATGTTTGGGCCGGCGACCGCAGCGGCGACCGGTGGGACCCTGGTCCGGGTACGCGGGACGATGCACTGCCACTTCGACACCGGCAACCCGGCGGTCGACCAGGTGGTGCTGAACTACCTGCGTACGGGTGAAGTGGCCCAGGGGCAGTACCTGGACACCCCCCGACCGACGCCCGGCCCGGTCCCGCGGGACGACGAGGACCACGACGACGAATGACGTCACACGATCAGCCGGTCGATCGCCGGGCAGGGCGGGTTCCACCGCCGATGCGCCCTCCCCGGTCGGTCGCCCCATCGACGTGGCCGGCAGCCCCGTGGGAGGGTGTGGAGTAGGAGTCGGTGACCGACACGATGTGCAGGGTGGTTCGGCACCACCTCCGCACGGCGAGGCCTCCGCGAGGCGGCACATGCCAGCCGGACCGGGGGCCCCTCCCCGGTAGAGCGCGACTCTCGGGGAGCGCCCGTGGCCTGGTATGAATTCTCATAGACAGGCCCCGGCACGCGTACCGTATCCGGGACCGGAGGTCGGTGACACACGT
>JBKBUP010000100.1:0-9676 GCA_046289795.1 Dietzia sp. | reverse complement strand
GTCCGATCGCCGATCGAGTTCATCCGCCCGGTTCTGGGCGTCCCGGGCCGCGGCCCGCGCGACCTCTGAGGCCACGTCCGCCTCCCCACGGAGCCGGGCGGCTTCCGCGGAGGCGGCACGCGAGGCGTCGAGTGCACTGGTGGTGGTGCCGGAGAGCCGCTGCAGGGTTCCGAGCCGGTCGACCAGGTCGCGGGGACTCTCGGCGAGGACGGCGGCCCGGGTAGCACCGGTGTCGCCTCCCCGGTAACGCATGGTCGCGAGTCGGTCAACGAGCGACTGGTCGCGCGACGCGCCGACGTCGGCGACCACGGCGAGTCCTGCGGCGACCCCGGCCTCTCGTTCGCGACGCTCGCGCTCGGAGTTGGCCCGCTCGAGTTCCGCGCGCGCCAGATGGAGCTCCTCCCCCAGCGCCCCGGCCTCCCCGGACAACCGCGCCAGCTCGGCCAGGTCCTCACCGGGCGGCGCGTCCGGCGAGTCGACACCGGTCGGTACCGTGCTCTGCGCCGGACCCACCGTCTGCGCGGGATCCGCTGTCTGCGCCGACACCGACACCGCACCGGAGCTCAGCGCGACGACCGCGGCCGCGGTGATCGCGACCGACCGGACTCTGTGGGTCATGGGCAACTGTCGGACTCTCGGATCGGCGTTCGTTGACGACGGGACCGCGGCGGGGACGCCGTCATGCTCCGTTGCCGAGATGGTACAGACGACGAACCCCGCCGGTACCGGTTACGTGACCGGTGCTCGGCGGGGTTCGCGTGAGAGCGCGTTGCGGGGCGACTCAGTAGTAGCGGGTCGCACCGTAGAACGGCATGGAGTCCAGCGGGGCGTAGCTCACGGAGGTGCCGGAGTACGGGGCGTGGACGACCTGGCCGTTGCCGGCGTAGATCCCCACGTGGCTGGCGCCGCTGTAGAAGGCGACGATGTCGCCGGGCTGCAGGTCGGCCTTGGAGACCTGGGTGCCGCCGCCGATCTGGGCCTGGCTGGTGCGCGGGATGGAGATTCCCGCCTCCTTGTACGCCCACGAGGTCAGGCCGGAGCAGTCGAACGAGCTGGGGCCGGTGGCGCCCCAGGCGTAGGGCGAACCCACGCGGGTGCTGGCGGCGTCGAGGATGCGCTGACCGGTGGAGATCTGCGGCGCCGGGGCGGCGAACTCGACGGGGGCCGCCTGTGCGACAGCCGCCGGTACGAGGCCGGCCGGGAGGGCGATGCCCTCAGGGAGATCGACGGTGACCTGTGCGGGCACGCCGGGCAGACGGAGCTCGACGGGTACGTCGACGGTCACGGGCGCGGCGGCCGCGGTGCCGGCGCCGGCTACGGCCGCTCCGGCTGCGAGCAGTCCTGCGGTGGCGACACGACGCGCGTTCGAACTGGCCTTGATGCTGTGGGCTCCCACGAGAGTGATTTCCTCTTTCTTCCTGGACACCGACCGGGTTAGCTGACGGGTTCGGACACGGAAGTCTGTCCTACGCCCCGACCTCTCGGCCTTCGGGCGATTCACCCCAGTGGAACTTGGTTCCCCGGTGCGCCCCGTGGGCGCTTAGGTGGTGACCCCGGCCCCCCACCGGCGGGCGGGTGATGACTTCCGAGGTCTCGAAAAGGTTACGAAACCATCTCGTCGAAGTCCAGTCCATCCGCTAGGCGGCCCTCTCAGCGGCCATGATCTCGACGATCGAGACCATTCCGAGTTCCATGAGCACCTCGATCGCGGAACGCACCTCAGGCTCCAGAACGTACCCGCACGACTCCTCCGAAAGTGCGTCCACCTGCGACTCGTCGGAAAAAAGCATCGAGACGACGCAGTCCTCACACTGACGTGGGCGGGCCGGGCACCGTGCGCAGTCCATCGAGAACATGATCTACATCACACTCCGTCCTGGGCGTGTTGCCCATTCGTTACCGGGCCGCGATCCACGGCTCGGGACAGACCGTAGTGGCGGGGTACGACATCCCTCCGCGACAGCGTGCGGAGCGAGCGCGCGGCACAACACTGTCGGACCGGGCCGCTACCGTCTCCGCCATGCCCATGCCCCCTACGCGAGTCCCGGTCCGCGCGCCCGGGATCCACGGGGTCCAGGAGGTCCAGGGGTTCCTCGGGGTCCAGGAGGTCCAGGGGTTCCTCGGGGTCCAGGCGGCGTTCGACGATCTCGAACCGATGCTCTCCGAGGTGACGTTCGTCGTGGTCGACCTGGAGACCACCGGCACCCGGCCCGGGACGGACGAGATCACCGAGATCGGCGCGGTCCGGGTGCGGGGCGGCGAGGTCCGGGCGGAGTTGTCCACGTTCGTCGCCATCGACGGTGCCCTGCCGGGGCACATAAGCCGGCTCACCGGTATCGCTCCTGACGACCTCGTCGGGGCCCCGTCGCTCGGAGAGGTGATGGCGACGTTCCTGGAGTTCTCCCGAGGTGCCGTCCTGGTGGCCCACAACGCTCGGTTCGACCTCGGCTTCCTCCGAGCGGCGGCCGCGTCGACCGACCATCCGTGGCCCGATCCCCCGTCGGTCTGCACCCTCGCCCTTGCACGGCGGGTGCTCCACCGGGGAGAGACCCGGGGCCACCGACTCGGTGAACTCGCCGCCCATCTGGGATCGGCCGTCGAGCCCAACCACCGGGCACTCCAGGACGCCCGCGCCACCGTCGACGTGCTCCACGCGCTCATCTCCAGGGTCGGGGACTGCGGGGTCGCCACCCTCGCGGAACTCCGGGCCTACGACGGTCGCCTCTCCCCCGAGGTGCGACGCCGCGCGGCGTTGACGGAGTCGCTCACCCCCGGCCCCGGCGTGTACCTCTTCCGTGACGGTTCGGGCAGCGCCCTGTACGTGGGCTCATCCGGTTCGGTGCGGAGAAGGGCCCGCTCCTACTATTCCGGCGCGGACACGCGAAGCAGGATGCGGACGATGGTCGGGCTGGCCGCGAGTGTCGAATCGGTACCGTGCGCGCACCTGCTGGAGGCGTGGACGGTCGAGGAGCGGCTCATCGACTCCCTGCAGCCGCCGTACAACCGGCGGTCCCGCAACCCCCGTCGCGGGTGGTGGCTCTCCCCGCCCACCGGGCGGGCGATCCGCGGGCAGGTCACCCGGACCCCGGAGCACCAGTTCGCCCTCGGCCCGTTCCGGAGAGCCGAGGACGCCAGATCCGCCTGGCAGGACCTGGTCGAGGCCGTCGGCTCCCCACCCGACGCGGAGGGCTGGGCGGCGCTGGTCACCGGGCGGGACTCCTCGACTGTCCGGGCGATGGTGGACCGCATCGACTCGGTCGCGGCGGGCGGGGCGTTCGAGCGTGCGGCCCGGCTGCGCGACCGCGCGGCGGTCCTCGTCCGGATCCTCACCCGCCAGCAGGAGCTCGCGGCCACCGCCGGCCTGAGCGAGCTCGTCCTGGCACAGACCGGCAACGGACGGACATGGGCGGTGGCGATCGTGCGTCACGGCCGTCTCGCCGCCTCAGGAATCGTTCCCGCCGGCGCCGCCCCACTACCCGTCATCGACTCGCTCAGGGCGGGGGCCACGACCGTTCAACCCGGTTCCGGACCGTTTTCCGGGGCAACCGCGGCGGAGATCCGGAACGTCCACAGGTGGATCGATTCCGCACCCACCCGCATCGTGTCGGTGACCGGGTGCTGGGCATTCCCGCTGGACGGGGCACACACCCTGTCGGGCTGGGCGGACCGCGCCGAACGTGCGGCCTCGGGGATCAGCGGGGCAGAGGTCAGTCCCGTCCGGCGCTGAAGGCCGCCCACCTGTCCAGGAGTCCGGCCGCCTCGCCGTCGTCCACCGCCCTCGCGGCTCGATCGATCGCCGACCCCATCGCGGTCACGAGATCAGCTCCCCGGTCGAGACCGTCGAACGCCACCAGGGCCGCCGCGGAATTGAGCAGTACCGCGTCCCGGACCGGGCCCCTCTTGCCGGCCAGCAACTCCCGGGCGACACCGGCGTTGTGGAGACCGTCGCCGCCACGCAGATCCTCGATCGCGCACGTGTCCATACCGAAGTCACCGGGGGCGATCTCGTCCTCGTCGATCCGGCCGTGGGCGACGCGCAGCACCCGGGTCGGTCCGGTCATGGTGATCTCGTCGAGGCCGTCGAAACCTCGCACCACCAGTGCCGAGCGCCCCCGTAGAGCGAACACCTCCGCCATCACGGTCATGAGGCGCTCGAAAGCGCACCCGATGAGGTTGGCCGCGGGCGCGGCGGGGTTGGTCAGGGGCCCCAGGATGTTGAAGACCGTCGGGATGCCGATCTCCCGCCGAGGTGCCGCCGCGAAGCGGAGAGCTGGATGGAACACCGGAGCGAAGCAGAAGGCCACACCGACCTCGTCCACACAACGGGCGACCTCCTCCGGGCCCAGGTCGATCGCCACGCCCAGAGCCTCGAGGACATCGGCCCCGCCGCTCTTGGAGGACGCCGCACGATTGCCGTGCTTGACCACGGGCACGCCGCAGGCGCTCACCACTAGGGCGGACATCGTGGAGATGTTGACCGTGCCCTGCCGGTCACCGCCCGTTCCGACGATGTCGACGCAGGGTCGGGACGTCGGTACCCGACGGGAGTAGTCGAGCATCGTGGAGGACAAGGCGTCCAGTTCCGGACCGGTCACGCCCTTCATGTCGAGCGCCACCCCGAACGCGGCGATCTGCGCGTCCGTCGCGACGCCCTCCATGATCCGCGACATCGCCCAGCGGGCGTCCGCCGGGTCCAGGTCCTCACCCGCCGTGAGTGTGCCGAGTACCCCGGGCCACGACCGGCCCTCGTCGAACGCTGCAGAACTCCCCACGTGTCCCGACCTCTCTCCCTGGATCCTGTCGGTCCGTCACCGTCCGACCGCACTGCGACAATCGTGCCACCAGCCGCGCGACCGGCGCCCGCGGACTCCCGCCACCGGGCCCGCCCGGCCACCCTCCGAGGAGCCTGAGAAGCCCCTGATACCCCTGCAAGGGGTGCGGTCCCTGACGGTCGACCGGGGAGTTCTAGGAACGACCTGCGAAAACGCTGTGGGGACACGCCGAAATCGGGGGTCCCTGCAGACTCCGCCCACCTCAGGGGTCATACTTGGCCTCGTGACGAGCGCAGTAGATAACTCAGGATCGGCAATGGCCCAGCGTGTTCATTCGCTGAACCGGCCGAACATGGTCAGTGTGGGCACCATCATCTGGTTGTCCCAGGAGTTGATGTTCTTCGCGGGCCTGTTCGCGATGTACTTCGTCTCCAAGGCGAACTCGGGAGGTGACTGGCCCTCCTACCCGACGCACCTCAACGTGCCCTTCGCCCTGACTATCACGGCGATCCTGGTGGCGTCCTCGGTTACCTGTCAGATGGGCGTCTTCGCCGCCGAGCAGGGTGACGTCTTCGGACTCCGCCGCTGGTACGTCATCTCGGCGTTGATGGGCACGGTCTTCCTCCTCGGACAGGCCTACGAGTACTACGAGATGTACCTCGAGGGCACCACGATCTCGTCGAGCGTCTACGGTTCCGTCTTCTTCATCACCACCGGTTTCCACGGCCTGCACGTGCTGGCCGGCGTCCTGGCGTTCGTCGTCCTCGTCATGCGGACCACGATGTCCCGGTTCACTCCCGCTCAGGCCACGGCGGCGATCGTCGTGTCGTACTACTGGCACTTCGTCGACGTGGTCTGGATCGGCCTCTTCGTCACCATCTACTTCATTCAGTAGTCAGCTGGCCGCAGGACGCTGCGTCCAGCAGGTCCCAACTCCAAAGGGAACTCATAATGAACTCACCTCACCCACCCGCTGCGGACACGCCGTCGCCGGAGCCCGCGGTGAATCCGGCTCGTCCGGCCTCGTCGAAGCGTCGCCGTAAGGCGACCGGCGCGCTCGTCATCGCCGCCGGACTCCTCGGCGCCGGGGCCATCGCCACGGCCGTGGTTCCCGAGCCCCAGGTCGCGACCGCCCAGCAGGACCAGGCCGCGCTCATCGCCGAGGGCAAGTCGATCTACGACGTCGCGTGCATCACCTGCCACGGCCAGAACCTGCAGGGTGTCGAGGACCGCGGTCCGTCACTCGTCGGCACGGGTGCGGGGGCGACCTACTTCCAGGTCCATTCCGGCCGTATGCCGGCGGCCAACAACGAGGCCCAGGCCGAGCGCAAGAAGCCGCGCTACAGCGAGCACCAGATCATCGCGCTCGCGGCCTACGTCGACCTCTACGGCGGTGGCCCCGAGATCGTCACCGATCCCGACGGTTCGATCGCCCAGGAGTCCCTGCGTGGCGCCTCCGGTCAGGCCCGTGCCGAGGAGATCGCGCGCGGCTCAGAGCTCTTCCGCCTCAACTGCGCGTCCTGCCACAACTTCACCGGCCGTGGCGGGGCACTGTCGGCGGGCAAGTACGCTCCGATTCTCGACCCTGCCAACGAGCAGGAGATCTACCAGGCGATGCTCACCGGACCGCAGAACATGCCCAAGTTCTCGGACCGTCAGCTCACGCCTGACGAGAAGAAGGACATCATCGCCTACATCAAGGACACGGACTCCAAGGTCTCGCCCGGCGGATACGCGCTCGGCGGGCTCGGCCCCGTGACCGAAGGTGTGGCCATCTGGCTAGTCGGCATCGTCGCCCTCATCGGTGCGACCCTCTGGATCGGATCCCGTTCATGAGTGAGACCCCCAAGAACCCGTCCCCCGCGGACCTCGACCGGATGAGCGACGCCGAGCTCGTCCGTCTGGGAACCGAGCTCGACGGGGTTGACATCCGATTCCGCGAGAACCGCTGGCCGGACGATGTCACCTCTCGATCCGAGAAGCGTGCCGCGCGCGTCGTCACCATCTGGTTCGCGCTGTCCGCTGTGCTCGCCCTGGCCTTCGCGGTCGTCTACATCGCATGGCCGTGGGAGTACCGCGGTGCGGGCGAGGACGGCTACTGGCTCTACATGCTGTACACGCCCCTCCTCGGTCTGACGATCGGCCTGTCGATCCTCTTCCTGGGCTTCGGGGCGGTGCAGTTCACCAAGAAGTTCATCCCCGAGGAGATCTCGGTCCAGACGCGCCACGACGGCCCGTCGGAGGATATCGACCGACGGACCATCGTCGCCGGTCTCAACGACTCCTGGAAGACCTCGACCCTGGGTCGCCGCAAGGTCATGGGCGGCTTCCTCGGCGCGAGCGTGGCCCTCATCGGCCTGTCCGCGATCCTCCCGCTCGGGGGCATGGTCAAGAACCCGTGGCGCCGCGGGGAGCTCAACATCGCCGGAGACGGCACCCTGCACACCACCGGGTGGACCCTCGCCTCGGACACCCGTCCCGACGGACTCCCCGCCGAGAAGGTGTACCTCGGTCGGGACACCGGCAAGGTCTACCCGGACGGGCATCCCCCGGCGGGTGAGGGCCGCCTCGAGCGCATCCACGTGGAGGATCTCTCCGCCGGTGGACTCGAGTCGGTGTTCCCGCTTCCCGCGAGCGCCCTGGGCGACTTCGAGGAGCACATGCACTCGATCCACGGAGCGCGCAACTCGGTCATGCTGATCCGCTTCCGCCCCGCGGACGCGGCCAGGGTGATCAAGCGCAAGGGTCAGGAGAACTTCAACTACGGCGACCTGTACGCCTACTCGAAGATCTGTACTCACCTGGCCTGCCCCACCTCACTGTACGAGCAGCAGACGCATCGCTTCCTCTGCCCGTGCCACCAGTCGCAGTTCGACGCGCTCGAGTACGCGAAGCCGATCTTCGGCCCCGCCGCGCGCGCACTGCCGCAGTTGCCCATCGCGGTTGACAACGAGGGATTCCTCGTCGCCAACGGCGACTTCATCGAGCCGGTCGGACCTGCCTTCTGGGAGCGTCGTTCATGAGTAACAACACCAAACTCGCCGCGGTCGGCAATGAGCTCGACTCGCGGTACACCATGGCCAAGGGCATGCGTCGGCAGATCAACAAGGTCTTCCCCACGCACTGGTCCTTCCTGCTGGGCGAGATCGCCCTGTACAGCTTCGTAATCCTCCTGATCTCGGGCGTGTACCTCACCCTCTTCTTCGACCCGTCGATGTCGAAGGTGATCTACCAGGGTGCCTACGCGCCCCTCAACGGCATCGAGATCTCCCGGGCCTACGAGACGGCGCTCAACATCTCGTTCGAGGTCCGTGGCGGGCTCTTCGTGCGCCAGATCCACCACTGGGCGGCACTGCTCTTCGTCGCCTCGATGATCGTCCACATGATCCGGATCTTCTTCACCGGCGCGTTCCGTCGTCCGCGTGAGGCCAACTGGGTCATCGGTTGCGTGCTGCTGCTGCTGGGCATCGTCGAGGGCTTCCTCGGTTACGGCCTGCCGGACGACGTCCTGTCGGGAACCGGCATCCGGATCACCTCCGGCATCATCGTCGGGCTCCCGGTCATCGGGACCTGGATGCACTGGATGATCTTCGGCGGGGACTTCCCCGGCGATCTCCTGATCCCGCGCTTCTACATCCTGCACGTGCTCATCATCCCCGCCATCATCCTGGCCCTCATCGCCGCGCACCTCGCGCTGGTCTGGTACCAGAAGCACACGCAGTTCCCCGGCCCCGGCCGCACGGAGAACAACGTCGTCGGCGTCCGGATCCTCCCGGTCTTCGCGGTCAAGTCCGTCGCGTTCGGCGCCATCACCGTCGGCATGCTCATGCTCTTCTCGGGCTTGTTCACGATCAACGCGATATGGAACCTCGGGCCATACAACCCATCCCACATCTCAGCCGGCTCGCAACCCGACTGGTACATGCTGTGGACCGAGGGTGGCGCCCGCGTGATGCCTGCGTGGGAGATATACCTGGGCAACTACACCATCCCCGCCGTCCTCTGGGTGGCAGTGATGCTCGGCGCCATGGTGGCCGTGATGTTCCTGTACCCGTGGATCGAGGCCAAACTCACCGGCGACACCGCGCACCACAACCTGCTCCAGCGTCCGCGCGACGTGCCGGTTCGTACCGCGGCCGGCGTCATGGCCATCACGTTCTACGTGATCCTGGTGTTGATGGGATCCAACGACCTCATCGCGTACCACTTCAACATCTCTCTGAACGCCACCACATGGGCTGGTCGGATCGGATTGATCCTGCTGCCGCCGGTCATGTACTTCTTCACCTACCGGCTCTGCCTGGGTCTGCAACGGGCTGACCGGGAGGTGCTGGAGCACGGGATCGAGACCGGCATCATCATGCGGATGCCCAAGGGCGAGTTCGTCGAGGTCCACCAGCCGCTCGGCGGGATCGACGAGCACGGCCACGCGGTTCCGCTCGAGTACGCCGGCGCCAAGGTGCCCAGCAAGATGAACCAGCTCGGCGCGGCCGGTCGACCCCCGCGGGGCGCGCTCTCGGCCGACCCGGTCGACGAGGTTCGTCTTCTCGACGGCGCCGATCACGGCAAGCACGACCAGGAGCACTCGATGCTCACCACGTTGCAGGAGGAGAACCGTACTCGTCGCCACGACGAGCACTGATCCACCGGTGACACCCGACCGCGGGCCGGAACTCCGACAGGAGATCCGGCCCGCGGTCGTTCCTCATGCGCCCGCGCTCCCCTCCCGTGGTCCGCCACCTCGCACAGACCACCGTCCGTTGCACGGGTGGTGACCGGAGGGCCCGGCGGGAGGAGGAAGAGATGACCGACTCGGCGTGCGTCCCGGACCCCGACCTCGGAATCGTCCTCACCGACGAATTCGACCGGGCGCTCACGCACCTGCACGCCGGAGACAACCTCTT
>JBKBUP010000099.1:0-9766 GCA_046289795.1 Dietzia sp. | reverse complement strand
GAGAAGACGAAGGACCCCCACAGTGCGAATTGCGCAGTCCTGGCTGACCGAGATCCTGCAGCGGGCCAACGACGGCTGGTCGGTGACCCCGGCCGAGCTCGACGCGGGGTTCGTGCGCGTCGGACTCGAGGTCGAGGGCGAGCCGGAGCAACTGCCCGAGATCTCGGGTCCGCTCACCATCGGTCGGGTCAGCAGCATCGAGGAGCTCGAGGGCTTCAAGAAGCCGATCCGCTTCTGCCTGGTCGACGTGGGCGCCGGCGAGCCGCAGCAGATCGTCTGCGGCGCCCGGAATTTCGAGGAAGGCGACCTGGTGGTGGTCGCGCTGCCCGGGACCGTGTTGCCGGGTGGGTTCGAGATCGGCAGGCGCACGACCTACGGCAGGCCCAGCGAGGGGATGATCTGCGCGGCGTCCGAGCTGGGGATCGGCTCCGACCACAGCGGAATCATCGTCCTCGCGGACGGCACCGCGGAGCCCGGTGACCCCGCCGGCCCGGTGCTGGACGCCGGGGCGGCGGGACCCGACACCGTCATCGAACTCAACGTCACCCCGGACCGCGGCTACTGCCTGTCGGCGCGTGGCCTGGCCCGCGAGCTCGCGTGCGGGTTCGGCCTGGACTTCGCGGATCCGGCCGTCGGGCTGGGGCTGCCCTCCCAGGGCGAGACCTGGCCCCTTGAGGTGGCGGAGGAGGCCGGCGCGCAGCGGTTCGCCCTCCGTCGTGTGACCGGGATCGACCCGTCCGCTCGGACGCCGTGGTGGATGGCCCGTCGTCTGCTGCTGTCGGGCGTGCGCCCCATCTCGCCGGCGGTCGACGTGACCAACTACGTCATGCTCGAACTCGGCCATCCCATGCACGCGTTCGACGCCGACACTCTGCGGGGCGGGCTCACCGTCCGCCGGGCGCGGGCGGGGGAGGAGCTCACCACCCTCGACGACGTGGTGCGCACCCTCGACCCCGAGGACGTGGTGATCTGTGACGACCGGGGCCCGATCTCACTGGCCGGCGTCATGGGCGGTGCGAGTACCGAGGTGTCCGAGCAGACCACGGACGTGCTCCTCGAGGCCGCGGTGTGGGACACCCTCGCGGTGTTCCGGACCATCCGTCGGCACAAGCTGCCCAGCGAGGCGGGCAAGCGGTACGAGCGTGGGGTCGACGCCGCGGCCTCGATCGCCGCCCTGGACCGCGCCGCGACCCTGCTCGCCGAGATCACCGGCGGCACGGTCGAGCCCACTCTCTCCGATGCCGGTTCCGCGCCCGTGATGCCCACCATCGCGTTCGACTCCGGCCGGCCCGCGCGGGTCGCCGGCGTGGACTACCCCGCCGGCACCGCGCGCCACCGCCTGGAACAGGTCGGGTGCACGGTCGCGGGGGATGACGCGGTGTTGCTCGAGGTGACCCCGCCGACGTGGCGCCCGGACCTCACCCTGCCCGCGGATCTGGTGGAGGAGGTGCTGCGCCTCGAGGGGCTGGAGAACATCCCGTCGGTGCTGCCGACCGCGCCCGCGGGCCGCGGACTCACCGCGACCCAGCGGGGTCGCCGCGCGGTGGGCCACGCTCTGGCGGCGGCCGGGCACGTGGAGGTGCTCACCTCCCCGTTCTGTGATCCGTCGGTGTTCGACGTGATGGGGCTCGACGACGACGACGAGCGGCGCAACACCATGTCCGTGGTCAATCCGTTGGAGAGCGAGAAGGGGCATCTCGCCACCACGCTCCTGCCGTCGTTGGTGGAGATCGCCCGGCGCAATCTCACCCGCGGCACACGCGACCTGTCGCTGTTCTCGGTCGCGCAGGTCTCCTTCCGTACCCCGACCACCGGGGCCGTGGAGATGTTGCCCGTCGACCGCGAGCCGACGCAGCAGGAGCGGGATGCGCTCACGGCCTCGCTGCCGGAGCAACCCCTGCACGTCGCCGCCCTCTACACCGGCAAGCGCGAGCCGGGGGGTCACTTCGGGGCGGGCCGCGACGCGGACGCCCTCGACGCGGTCGAGGCGGCCCGGGTCGTCGGCCGCGCCCTGGGAGCCGACATCGAGGTCCGTGGAGCAGAACGCGCACCGTGGCACCCGGGTCGTTGCGTCGAGGTCTCGGTCGACGGCGCGGTGGTCGGCCATGCCGGGGAGCTGCACCCGGCCGCGTGTGAACGACTCGGACTCCCCGCCCGGTCCTGCGCGATCGAGCTCGACCTCACGGCGATCGGGGCCCGTGAGGTCCTGCCCGCGCCGTCGATCTCGGCCTACCCGGCCGTCAACCAGGACGTCGCCCTCGTGGTGGAGTCGTCCGTGCCGGCGTCCTCCGTGGAGGCGGCTCTGCGCTCTGGTGGCGGTGACCTCCTGGAGAGCGTGCGACTGTTCGACGTCTATACCGGCTCCCAGCTCGGCGAGGGCCGCAAGTCCCTGGCGTACGCCCTGAGCTTCCGCGCCGACGATCGGACCCTGACCGAGGACGAGGCCACCCAGTGGCGCACGGCGGCGGTGGAGGCCGCGCAGGCGGCCGTGGGGGCGACGCTCCGTGGTTGATCCGATCGAGGCGCGCGGCGACCGCCACCACGCCGGGCACGGCGACCGCCACCACGCCGGGCACGGCGACGGCGCCGCGCACGCCTCCGGTCGCATCCGGGTCCCGCGGGTCCTGTGTATCGCCGGCACCGATCCCTCGGGCGGCGCCGGTCTGCTCGCGGACGTCAAGGCGGTCGCCGCGATGGGGGGCTACGCGATGGGGGCCGTCACCGCGGTCACCGTCCAGAACACCCTCGGGGTCAGCGGCGTACACGCCGTGCCCGTCGAGACCGTCGTGGCCCAACTCGACGCGGTGGCGGACGACGTCCGGATCGATGCGGTCAAGATCGGCATGCTCGGCGAGGCCTCCCTCGTCGAGGCGGTGGGGGACTGGCTGCGGCGCCGACGGCCCCCGAACGTGGTCTTCGACCCGGTCATGGTCGCCACCACCGGGGGCAGGCTCGCCAGCGACGACGCCTCCCGGATGCTGCGCGACCTGGTCCCGCTCGTGGATCTGGTCACGCCGAACGTCCCGGAACTCGGCGTCCTGTGCGGGGAGCCGACGGCGAGCCATATCGAGATGATCGTGGGGCAGGCCGAACTCGTCCACGAGCAGACCGGGTGCTCCGTGCTCGCCACGACCGGCGACCTCGAGGACGGCAGCGCGGAGGACATCCTCGTGCGGTCCGAGGGCGGGTGGCGCACGACGCTGCGACTCCCGTTCGTCCGCGTGGACACCCCGCACACCCACGGGACCGGGTGTTCGCTGTCCTCCGCCCTGGCAACGGCCCGGGTGGGGACCGATGACTGGGAGGCGGCCTATCGGCGGGTCCGTCCCTGGATGGACGGCGCGCTCAGGGGAGGGCTGACCCTCGATGTGGGCCGGGGGGCCGGACCGCTCGACCACACCTGGTTCCTCCACCACTGATCGTCCGGATCTGCCCTACTGTCGTACACCTGTGCGAATATTCGGCTCACGTACAGCCGAGACCACCGGGAGTAGACCATGACCAACGCGCAGCACGCCTCCGCCGAGTCCTCTGCCGCCAAGGCGCTCGATCGAGTCCGCAAGTTGTTCGCCAAAGCCGAATCCGTCGCCGGGACGCCGGAGGCCGAGGTCTTCCTCGAGCGGGCCTACGGGTTGCTCGCCAAGTACGGGGTGGACGAGGCGCTGGCCAGATCCGGGCCCGATGCGCAGCCGGTGGAGGTGTCCGTGCTCGACCATGTGGTCAGCGGCAGGTACCAGCCGGACCAGGTGGGTCTGGTTGCAGCCCTGGCCTCCGCGATGCACTGTCGGGCCGTCACCTCCACCCGCGGTGACGGCGCGAAGGTCGTCCACATCGTGGGGGTGCGTCGACACGTCGAGCGGGTCGGGATGCTCGCCGGGGCGCTCACGGGGGTCATGCTCGCGGCGGCGGCGCGCCAGCGGCCCGCGCCCGGCGTCTCGCCGGTCACTCACCGGAAGTCGTTCATGACGGGGTTCGCCTTCGAGGTGGGCCGTCGACTGGCCGCGGCCGAGCGAGGAGCCGTCGCCGAGAGCGGGGACGCCGCCGGGGCGGGGCTCGTCCTGAGGTCCGACGCCCAGCGGGCGGACTCCGAACTGCGGCGCCGCTTCCCGTCGGCGGTCCGGGGTGCACGACGGCGGGTGGGCACCTCGGGGATCGAGGAGGGGCGTCGCGTGGGTGGATCGGTGGATCTCGGACAGAGCCGCTTCGACGGGGGTCGGCGACAGATAGGGGCCTGACGGGTCCGTGCGGATTTCGTGCGGAGGCCCGGTGTGCAATAAATTGCAAGGTGATGCATACTCGTGCGTATGGCAATCAAGGTAGCGGTCGCAGGTGCTTCGGGATACGCGGGCGGGGAGTTCCTCCGACTCCTGCTCGGGCACCCGGCGCTCGTGTCGGGTGAGATGGAGATCGGAACCCTCGCTGCGGCATCCAGCGCGGGGCAGAGTCTCGGCGAACATCATCCGCACCTGCTGCCGCTCGCTGACCGGGTCCTGGCGGAGACCACTGCGGACACGCTGTCCGGGCACGATGTCGTGGTCCTGGGACTGCCACACGGGCACTCTGCCGCGATCGCCGAGCAGCTTGGTCCGGACGTGCTCGTCGTCGACCTCGGTGCGGACTTCCGGCTATCCGACGCCTCGGACTGGGAGACCTACTACGGATCCGCACACGCGGGAACCTGGCCGTACGGCCTTCCGGAGCTCCCGGGGGCGCGTGAGTCGCTGCGTTCCACACGCCGGATCGCCGTGCCCGGATGCTTCCCCACCGGGGCGAGCATCGCCCTGTTCCCCGCCGTCGCCGCCGGCCTGATCGACGCGTCCGGGATCACGATCGTCTCGGTCACCGGCGCCTCGGGCGCGGGTAAGTCCGCCAAGGTGCCGATGCTCGCCTCCGAGGTCATGGGCTCGGCAAAGGCCTACGGCGTCACGACCCACCGGCACGCGCCGGAGATCACCCAGAACCTGCGCGCGGTCACCGATTCGGCAGTGTCGGTGAGCTTCACCCCGGTTCTGGCCCCGATGGCCCGGGGCATCCTCACCACGGCGGTCGCCCCGACCTCCGCGACGGCAGGGGAGTTGCGCCGGGTGTACGCCGAGGCCTTCGATGACGAACCCTTCGTCCACGTGCTTCCCGAGGGCGTGCAGCCGATGACCGCCTCGGTCCTCGGGTCCAATGCCGTTCAGCTCGGCATCGAGGTGGACGAGCGCGCCGGTCGCGCGGTCTTCACCGCGGCGATCGACAACCTCGCCAAGGGCACCGCCGGTGGTGCGATCCAGTCCATGAACCTCGCGCTCGGCCTGCCCGAGACCGCCGGGCTCAGCACTGTCGGCCTCGCTCCGTGATCGACGGTCCGCTGTCCGAGGGGCCGCTGTCCGAGGGTCCGCTGACCGGCGAGCCCGCGGCGGGCGCTCTCCGTGTGGACGGCCCTCTGCGGGGCGCGGAGTCGAGCGGTGAGCGATACGGACTCCAGGGGTGGGCCGATCCGGTCGAGCTGGACGCGGCGTTCTGGGTCGCGCCTCCGGGATCCTCGGCGACGCTCCGGGTGACCGGTGGCGGCAGGGATGCTGCTGAGCTGCAGTGGAGTGTCCGCTGTGCCGAGGTTCCCGCCACCCGGGCGGTCGTGTTACTCGACGGCCCCGGGTTCGGGGACACCGCTGAGGACTTCACCTTCGCCCACAGCGTGGCGGAGGACGTGGCCGCGTTCGCCACGGCCCGATCGGAGACCGCGGCGGGCCCGATCGAGGTCCTCGTGTTCCGCCCGGACACCGGTACCACCCCCTGGCCCGAACCCTCGACGACACCGGGCGGGGTCGAGTTCCGATTCCCGCACCGCGGCGGAGCCGACGTCCACCTCATCCTGACCCTTCCCACACCACCCGGAGAGGCCTGACATGACCACCGAGATGAACGACGGGTCCACCGAGTTGACGCCGTTCGTCCGCGCACACGTCCTCGCCGAGGCACTGCCGTGGCTGCAGAAGTTCCACCACAAGATCGTCGTGGTCAAGTACGGCGGCAACGCGATGATCGACGATCAGCTCAAGGCGGCGTTCGCGGCCGACATGGTGTTCCTCCGGACCTGTGGTCTCAAGCCGGTCGTGGTCCACGGCGGCGGTCCACAGATCACGTCGATGCTCGGCCGTCTCGGCATGGAGGGTGAGTTCCGCGGTGGTTTCCGGGTGACCACCCCCGAGGTCATGGACATCGTCCGAATGGTGCTGTTCGGCCAGGTCGGCCGCGAACTGGTGGGGCTCATCAACGCGCACGGCCCGTACGCCGTCGGGATCTCCGGTGAGGACGCGGGTCTGTTCACCGCGGTCCGGCGAACCGCGATGGTCGACGGCGAGCCGACCGACATCGGACTGGTCGGAGACGTCGAGTCGGTCGACCCCGGTGCCGTCCTGGACCTCATCGAGGCCGGGCGGATCCCCGTCGTGTCCACCATCGCTCCCGATGCCGACGGAACCGTCCACAACATCAACGCGGACTCCGCCGCAGGCGCACTGGCCACGGCGCTCGGCGCGGAGAAGCTCGTCGTTCTCACCGACGTCGAGGGGTTGTACACCGACTGGCCGGATCGGTCCTCGTTGGTCACGCACCTCGGGACCGGGCCGCTCGCGCGGCTGCTCCCGTCGCTCGAGAGCGGAATGGTCCCCAAGATGGAGGCGTGTCTGCGTGCGGTCCAGGGCGGGGTGCGGGCGGCCCACGTCATCGACGGGCGCGTCGAGCACTCCGTGCTGCTCGAGGTCCTCACCGAGGGGGGCATCGGCACCATGGTCACCGAAGGTGACCACGAGATCCGCACGCCGGCAGGAGGCGCGAGATGACCCGAACGGACACCACGTCCCTCACCTCACGGTGGGACAGCGCGCTCATGCGCAACTACGGCACTCCGCCGCTCGAGCTGGTCTCGGGCAGGGGTGTCACCGTCACCGCCGCCGACAGCCGCGAATACGTGGACCTGCTCGGTGGGATCGCGGTCAACGCCCTCGGGCACGCGCATCCCGCGGTGGTCGACGCGGTCAGTCGCCAGGTGGCCGAGCTCGGCCACGTGTCCAACCTCTACATTCACCCGACGGTGGTGGCGTTGGCAGAACGGCTCGAGTCACTGCTGGCCGTCGACGAGCCCGTCCGCGCATTCTTCTGCAACTCGGGAGCGGAAGCCAACGAGGCCGCGTTCAAGATCGCCCGTCGGACGGGGCGTTCGAGGATCCTCGCGGCGGAGAACGGTTTCCACGGCAGGACCATGGGCGCGCTCGCGATGACGGGTCAGCCCGCCAAACGAGAGCCGTTCGAACCGATGCCCGCAGGGGTCGAGTTCTTCCCCTACGGCGACATCGCGGCGCTCACCGCGCTGGTCGATCTGGCCCCCGGGGACACGGCCGCCGTGATCGTCGAACCGGTCCAGGGCGAGGGCGGGGTCGTCGAACCCCCGGAGGGGTTCCTGGCGGACGTGCGCTCGCTGTGCAGCGAGCACGGGATCCTCATGATCGTCGATGAGGTCCAGACCGGGATCGGTCGCACCGGGGCGATGTTCGCCACGCGGCGGGCGGGCGTGGTGCCCGACGTGATCACCCTGGCCAAGGGCCTGGGCGGCGGCCTGCCGATCGGTGCCTGCCTGGCAGTCGGCGCGGCCGGGGAGCTTCTCACCGCGGGTCAGCACGGGACCACGTTCGGCGGGAACCCGATCGCGTGTGCAGCCGCTCTGGCCGTCCTCGACACGATCGAGACCGACGACCTGATCCCGCATGTCGACCGACTAGGGAAGATCATCGCCGCTGAGATCGAGTGCCTGGACCACCCACTCGTCGATCATGTACGCGGGAGAGGGCTACTGCTGGGCGTGGTGCTCACCGCCCCGCTCGCGAAGGCCGTGGAGGGGGCCGCCCGGGAGGCCGGGTACCTCGTCGGAGCCACCGCGGCGGACGTGGTCCGACTCGCCCCGCCGCTCATCCTGACCGAGGAGCAGGTCGCGCGATTCGTCGCCGGACTGCCGGGCATCCTCGATGCCGCGACCCCGAAGGAGTCCACGTCATGACCGCAGCAACACCGTCGGTGCGGCACTTCCTGCGCGACGACGACCTCAGCCCCGCGGAACAGGGCGAGGTCCTCGATCTCGGGATGCGGCTCAAGGCCGACCCGTTCTCGGCGCGTCCGCTCGAGGGGCCTCGTTCGGTCGCCGTGATCTTCGACAAGACCTCCACGCGGACCCGCTTCTCGTTCGACGCCGGGATCGCCCAACTCGGCGGGAACGCCATCGTCGTGGACTCCGGATCCACCCAGATGGGCAAGGGTGAGACCCTCTCCGACACGGCCAGGGTGATGTCGCGTTACGTCGAGGCGATCGTCTGGCGCACCTACTCACAGGACGGGCTCGCCGAGCTCGCCGCGCACTCGGACGTGCCCGTGGTCAACGCCCTGACCGATGAGTTCCACCCGTGCCAGATCCTCGCGGACCTGCTCACCATCCGCGAGAACTTCGGTCGCACCGCGGGCCTGCGCGCGGTCTACCTCGGCGACGGCGCGAACAACATGGGGCACTCGTACCTGCTCGGGTTCGCGACCGCGGGCATGCACATCACCATCGCCGCGCCGGAGGGTTACCAGCCGACCGGGCAGGTGGTCTCGGATGCGGAACGCGTAGCTGCGCAGACCGGGGGATCGGTGACGATCACGACCGATGTCGACTCCGCGGTGGTCGGGGCCGACGTCCTCATCACGGACACCTGGGTGTCGATGGGGATGGAGGACTCGGCGACCGACCGGCTCCGCGACCTGGCCGACTATCAGTTGGGGCAGGAGTCGGTCGACAAGGCGTCCGACGACGTGATCGTCCTGCACTGCCTCCCCGCCTACCGGGGCAAGGAGATCGCGGCCGAGGTCATCGACGGCCCCCGCAGCCGAGTGTTCGACGAGGCCGAGAACCGGCTCCACGCGCAGAAGGCACTGCTCGTGTGGCTCATGGAGCGGTCGTGACCACGGTGGGGACGGTCAGCAGGACCGTCAGGCACGCCCGCATCGCCGAGATCCTCCAGCGCCGTCCCGTCCGGAGTCAGACCGAGCTGGCAGAGGCACTGGCAGAGGAGGGCATCGCGGTCGCGGTGGCCACCCTGAGCCGGGATCTCGACGAGCTCGGGGCCGTCAAACTCCGGGCC
Organism: Dietzia sp.; assembly: GCA_046289795.1. Lineage (GTDB taxonomy): Bacteria > Actinomycetota > Actinomycetes > Mycobacteriales > Mycobacteriaceae > Dietzia. The sequence goes on along the minus strand of JBKBUP010000099.1, from coordinate 611 downwards.
GCGGACGGCGGGGCGGGCCGCTACATCATCCCGGAGGACGGCAGCCGGGCCCCGGGGATCCCCGGGGGCACCGACAGACTCGGCAGGCTCCTCGGAGACCTCCTGGTCTCGGCGGACCACAGCGGCAACATCGCGGTCCTGCGGACCCCGCCCGGGGCCGCGAACTTCCTGGCGAGCGGGCTGGACCGCGCCAACCTCGACGACGTGGTGGGCACGATCGCGGGGGATGACACCATATTCGTGATGGCCCGCGAGCCCGTCGGAGGCGCCGAGCTCGCGGACCGGCTCGCCTCGCTGGCGCGACGCCAGCTCTGAAATCCACGACCGAACACCCATAGACCTATCGATCCGAACCATCAAGGAGCACACCATGTCCGATCGCGTAGTCCTCGCCTACTCCGGCGGCCTCGACACCTCCGTCGCCATCAGCTGGATCGGAAAGGAGACCGGCTCCGAGGTCGTCGCCGTGGCCATCGACCTGGGTCAGGGCGGTGAGGACATGGAGGTCATCCGGCAGCGCGCCCTGGACTGCGGCGCCGTCGAGTCGATCGTCGTCGACGCCCGCGACGAGTTCGCCGACGAGTACTGCGCACCCACGATCAAGGCCAACG